>CAYNPN010000009.1:0-42174 GCA_964399085.1 Hadarchaeota archaeon (SeqCode) | reverse complement strand
CTATTTCTATTAGAAAGGATCTGATAGACGTTCGAGAGTGCGAGTCCGATGTCTGTGACTATTTTGTGAAAATACCCGTGGCTGGGAGGCATGGCGGCGTGAAGGTCCCCGTCGACACCCACATCGAGATTGAACGGGATTGGGAGATTTGCGAATCCAAACTCTTCCGAAAAAATGAGAGGTTTTACCTCAACATCACGGTCGAGATAGAAGTCGAAGAGGTGGAAAAATACGAGGGCGTCCTCGGGATCGACCTCGGGTTGAGAAACCCAGTAGTGTCGGTGGCACTACCCAGCCGGGAGTCGGAATTCCGAGGACGTGAAATCAAACGAGTGCAGTCGAAGTACTTCTATCTCAGGCGACAATCAGAGACCGGCAAAGGATGGCATGGGAGAGAACACGACAAAGTTCGAGACCAGCTGCATAAGATAACTACGGAAATAGCGGGCTATGCAAAGGAAAACAAGCTGGTGGTGGCGGTTGGAGATCTTTCCGGCATACAGAAGCAAGACAGAGGAAAAACTATGAACAGGAAACTGCATCGGTTTCCGCACCATTCGTTCAGGCAAATGCTTGAATATAAGTGCAAGGAAAGGGGCATCAAATATATCGAAGTCGATGAAGCATACACGAGTCAGAGATGTTCCCGTTGTGGTGAGGAAGGTAACAGAAATAGGGGAGAGTTCAAGTGCTCGAACTGCGGTCTTGAGATAGATTCCGATGTGAACGGTGCCAGAAATATCGCCGGTCGGGCACTCGGCAAGTCCGAGATGAGACCTCTGGTGAGTGCAGGGGCTGCCGTGGCACAGCCCGGAACCCTGAGCCATGAAGCGACCTCTGGAGCCTCTCCGGAGGCGATAAGTTGCTGAGCAATACGGGAACCCTTGCTTTGGCTGGAAGCCCCTTCCCGATCTCCGATTAGGTAGGGGAGGATGTCACATCCCGGAGCACATATAGAACCAGAATCATATGCGCCGTTGGCTTATCATATCTCTGAGAGAGGTTACCTAGTAATCATAGTCCCGATGCCCCTCGATTTGGCTATTTTCGGATCCGGAAAGGCTTCCAAAGTGATCAACGAGCACGAAAATATCGATAGGTGGGTCCTCGGAGGACATTCGTTGGGTGGTGCGATGGCCGCCCGTTTTGCCGATGGTAACCCCGATTTGATCGATGGTTTGGTCCTCTTAGCAGCTTATCCTCCGAAGGACGACAATTTAGCGGATGACGATCTAGAAGTTTTGTCAATCTACGGAAGTAGGGACAATGTGCTGGATAAGGACAAGCTAAACGATAGGAAGGATTTGTTGCCCCCCGACGCGGATTTTTTCGACATTGTTGGCGGCAACCATGCTCAATTTGGAGATTATGGGAAGCAAAAGGGCGATGGAATCGCCTCGATAAGCCGGGAGGAACAGCAAAACGTGACCGTTGAGAAGATCGTGGATCTTCTGGAGGATTTAAAATAGATTGTTTTCGAAAACCTAATCAGAAGTTAAAGGACATTTGAATGAGCGGGGTGGAAGTTCATGAAAAAATCTCACGTTGTCTTGTTAATTTTGCTAATCGCGTTGGCGGCCGCCGGCCTCTACATTCAATCGCTCTTCCCGAAGACCATTACATATTCCGATTTATGCGTTTCAGGAGACGGAAGGGAAAATATTGCAGTAGAGACACACAGTTTTGGTTCTTACACTCTCCGGACAGGCGAAGTTTTCGAGGTCTTCAAAACGGGAAAACCGGAAGAGCCTATTTTGAGATTCGATCCGAACGAGTTCATCGGAGCAGCCCATTCGGGCCGCTCGATCAAGTATAACGCAGGGTCCTTTTCTTTCGCTCAAAATATCGTCAATCACTATAAGATTCAATCCTGGCATCTGTCTCTGGAAAATAAGAAATTCGAAATCGATGGAAAACTGAGAGGCACGAGAAAAAAGGTAGATTTCACCTTTCAAATGAATTCCGCATCCGAAAACGAGCTCACCTTCGATATCCGAGTAAATGATTCTAATAGCGATGTTAACACCCTGGCCTTCAGCTTTAAATCACCGCAAGATGAGCGCATCTACGGGTTCGGCGAACAGTATAGCCACTTGGACATGCAGGGCAGAACGGTGCCCGTCTGGGTGGAAGAGCAGGGAATAGGCAGGGGGAAACTCCCCGATTCGATTCTCGTGAATCTTATTTCACGCTATTCCAGCGGGGACTGGTATACCACTTACGCCCCCGTGCCTTACTTCATCACGAATCGTTCGCGGGCCCTGGTTCTTGACGACAACGAGTTCAGCGTTTTCGACTTCAAGAGCGATAAGGAGGCGGAAGTCCAGGTCTGGTCATCCGAGATAAGCGGCCACATCTTCACGGGCGAGACCCCGAAGGAAGTACTCCAAACCTATACGAGTTTTTCGGGGCGAATGCCGCCCCTGCCGGGCTGGGTAAACGACGGGGGCATCGTGCACATCCAGGGAGGCTCGGAGAAGGTCAGGAAGACCGCGGAGAGGCTCCAGGAAGCCGGCGTCCCGGTGTCCGCCCTTTGGATCGAGGACTGGGCCGGCACCAGGGAAAAATCCGGGCCCAGGCTGTCCTGGAACTGGCAGGTGGACAGGGAGCTATATCCCGACTGGGAGAACCTGGTTTCCGATTTGAAGGAGCAAGGGATCAGAGTCCTAATCTACTTTAATCCCGGCCTGATAGACGCCAGCGGGAGGGAGGGCGCCGAGAACAACCTGTATCGCGTGGCAAGGGAGAGAGGTTACTTCGTCAAAAATCAGGAGGGTGAGGTATATCAACTGGATTTCCACGGGTTGACGGAGAACGCGGGTATGCTCGATCTGACGAATCCCGAGGCCCGCGAGTGGTTCAAGGGTCTGATGAAGGAGCAGATGGAGCTCGGAGTTTCCGGATGGATGGCCGACTACGGGGAGTACCTCCCCACCGACGTCCGGTTGGACTCGGGGACCGATCCCCTTTCCTACCACAACCGTTACCCCGTCGAGTGGGCCGAATTGAGCCGCGAGGCGATAAGGGAGGCCGGAAAAAGTGGAGAAGCCATGTTCTTCTCCCGTTCGGGTTTCACCAGGAGCCCGTCGAAGAGCACGCTCTTCTGGGCGGGGGATCAGCTCATAAGCTGGGACGAGCACGACGGAATCAAGACGGTGGTCCCCGCCCTCCTGAGCAGCGGCCTCTCCGGATTTTCTTTGAACCACCCGGACATCGGCGGTTATCACTCGTTCAGCTATCCACTCTTCACCTACCACCGGTCGAAGGAGCTGATGTATCGGTGGACCGAACTCGCCACTTTCACCGCGGCCTTCCGGGCCCACAGTGGGAGCGAGCTGAAGAAGAATCTGCAGGTTTATTCGGACAATGATGTCATGGATCACTTTGGACGATTTGCGAAGGTCTACAGGGCGCTCGCCCCGTACAAGGAGAACCTGATGAGAGAGGCTCGGAATAAAGGTCTCCCGATCGTGCGTCACTTGATGCTCCACTACCCGAATGACCCTGAGGTCTACGACCTGAAGCAGGAGTTCATGTACGGGTCGGAATTTCTGGTGAGGCCCGTCCTGAGCAAGGGTGCCCGCGAGGTTTCCGTTTATCTCCCCGAGGGGTGGTGGACCCATCTGTGGACGGGCGAGGATTACGGGAATTCGGAGGAGGGCACCTGGATCGAGATAGATGCTCCCATCGGGGAACCGCCCGTTTTCTACAGGGAGGGCTCGGAGGCGGGGGAGGACTTGGTCGATCGCCTCGAGAACGAATTGACTGGATACGATTTCGGCGAGTAGACATAATCGTGATCTTTTGTGGTGTACCGGCCTGCGGGAAATAGTCGACGGTGAAGGATTTTTGGACAGAACTTTTAAATCTCTAGTTCGTTGTTAATTGAGGAAAGTTTCAAGAATGGGGATAATTTATGCCTTATTGCCCGGAGTGCGGTAAAGAAATAAGAGAAGGAACTAAATTCTGCCCAGATTGTGGAGCTGAGATTGAGATTGATACCGATGTTTCTGGAGATACTCCTCCGAGAACTAGTCCTTCCCGGTCCAGCTTCCTAAATAAGAAGACCGTTGGAGCGATAGGAATTGCCGCTGTAGTATTGATCGGAGTTTTTCTCTTCTTCTCGGGAATTTTTTCTAGTAATACATATTTCGATACCTTCTCCGACGGCGATTTGTCGGAGTACAAGGTTGTGGAAGGGGAAGAGGATTACTGGGAAGTTTCTCAAAAAATTGATGGTAACAGTTTACATGCCAAGACGAATGATTCGGGTGGTAATACCATCGTCTTAGACCCGGATGAGTATTCATGGTCCGGGAACAGAGTTATCGAAGTTGACTTTAAATGCAACGATCAGTACTGGAAGAAGAACGGAATGATTGTATTTTATGATGACGGTTTGAAATGGGTGGCTAGAGTTGGTGTACAGGGAGATGCAGTTAATCTATTCAATGAAGAAGCGGGCAATCTGGCTAAAGAGACTGTTCAGGTGGACGATAGTGGATTACATCATCTAAAAATAAAAATCGAAGGCAGGACGATAAATGTGAGCCTCGATGGAACGACTATGATTAGTTATGAGCACGATGAGGAAATCGGTTCAGGTATAGCTGGTCTGAGGACTGTAGGGACTATACCCCACGAAACTTGGTTCGATAATTTCAGAGTAAAATCATTATGACCTGAACAGAGGGTTTATTTACGAGGAATGGAAGTTTTAAAGCCACGGAGAAGCGAAGAGAGGAAAAAGGAAGCTCGGATTCGTAGAAGCCCGGAAATATCGATCTGGAGTTTAATATTTATCCTACATCCTGATAAGGTTCCATCCATGCCCCTCAACCTACACTCTTCAATCCATCCATTATCCTGTTGAAGCTCGAATTTTCCCAATCTCTCAATTTTTCCGATTCATAACCGTGTTCGGCCGTCAGGTCCGATAAAATTCCTCGGAAGTTTACCAAGACAAATTTGAATACCTCTTTATCGAGGTCCAAGGCCTTTGTCTTACTCGCCAAGAATCTAGCCAAATCCATCACGCTGGGGTAGATCTCGGGCAGATTTTCGTCCTTTACATAAGCGTTAAGGGCCTTCCATTTACTTTTTATTTTTTCAGGGTCCGTTTTCTCCTTTAGAAAATCGAGACAATAGTGCAAATCCATGGCGAGCAACCCCTTTTCGCCGAAGGCGTCGTAAATTGCGTTTTTGTTTCCAGGGTCACGCCAGGTCCGTCTGTTGAAATCGTGGTCAGGAAGGGTAAAATCCTTCTCTTGTGGGAAGTTTATTAGGGCTTCCAGGTCCTCGACGGAGTGATCCAGATCGCCCCACTCCAGGAACCTCTCCGCCCACTTCTCGTGACTTTTCCAAAGTGCCATACGCTTTTTACTTTGGTAGCTATGGTATAGAAAACCTCTCTTTTTAATCGTGTTAAATTGCTCCAGAGACTCTGCCAGATTTTCCTAACGTTTTTCCGACTTTCGGGAGATTTATCACTCTTTCGCTTCCGTTTTTCGAGAGTACAGGTGGGGAAAGAATTTGGAATTTGGTGGAAATCATAAAAAATTTTTAAAGCCTGTATTCGTGAATTTGTAAAAACTCAAAAAACATTTCGATAATAATCATGTCTAGCGATAGAGGTCTAAGCTCGAAGGGTTCAGGAGCCATTGTAGGTATCTTTGCTTTCGTTATAGGCTGCCTGATAGGATGGTTCATAGTCATTCCCTTTCTCAGCTGGCTGTTCGTAAAAATATGGAGTATCATTTACCCTCCCTATGCCCTCATCTTCTCTGGACTTTTCTACAACATCTACATGCGCGGGTTCATCTCCCTCTGCATAGGGATAGGAATTGCAGCGGAACTAAACTCCTGATACTACCGGCTCTCGGGAGAAAGTCCTAGCTTTCACGACCCGTCTTTTGAAAATTGCTTCACGATATCTTGACAGAGCTCCCGCAGAATTTGCTCTTACCTCTTCGATTCCCGAGAGAAGGGATGTCTATCCAAAATTCGCAAAGGTTTGAGCTCGTCTATCTGAAAGATGGATTAAAGAGCAGGCAACCGAAACGGTCTCAATCCCCACATAAGCTCCATTCTATGTCTTTTTATATAGCGTCCTGGAGTCTGTCCAGTTTTCTCCCCTCGATCAATTTCCTCACGGCGTCCCTTATAGCTTCGCTTCGACTGACATACCAGCCCTCTCCGACGAGCTTGTCCAGTTCCTCCAGAAGCTTTTTCGTCATCTTTATGGGGACGGTTTCCATTTGGGTGGCCCATAGTTGCTATGATGGTTAATCCACAAAAAGTTCCTCTTGAAAATCAAGGTCTAACGTTCGAATGAATTCTCGCTAGCTCATTCTTTCCACGAGTCCATCGAAGTCGGAGTCGAAGCTCATCACCTTCTCGATTCGGTTTTTTTCCATGAGATGGATCGTCGAACAGTCCGTGAAACTGAGCCCCTTTTCGACAAAGGATTTGAACTTCTCCCACGTGGCTTTGAAGTCCCCTCTCTCCACCTGGAGAATCCTTATCCGGGGGGACTCGAGAGCGAATTCACCGACGTCGACCGCGAGTTCAGGGTCACCCGTCCTCACCAGGGCGAGGGTCGTCGCCTCGTTGATCACGTAGTCGGAAGTGTAGATGGTTCCGTATTTCCCTTCTAGCGCCTCTTTTAGCAGTTCCTTCGCCCTTTCGTGCCTTTTATCGTCGGCGTTCCTCGCCGCCACAAGCGCCCCAGTATCGATGAAGACGGCCATATTATTCTCCACCGTAGAGGTGTTCGTCGATGTCCTCCGAGGAATCCTTCACGTTCCACCTTTTCGGGTTTTCGATCATCTTCCACGCGGGGTCTTCCTCGAGTGGGGGGATATCGGACAGATCCTCCAGGAATTCGTCGTCCTCCAGGGCGCGGTCCACGGCCCGGCCAAGAGCCTCCTGGAGGGTCACCTTTTTTCCCTCCTCGACCATCAGTTTGGCCAAAAGTCTCTCGAGTTTTTTCTTGCGCTCCTCGTCCAGCTTGACGGTCTTTGCCATGATTACACAAGTGGAATTGTATACTATTACACTTATATACTTGAGGTCCTTCGCAGGAATTTTCCTGAAGATCCGGAGAAATACGCCGAAGGATGGTTGGTTTCGGATAGGAGCAGTGGGGAGCCAAAGAAATTCGCCGAAGAAAAGGCGAAGGAAGATACAAAAGATCGATGGAGGCGGCGATGCCAGCCTCCGCCCTTGAAACGGATGTACTCAGTGCTCACTCCTTTTAAACCGAATAATTGAAGTGAGAAGTACACTAAAAAGGAAAATGAAAGATACCCTGAAGTGTAATCGGGTGTATCGTGAGGTCAAACCTATCAGGGGTCAAAATGAAGGAAGAAACTGAAAGATGGTGGGATAAGTCTCAAGAGGATCTGAAAACAGCCGAGATTTTAATCGAAAACGACAGATTTCCAGAAGGAGCCTTTTTCCTACAACAATCAATTGAGAAAGCCTTGAAGTCTCTGCTGATAGAAGAGAAGGACGAGTTTCCTAAAATTCATGATCTAGTTTCGCTTGGAAAACGAGTAGATGCTCCGAGCGAAATACTGGATTATTGTAAAGAAATTTCTCCAGCCTACACATATGCCCGATATCCCGATGTCGTCGAAAGTTCAGAGATAGATGAGAAAATTAAAGATTTTACAGCCTGGACTAGGGAGGTGTTAGAGTGGGTGAAAGAAAGGATTTGAATTCCTTGTTGAGCGAATTTAAGAGTAATTTGGAGAAGGACATAGACCTGGAAAAGGTAATATTATTTGGAAGCAGGGCGGTGGAAGAGGCGCATGAAGACAGCGACGTAGACCTGATTATAGTTTCTAAAAATTTTAGGGGGAGGGATTACTTCGAGAGAGCATCCATGATGTACGATTACTGGGACTCGGAACTCCCCGTGGACTTCTTATGTTACACACCCGAAGAGTTTGAGAAGCTCGAGAACCAGGCATCGATCGTCAGGGAGGCAACGAGGACCGGGATTGAGGCCTAGGTTTTACCAAATTTCAATACACCGAGGCCTGAAAACTTTGGATAACTTGATTAAGCCACTGAGATAACGAAATATAGGATAATAAGGTGTTGTTTGTGCCAGCGACCATATCCGTGTCAGAAGAAACGAAAAAGAAAGTCGAAAAGCTCAAGGCTGACTTCGGCATCGAGTCGATGGACGAACTTCTGGATGAAATGGCGACCGAGATGAGAAATAACATGTTTGAGGAATCCTCCGAGGAATTCAGAAAAAGATTGAAGGAAAAGGGTCTGACAATCGAAGACATTCAGGAGAAAGGGCGTGAGGTCCGGAGAGAACTCCTACGGAACTTAGAATTGTGAGACAATGCCGAAAAGGATGAAGGTAAAAACATTCGTGACGACATGTAGATTCGATTTAAATCTCAACTTGCTTTTCCCAACTGACTACTCTTTTGATTCTATTGTCGATATTTCATACTACAGGATCGAATAGCCGGGGACCCAGAAGAGGACGTACATGGCGCCCAGAAATATTCCTTCGGTACTTTGATCCCCTCCAGGGGAACGGGACCATCAGCCCGGTCGACATGAACATTAATGCCCGGTTCTCGAAGTCCATGCCGGCGAAGAGCACCGCCAGCATGAAGGAGGACACCCCGGTCAGGACGGCCGCCTTGGTCATGTTCTCGATCAGCTCCTCGACGCTGTATATGGGGAGCGCGGCTCCGGCCAGGAAGAGTGCGGGCGATAGGATGGCGGAGGGGATGGGCATAACTTACTTTGGGTTGGTAGTTTTATTCCAAAAAAGGTTGCTCGTGAAAGGTGGATTTCGGATGGACGAGGATGTCTTGGAGGAGAGACCTTCTTGGAGAAAAAACGGAATTGAGCAAATAAAAAGTAAATAAGATGTTTTCGTTTAGATACATTCATACAGTTCCTTACGAAACAGCTAGGAATTGGACTTGAGTTTTTACTGCTGTTACTATCTTGAAAAAACTAAATATTCTAATTTCTGAGAGTGCATTGAGTACAGGCCCTATGTAATTTGGGTGATTAAGAATCAGAGGAGTGTAATCGAGAGGTAAGAAAATTTGAAAAGGAACTCGGACAAGTTAAAAATAACTCTTGGAAAGTAAGTGGTTTTCAATATGTCAATAGGTCCACCAATAGAAGTGGATGGAGAAGAGCTTCAGAGAATATCGAAATTTATTCAAGAGAACTTCAATGAGTCTGGAGAAATAGAATCGATACATAGGCTAGAAGAGGGAGCTAACGCTGAGTATCACGTAGTGGCGAAGTCCGAAGGTGGAAAAAAATATGGAATGAAGGTATGTGCAAGAGGAATTCCCCATGGAACCGATAAAGAAAAAATCGTGGCTGATTTAGCAGAGATATTAAAGGCGCCTAACTGGTGTAAGGTTGAGCAATATGAAGGGCTTAAAGAAATTGAAAATCTCAAAGATAAAAAAGTAAATATAGTCAAGTGGTTGTCAAATTCCTCCTGCTTACGGTCTGTACCTCCTAAGCATGTAAAGAAATCTTCTGAAGATTTTTTTTACCAGTATGGCGAGTGGTCCTTTTTCGCCATGGCGTTTGGAATTAGAGATCGACACTTGGGCAACTGGGTCTGGTATTCTGAGGATGGCAAACTATCGATGATAGACAATCAGGATGCATTTAATACTGATATGAAGCCGGTTCATTTGAGAATAGCATCGGTTTTGAATAAGTTTTCGAATATAGATTTTTTTAGAGATAAAAGAGAAGATTTCGACGATTTTAAAAATTTCGTTGAGGGTCTAAAAAGAATGAATCAGAAAATTAAAGACAGGAAAAACCGTATAAATGATTTACTCGATGCATGGAGTTTTACTTCAAACTACGAATCAAGATACATTGAAGATGAGTTTTCTGATTTACTTCCACAAATTATATCCTCATTTTAGTTATGAACTAACCTATGAACTAAATTCTTGTGTTCTCTCGGACGTAATGAAACTTCTAGTTCATCAGATGCATTTAGAAACCTCTCAAGTATTCTTACAACCAAGCTCTGCGGTTTATCATAGAGAATATCATGGTAAATATAGCCTGATTCTATTTCTGCGCGATCGGATTCATCTAAATCGCCGTTAAAATCTGAAAGGTTTAATGGCTTAGATATATCCACAGGTTCTAGGTTTAAGATGCTATATATATGAGGAGATTCAGCAAAGGTTTGCTCAGGTCTTTTCAAATCTATTATGTCTTCTATTTCCACAAGTAGTGTACTTTTGTCGGATTCGATTTCTCTTTCCTTTGCTGTGAGTAATTGATTTTTACCTAATACCCACGGTTTTATCTGCGATTTAGTCGTATATTCGGGGTATTCTTCATATATATGCTTTAGCAAGTCTTTTTGCTTTTTAAAATTAAATTCCCGTTTTATTTTTCTTAAAGATCCAATCTTAACTGGATTCATGCCCTGTAAAATTTCTCTAGCTTTTACAATCCCGTCTCCCGTGAGTGTAAGCTCACTGATTTTGGCTTTGGGAATCACTCGAACTAGACCATTTTCCTTGAGGTCTTGCAGGGCTATCAATAATTTAGTGTCTGATGGCCCGAATTTATCTGGTTCAAACTCCATTTCGGTTTCTGATCCCTTCTTTCGAATTCTATTGTCAACCAGAAATAATTCTTTCATTAGCCTTGTTCGGCCATAAACCGATTCACGGAAATCACCGCTTTTACCCTCAACGTACAAGAAGGATAAAATCCATTTCCCTCTGTTCTCGTAATTTGAAGTCATTATTTTCCCGACTTGGTTCATTTTTTCTTTATTTTGAGGTTTATATTTCATTGTTTTGATTAACTTTTTTATCGAGAAGTCTCCTTCCCAATTTTGATTGGGTAGGTGATGAATCGATACTTTTTTTGTTGATAATGGATATTTTGGAAGGTAGAGAGGTTCCGAGTCTATATGCCGAGTTCGAACAGCCGAGTGTTCGAGCGTCAGGCTCTTCCGCAATAGATACGTGGGAGGGTTCGGAACGGGGTTCCAGTGACCGAACCCATAACTCGGGCGGAAGATAGTTACGGACAGATAGTAGTGGATGTCCCGAAAAGCAGTGCAAGTCCCGGGAACCTGCAAGGAGTGGCGAACCGTGTTCGCCTGAGAGACCGCCGTGTAGCGGGGCACTAATCTCGGATGTCGGTCCCGTGAATGGGTGGAAGCACCTTCCAAATGAAATTTGGTGGGTGAGGAGGTCACTAAATACAACCACTGTAGAAGTAAGAGCTAGAATACAGTTGTTGAGAGTATAAGACTGCAGATTTTCTTAATATTTGTCGGAAAATTATTGGTGACCAATAATTATCCTTTCTATATCGCCTAAATTAGGTTGAGGGGATAGATATAATTACCATTAAGTTGGGAGTTTCATTTTAAAAAGTTCTCAGTGAGGAGTGGGTTTTCGATGGATGATGATGTGCTGGAGGAGAGGGACGATGGCGTCCTGCTGAGGGTGAAGGTCAGGCCCGGGTCGGATCGTTTCGAGGTAGGCGAGGTGGACCCGTGGAGGGGACAGCTGGAGGTGAGGGTGGGGTCGGAGGCCAGGAGGGGGGAGGCCAATCGGGAGTTGGTGGAGGAGTTGGGGTCTATTCTGGAGAAGGATGTAAGGATAGTCTCTGGGGAGAGGTCGCGGGAGAAGAGGTTGTTTATTGGAGATGTGGCAAAGGAGGAAGTTGTTGAGAGATTGGATCTGGAAGAGTGAGTAGATGAAGGAGGTTGAGAGTAATGTCAGATGAAGATGAGTGGAAGAGAGGAGTTGCGTTCCTCAAGGGGATAAACATGTTCGATAACGCCAGGATAACGAAGGAGAAGATGTGGGAACTCTGCGAGGAAATCGAGGATGAGGATCTTGAGGTAGAAAGGGTTTACCGGACCGATAACATCATTTTCAGAAGGAAGGATATGCACTATGCGACGGTGGGACAGAGGCTGGAGAAGGTGCTATCCGGCCATTTTGATAAGGAAATTCATGTTACCTGTAGGAGTATGCGGACAGTTAAAGGCCTGACCCGAAAAGGATAGGTCTCTTGGGGTCACCACACCTTTTCTGGGACGGGGAGCAAACTGTTCTGCCCCTCCTAAGGGATGTAGTGCCTAAAACTCTTCTCCCAAATTCTTCTCAACTCACGAGATTTTGTTATGGGTGTAACAAAAATGCAGTGTTTAAATTTCCATCTTTATCTGAAACCAGAAGTAGGACATGAAAAATCCGAGGAAGTACCCCGAGTAGTGGGAGAGTATGTTCACCGCTTTTCCACCGACCACGATATCCCTCGGGAAGAGCGCGAAGGTCAACACCAGGAACAGAAATATGCTGAATAGGGAAAGTTCGAAATGACCCTTTTTGTCGACAGCCTCTTTCAGTGATTCCAGACTATTCATGCGCCATATCTTCCAGGAGTAGAAACCTATCAGCCCTAGGAACATTAGAAAAACGGGCGAAAGGCCGTCATATATGAAAACGAGTACCTCCGTGCCTATGAGGAAGAGCATCATGGAGTTGGCGATTCCGAGGTTCAGATCGAGCCTCTCGTCCATGTAATGAAAAACCACCACGGGCAGAAAGCCCAGGAAGGCCGAGCCCACGCCAGAAAATCCTCTGCTCGTTTCCACACTCAGAAACTGGGAGCTTATCATCGAGATAACAAAGGGAAAGGCGAGGACAAAGACAGCAAAGGCATAACGAAAATTCCTCTTCAGCCCACTCAGCGCGCACATCAGGTAAAGAGAGGCTATAATTAACACGTAGGAGGCCAGGTTTCCAGCAAGGTGGCTGAAGTCAGAATGGACGAATGCAGTGGTCAGGAAGTTTACCAATGATGGATTTTCGTAGTTCACGACCAATACTTCTTGGACATTGACAGGTAAAAGAAATATCAGAATCAAGGTGATCGGAACTGAAGTTATCAAGATTAGATCTTTAGTCTCTACATACTCTGCTACCTTCTTCAGGTTTTCAAGCTGAAACTCAGAATCCATAGACACCAAAAAAAGTTATTCCTCTCTAGCCTTGTAAACGCGCCACTTTCCCCAGCCTTAAGCTCTTCTTCCAATTTTATTATCCAGTAGAGGATTAGCTGGTCCTCGTTGATTTAATATCTTTTCTTAACTTCAGTTTTGAAAGATATTCTAGAAGGATTTTTTCGGATTCAGTTTCATAAGTCTGGCCATGTCTTTTCCCGTCATGTCGTCTGGGGTTTTGTTTTTCGGGAGCAATCCGAATCTTAAGGCGTGTTTTTCGCTTTTGTTTAGTTTCTCCAAAATGTCTTCCAGTTCTTCGTCCGATTTGTTCCTCTTCATTCTTTTTCTCCAGAAATATTTGTCGTATAGTCTTTTTCTGGAGGTTTCTTAATAGGAGAAAATAGATTCGTTTTTGAGTAGAAGATTATGGATACACTAACCTTTTTCGGAAGAGACTTGAGAAACGGGTAACTTCAACCAAGTTAGGATTGCTAAACTTGATATGAAAATTTGTTTTAAAAATAGAATATCTTTAATGGTATCAACTATTAAATATTGTATTGTAATGTCTTTGCTTAATCAGAGGGAAGGCACGAATCAGCTTAAAGTTTTGTCAGCTGTTTCTTCGCTTAATAAGAATGAGGAACTGTCAAGGCAGAAAGATATCGTGGAAGCAACAACTCTCACCAAGGGAGCTGTTTCAAATAATTGTAAAAAATTGTTAGACGACGGGATTCTCGATAAAGTTGATGATAACTATTTAGTGAATGAGGAGCGATTGCTTGAGTATTATAGAACGCATTTCGAGGACTATTTGAGAAGGCGAAAGGTTCCCTCCGAATTTAGTTTTTATAACGATATCCGAACTTCGACAAAGAAACACATGGATGATATTTTCGCCGGGAAAATAGGAGAACTTTTGAACACATTGTTCAATGATGTTTTATCTTCGGCTAGAGAAGATGGACAGATCAAAACCCTCCG
Source organism: Hadarchaeota archaeon (SeqCode) (assembly GCA_964399085.1). GTDB lineage: Archaea > Hadarchaeota > Hadarchaeia > Hadarchaeales > JAGGTB01 > CAYLJV01. The sequence goes on along the minus strand of CAYNPN010000009.1, from coordinate 28,181 downwards.
CGACCTGTTTAATCAGGTAGATTTTATGGTTGGAAAAATTGCTGAAGACGTTTACCTCTCGGAGGAAAGTGTTCCTTTCGAACGGGATTTGATGAGATTGGCTGTGGTTATGGATAGGACTCCTGAGTATTTTTCCTCCTTAAAGAATTTCCCTATCGATTTGAGGAATACTGTTACAATTAAAATGGCGAAAGAGCTGACGGAGGTGATTGAGAATGCATGATGCAGAACCGATATCCGAGGAAGAGCTTCGAAAACATCTTTTCAAGTGTGCGGATATAATTCGGGACCGTGTCGATCCGACGGAGTACAAAACATACATACTTCCGCTTATTTTTTACAAGGCTATCGATGACACTTACGAGGATAGATATCAACGAAAACTGGAAGAACTCGAAGACGAAGAACTGGCTAAAGACGAAGCCTTTCACGATTTTCAAGTTCCGGAAGATTACAGATTTGAAAAAGCCCTCAAGCAGACCGACAATGTTGACAAATTCTTGGACCGGACTTTTGGAGAGTTGGAAAAGGAAAATCCTGAAAAGTTGGAAAATATTTTCAAGGTCGAGTACACTGATGCCAAGTCTCTCGACCACGATACCCTCCACGAAATTCTGCAGCATTTGAACACGAGAAGCCTCTCTCTGGAGAAGGTCGAACCCGATATACTGGGGGAGGCATACATGGACTTGGTCGCTGATTTTGCGGAGGAAGAAGGAAAGGAAGGTGGTCAGTTTTTCACACCACGAGAAATCGTCGAGACGATGGCTCGGATACTGGATCCCAGCGAAAAGGCGAAGATACTCGACCCGGCAGTTGGGTCCGCCGGTATGCTAGTCCAGATGGCTGAGTACTATCGTGGGAACTATGGAGATCCCAAGAGGGACCTTGTCCTGAAGGGACAGGAGATCAATCCCGGTATCGCACCTATCTCCCGGATGAATATATTTCTCCACAATCTCAATGGGGAGATCGCGCGAGAAGACAGCCTCGCCCGTCCACAATTCACCGAAAACGGCAGGTTGGAGAAGTTTGATTACGTGATGGCGAATCCTCCGTTTTCCGCCGATTGGAGAAAGGACCAAGTCAAGGACGATCAGTATAATCGATGGCAGTGGGGTCTCGCCCGAGCAGATAGGGCTGACTATGCGTTCATACAGCACATGATACACTCCTTGAAGGAAGACGGGAAGATGGCCTGCGTCATACCACACGGAGTCCTCTTCCGAAAACACGAATCGAAGTTCAGGAAAGGGATGCTAGAGGGTGAAGGTGAAGAGTTCGACGGTAACATCGTGGAAGCCGTGATAGGGTTAACGGAAAACTTGTTCCAGAACAACTCAATTCCATCGGGAATACTTGTCATAAACAGGGACAAGCCCGAGGAAAGAAAGGACGAAGTATTGTTCATTCACGCTGCAGATGAAGAGTTCTACGAAGAACTCTCCAACCAGAACCGGTTGACCGAAGAAGGAATAGACGAGATAGTGGAGAAATACCGAAACTGGGAGACGGAAGAAAGAGTTTCAAGAGCAGTCGACCTTGAAGAAATCAGGAAAAACGACTACAATCTTAACATCGCCCTATATGTCGATACAACGGAGCCTGAAGAAAACATAGACGTCAGTAAAGAACTCCAGAAATTGAAAGAACTCCAGCAACAACGAGAAGAGATCGAAAACAAAACGATGGAGCACATGGAGGCATTAGAATATGAGTGAACAACTGACCTTGAATAATACAAAAAATAGTGAGACTGTTGGGAAAACTCAAGAGATGGATGAATCGCCAATAGAGGATTGGAAGTTGGTCAAGTTGGGAAAGATTTTATCTCTTGAGTATGGTGACAATTTAACCGAAGAAGAGAGAGAAGAAGGGGAAATACCGGTCTACGGTTCGAATGGTCGCGTAGGTTGGCATAATAAAGCTTATGTTAAAGGTCCGGGTATAATTCTCGGACGGAAAGGATCGATCGCTGAAACCGAATTTAGCTCGAAACCTTTCTATCCTATTGATACAACTTATTACGTGTCCAATGAGGAAACAGATCAAAACCTCAGATTCCTTAATTATCTATTAAATCACCTACAGCTAGAGAGATTTAATGCGGCTTCGGCTATTCCAGGACTCAACCGTACCGATGTTTACAACTTGAAAACTATTCTTCCACCAGTTCCTGAACAACGTAAGATTGCTAGTGTTCTTTATAATGTGGATCGGGCGATTCAGAAGACAGAGGAAATCATCGAGCAAACCAAGCGGGTCAAGAAAGGTCTGATGCAGGATATTATCTTTGATGGTATAGGACATGATGAGTATCAAGACGTTCAATTTGGCCCGCTCAAATTACAAATTCCGGAAGAATGGGAAATAAGAACTGTGAGATCAGTGCTAGAGCTTCTTACAGACTATGAAGCTAATGGGAGCTTCAACGAGCTGAAAGAAAATGTCAACACTTACAAAGAACAGAATTATGCTTGGTACGTAAGAGCTACAGATCTTGAAAATAACAATTTGCCAGGGAGCGGAGAAGTTAAATACACTGATAAAGAGAGCTATGATTTTTTAGAGAAATCCTATCTTGAAGGAGGAGAACTTATGATGTCAAAGAGAGGCCAAATAGGAAAGATTTACATGATGCCTGACGTAGACATGCCTGCTACTATAGCTCCTAATATGTATCTCTTACGATTGGACAACGAAGAAATAGTAAACAAATATCTGTACTACTATTTCCTTTCAGATATTGGGAGAAGGCAACTTGAAAGAAGAAATGCTTCAACAACTATAGGAGCAATCTACAAAGAAGATCTCAAGAAAATAAAATTCCCTCTTCCACCTATACAAGAGCAAAAAAAGATAGTTCCCAAAATTGAGAATATAGATAAGAAAATTAAAAAAGAAAAGGAGCAGAAGGAGCAACTTCAGCGTTTGAAGAAAGGCCTGATGCAGGATTTGTTGACTGGTGAGGTTCGGGCCGGTGGGAGTGTTGAGGTTTTGGATGAGGTTGTGGAGGTGGAGGATTAGTGAAAAAGTTCGGTGAGTTCGGCGTACATTCTTCGATTTTGGACTGGTTGGAGTCCAATGGGTGGAATACTTGGGGTGATCCCGAGAAAGATTTATGGGGTTCGGAAGTTCTCGATGATGAGGTGGGGAGGGAAACGGATCAGGTCGTTTACTGGAACGTTTTGAAGAAAAAAATCGTGGAGTTAAACGATAAGATAGATGAGCGGGACGCTGCTGAAGTAATTGAAATGCTCAAGCGTGATCTGATTGTGGAAAACTTGGTGGAGGGGAATAAAGATTTTTACAAAGTTCTAAGAAACGGTAAGAAGTACACTCTCGGACCCGAGCATGAAAACGAGACCGTTAGAGTCCGACTAATCGCACACCCGGACGATCCCGATTACGACTTTTCTATAAACAAAAACCGTTTCGATGCAGTCACCGAATTTAAAGTTGAGAGAAAGAAGGGTATAAGACCCGACATAGTTCTTTTCGTCAACGGCATCCCGCTAATCACCATGGAGCTGAAGTCGACGGCACAGGATGCCACTGTGGACCAAGCGATACGAGATATGATAGAATACGAAGAAGTGGAACCACGCCTCTTCGTCCCGGGTTTGTTAAATGGGGTTTGCGACGGAAAAGAGTTCAGATATGCGGCAGTCGGGAGCCCTGAAGAATTTTACTTCCCTTGGCGTTCTGACGAGTTTGAAGAAGGAGATTACCAGCCGAAGGACGCGGTCGAATCCCTTTTCGAACCCGAAACATTGCTAGATATTTTTCGGTACTTCGTGTTTTATGAGGAGAATCAGATCAAGGTCGTTCCCAGATACATGCAATATTACGCCTCGGAAAAGATTCTGGACCGTATCAAGGAAGGAGAGCCGAAAAAAGGCTTGATTTGGCACACTCAGGGCAGCGGCAAATCTTATACGATGCTTTTTGCTGCCTATAAGGCGAAGAAGTCTCCGGAGATAGGGAATTCACAATATCTATTGATTGTGGATAGAAAGAAGTTGGATGATCAGATGGCTGACACTCTTGCCGCGATAGATTTTCCTTCCTACTCCGTAGCCAAGAATATCGACCATCTAGGTGAATTGCTGGGGGAGAACAAGGCTCAGCTCATCCTGACGACGATCCACAAGTTTGGAGGGGTGGACGATGAGGTGAAGGCCGACGTGAATCTGGATACTGTTGTCATGGTGGATGAAGCTCACAGGTATATGGAAAGGAAACTTGGAAACAAGTTGAAGGCGGCTCTACCTGACGCGTTTTATTTCGGATTTACAGGAACGCCTGTGAAGGAGGGAGAGGACCTTGAAGATAGGAACACTTTCAGAGAGTTCTCCCCGCCCGAGGACGAGGGATACCTCCACCGTTATTCCTTGAACGACGGGATAAGGGATGAAGTGATCACTCCGGTAACTTTCACACTCAAGGAGATTCCGTGGGAAATTCCCGACGAGAAGAGGATGGATATGGAGTTCGAGGAAACGGTTCAAAACTTGGACCCAAAAGAACGGCAAAAGGTTTTTCGAGAATACGTTGATCAAACCGAACTCTCAGAGTTGAGAGACCGTATGGAAAAAGTGACGGAGGACATCGTTAATCATTACGATAATCACCTTCGACCGTTAGGGTTCAAAGGGATGGTGGTTACGCCCAGCAGACGAGCTGCCGCTCTGTACGGAGACGAGCTTGAGAAGTTTATGGATCCGGAGGAGGTCAAAGTTGTTATAACAACGAGTGGTGAAGACCCGGAAGTGATACAGCGTCGTTATCTGACAGATGAAGATGAACGTAAGGTTATCAAAAGGTTCAAAGAGGAGGACGAACCGAAACTATTGGTCGTGTGCGACAAACTGTTGACAGGGTTCGATGCACCGGTTCTTAAAACACTATACTTGGACAAGAGCATGAAAAATCATCGTCTTCTACAGGCGATCGCCAGAACTAACAGGCCGATGGAGGGCAAGGCGAACGGAGAGATCGTCGACTATGCGGGCGTCTTCGCGGATCCGGAGTCGGTTTTGCAGTACGAAGATGTGGAGTTCGTGGCACAGGCTGCACGGAATACTGAAGAGTTGGTGGACGAGTTTCTTGAAAAGCTTGACGAGTTGATATCGTTTTTCGAAGATATCGAGTTCGACGGTTCTCCCAAAAGCTTCCAGAAGTGCATTGTCAGGTTGGAGAAAAACCCCGAAGTCGGAAACAAGTTTGAAGATCTTTACAAAGAGGCTGAAAATCTTTACGAATCAGTTTCACCGCACGAGAGATTGGGTAAGGAGGACGTCGAGCAGAACTGGGCGATAATAAGCCAGATTTACGAGGAGTTCAAGAGAGAAGAGGACGGAGTAAGCCTCTCAGAAGAGATTCGAGCCAAGACTCGGGACGTTTTGGAGAGACATATCGATTTTAGAGAGATAGGTCCCGGTAAAGGTGTGGAATATGAGTTGCCTGATCGTGATGTCGAGGTGGTCGAGGAGGATGTTGATCCTGACTATGCTGTTGTGGACGAAGGGAGGAGGTTGAGACACACTTACGAAAATAAAGAAAATAAGAATATCGTGTATTCTTCTCTCAGCGAGAGGGTAAAGAAAATCATGGAGAGATGGCGACGGGACGAAATTTCGGCTTCGAAGGCTATGGAGAAGCTGGAGGAGATTAAGGAGGAGGAAGATGAAATTCGATCCGAACAGGATGAGAGGGAACTCTCGGACGTTGAGTTTTCTCTCTTCCAGCTGCTCACGATGGAGTACGATGACTTCATATCGGGGAAGGAGGATGCGGAGGACTTGTCTAGGGCTATAGGGGAGTCGGTTTCCGATCTTTCGTTGGGGGGGAATCTTTCCCAGATAAAGCAGGATCTCCGAAGCGAGGTTATTCAGATTTTGGTCGACCGAGACAAGACGGACCTAGCAAAACACGATGAGAAGGTGTTCCTCGAGGATTCTATTCAATATATTATTAAAAATGTGGAGGGTTGATCTTGCCGGAAACATACTTCGATGGAAAGAAAATTGAATACGATATACGAAAGAGCGAGAGAGCCTCTCGCTCGAGGATAGACATCGATCTAGACGGAGTAACAGTTGTGGTTCCCAAAGAAAAGGACTTAGATCCGGAAAAATTTCTTCACGAAAAGAAGGATTGGGTCTTAGAAAAACACGAGGAGATAGAGAACTACTGGGCGAGAATACCGGAAAGGGAATTTGAGGAGGGAGAAACTTTTCCTTACCTGGGAAAGAAACACGAACTAAAGTTATCTTCCGATGACCGGTTTGATGTAGTCGACGGCGAGATTATAATCCCTGAGGAAAAAGTTTCCGACTTGTCACTCAAGGACAGAATAGAGGAGTTATATCGGGAAAAAGCGAGAGAAAGGATACTCGAAATAATAAACGAGTACAAGGAAAAAATCGACTTGGAATTCAACAGGCTTTACATTCGCAATCAGAAGACGAAATGGGCCAGCTGCTCCTCGAAAAACAACCTCAGCTTTAACTGGCGCCTCATGATGGCTCCAGAAGAAGTCCTGGAGTACGTGGTTGTCCATGAACTCTTGCATTTAGAGGAACCTAAACACTCGGATCGTTTCTGGAGTTTGATGGGGAAAATAATTCCAGATTATCGCCAAAGGAGGAAATGGTTGAAGGAAAACAGTCCCGAACTAGTTTTTAGCGAGGAAGATATGATTTAAGAAATATCTAAATCACAAAATAGTTCAAAAAGGGTGAAACTATTTTCTGGAATGAATGGTATCATAGAGACGTTGTGGACAAATACGCTCATGATGAACCTGCGATATATTTTTTAGGCTGGTATCGTGAAGATCGGGGATATGAAATCCGCTACATTGGTCAAACTGCTTCTTTAAATCGTAGGCTGAACCGATGGAAGAATGAAAGTTGGTGGAACTGCTTTACTTGGGAAAGGGGCTCAAGGTCCGAACAACGAAGAAAGAGTAGAGAAACTGAGCTAATAGAAAAGTTCCAACCACCTAAAAATGATAGAGTATCGGTAAAAAGGAAGAAACGAAAGAAACCATATCTTTTGGATTTTTCGAACATAGATTTGAAATTGTAGATATATCAAGAATCTTCCATGGCTTCTGGATCCCTAACCGTGTACCATCCGTCCCCTAAGAAATCAATCACACCCTCGTCCCTCAGGAACTGGAGCTGCTGCCGAATCTTAGCTCTGATGTGTTTGTTGTCCGGATGCAACTCCGCGAGTTCATCCTCGAATTCGTAGACCTGCTTGAGCGTGAAGTGTTCCTCACCCAGACGCCTCACGCACCTCAAAACGTCCGAGAGCCAACCGCGTGACTCAGCTGGTTCCCCCCGCATGAAGGAGAACCGATCCCATCTGTCCTTCACCTTCTCCCTCCGAACGATCTCTTCGTCATCGACGAGCGGAATCCTCCCGTCGACCGGCAGATTTCCCAAAATGATGTCGGACCCGACCCAGCCCGATCGCTCGGCGTCCTCCCCGAGCGGTTTCCTCTTCTCGACCACCGACTCCGTCATGAAGTGGCTCGGGACCACCTGCAGTTCCCTCACCATCCAGTCATCGGAATCGTAACGGAGAAATGCGAAGTTCGGAATGGTTCCCTCTCGAATGGCTTCGATCTTGGGCTTATAAGCCGAGTTCGAAACCCTGTTTCCGATCGGTCCCTTCTTGCTCTTCAGCTGATAATTTTCCTCGCACTTGGGACACACGTAATCCACGACCTCCCTTCCGGGCTTCGTGTGATCGAGACTCCCGTTCAGGCAGGCGGGGCAATACAGGTTCTCGTCAGCCCAACTTTCGGTCACGACCCGGGCTATCTGGGACGGGCTCTCGTAGTCTTCCGCCAGGGAAGGATCCATTTCCAGCTTCATGGGTTCAAAGATAGTTTTTGATTCTGTTCCGATCTAAAGCTTTCCCCGGGAGATCCACCAATTCGGGATCATCTTTAAATAACGTCGAACGGATCGATCCGATCGATGGAGAAGATTCTGGATTTAGGGGACGGATACAGGATGAGGGCGACCAGGGGAAGGGTCGGAAACTTTACCGCGGTCGCCATAGGCTGGGAACACCCCAACTACGGGTATTTCGCGGATGCCATGGTGTGGGTCCGTTCGATGCACATGGGCGACTGGAAACGCGTGCCGGTCGTGAACTGGTCGAGGGAATATGGGGACGTGGAGGGTTTCCTGGAGGACTTCCCGGAGTTCTCCGAGTTCTTCGAGTACAGACCGAGCCGGGAGTTACTGGAAACCACGTTCGGAGGTTACGGAGATGGGGACGACCGGGGCGATATGGTACCGTAGAGGACCCCTGGAACTGAAGGGCGTGGGTGTCCAAATGGACGGAGGTCCCGAATCCTTAGGAGTCCTAGCCGTCGAGCAGAGATTGAGGCTCGAGAGGCTGGAGGAGAGACACGAGTTGTCTAGGAGTGAAGCTCTGGATCTCCTCTGGGGAGAGACCGTGGGCGGTCACTTTGAATCTACGATATGGGATGCCGATTGGAATTATGTGATGACCAAAGAAGGGCTGGAGATTCGTTGGGGTGAGGATAATAAGAAATCCCTATCTCTGGAGGAACTCGAGGAAGCTCGTGAAGAGTATCAAATAAAAGAGCTCCTGAACTCGGCGGTTGAGGGTGGGTGTTGAGCCCCTTCTTCCTTTCGAGCCGGATTTTTCTATCGCGTATTAAGTAGCTTAAGATATATTAAACAGCTTAAGATTGAGGAGAAAAGTGCCGAGAAACGACCGGTTATGAGGAGATCTGGCAGTATGAGCCTTTTATAACGTCGGATTTTGGAGAAATTATATAAATTTCATCTAGTCTCATCTTTTACGGGTAGGATGGACTGGCTTAATCTGGCCTTTTTCATAGCGGTCATCATAGGGGCGTCCATGACCAAGAATTGGAAGCAATATGGAATTTTTATAGGAATTTATTTGGTACTGCATGCGGCTATTGGGTTGTGGACCCTTCCGAGCGAGTACTTCGGACAATGGATGGTCCGAGCAGTAATTGTCGTGGCTATAACCGCCGGGTTTAGGAGCGGATTTAAGAGTGGGGAAGAAGACTCGGAGGAAGAGGAGGAAGGAGAGAGTTAGTTTGAGCTTTTTAGACAATCTATATAACCGCCTTTTTTGGAGCCCGAAAAGGGGAGTACCGTACTACAACAAGCAGGATTTGAAACCAGCTGACCCCTATCACGTGGTGGGAGCGATAATTGAGGTTTATTTCGTTGGCAAGGAAGATCGTAAGTATTTGTGCAGTTTTAAAGTGCAAGAGGAAGGGGTGGAGGTTAGAATAAAATCGGAAGCAAAATCTTTGTCCTGGAGGCTAGAATGGGCAGCTCAAGCCGAGTCTAGAATAGGCCGATCGGGGAATAAGGTAATAGGTCCAGAGCCTGAAGTCGGTAGGGTCAGGGAAGCTAGATTTTACGATGTGTCGGAACTGGAGTTCAAGAAGGAGGAAAGACCAATAAAAGATCCACATTGGGAACAGGGAGTAGCTGCACTGGACATCAATAATATCACCTATCTGGTTAGGGAAAAGGAGGATGCACGTCCAGAATCCATCTCCATGGAAGAAATGAGTAAAGGGGAGAAATTATCCCGTCTCTTCGATTTCTCATCAATTGACCTAAAACGGGGCAAAATTTTCAGCGAGGATCCGGGTCCTTTGCCCGAATCCTTCGATTTTGACAAGGTAGAGGGCATGATGCTCGGTTTAGCGGTTGCCGATTCTCTGGGAAACACAACCGAGGGGATGCTCCCCGAAGAAAGAAGAAACCGATACGGAGAGATTACGGATTATCTTCCCAACCGACATGCGGACAATCGTAAGATTGGACTACCCTCCGATGAGACTCAACTCGCCTTTTGGTCTATAGAGCAGATGTTGGATGACGATGGAGAATTTATTCCCGATCATCAAGCACAAAAGTTTTGCTCCGGCAGGCTTTTTGGCCTCGGGGGAACGATAAGAGGATTTATCCGGAACTACAAGGATAAGGGTAAGTCCTGGTTTGAGGCAGGTAAAAAATCTGCAGGAAACGGGGCGTTAATGAGAATACAACCGATTTTGCTCCCCCACCTCAGGAATCCTTCTCCACAACTTTGGATTGACACGGCATTGTCCGCGATGATTACCCATAATGATTCGGCTTCGATTTCCGCGTGCCTCTCCTTCGTCAACATTTTGTGGCAGGTCCTGGGAATGAGTTCGCCACCCCGACCAGGATGGTGGCTTGATACGTATGTCAATACCACCAGGGATTTGGAAATCGATGATTCATACAAGCCCCGCGGGGGGCCGTACAGAGGAGAGTACCAGGGGCCGATATGGAGATTTGTGGAGGAAAAGGTTGCAAAAGCGTATCAGCGGGATAGGTCGGTAGTGGAGGCATGTGATTCTTGGTATTCGGGGGCCTATCTCCTCGAAACGGTCCCAAGCGTAATCTACATCTTAATGAAACACGGAGATGATCCGGAGGAAGCCGTAATCAGAGCTGTGAACGATACCAAGGATAGTGACACCATCGGAGCAATCGTCGGTTCCGTTGTGGGAGCCCTACATGGCAAGAAGAAAATCCCCGACAGATGGATTTCGGACCTGTCCGGCAGGACGAGGAAGGACGATGATGGAAGAATATTTGAACTTCTAGAGGAAGCCGAAAGAGTATGGTGGAGCGATTGAAATTTTAACCGGGTGAGTGTAGCATGACCAGCGATTATTTGATTCAGATCAGGATATTCGGGGGAAAGAAGCACGGCCTGAAGAATCTCGTCAGAGAAGTAAGACAAAAATACAATTTGAGCGGAAAACGACCGGTTCCCCATATTACTTTGGTTGGTCCCATCGAGACCGATGATGAGAGCAGATTAATCTCGGATTTCGAAAATATTTGTAGGGATCAGGAAGAGGTGATGACCTACGAAGGTCTGGAGGCGGAGATGTTCGGAGATTCGAGGGTAGTTTATGCCAAGATAAGACCTAACGAAGCATTGAGGGAGTTCAGATTGGAACTCTCTCGAGAACTCAGGGATTATTGTGAGCTCAGCGAGTATGATTACGCGGATAAGGGAGAGTTTCAGTATCATTGCTCGATCGAGAGGGCTCCGGATCAGAAGAAACTGGGGAAAATTTTCGGGCATGTCGCCGGAAGGAAGGAATTGGAATTTAGGCATCTGGCGATGAGAGCAACTCTCTTGAAGAACCGCAAAATCCTGAGGGAATATGATTTCTTCTTAGACAGGACTTTGACGAGAAGTGAAGGAAAGGACGACGATTTGCTTTCTGAATCCTTCGAGGCGATGGAAAAATATCGGAAGGAGAATCTGGTTTTCACGGAAGAGGCAAGGGTGGGTGAGGTGCCAACCGACGATACTGCCTCCACGCCTTCAGAGAACTTGGAGGAAAGGGTTTTCTTCATTGGTGACCTGCACCTGGACCACTACAACATAATAAGATATTGCGACAGACCCTTTGACAAAATCAGCGAAATGAACGATACCATCTTAAAAAGGTGGAATGAGGCCGTCGATGAAAATGATGTCGTCTATTTCTTGGGCGATTTGACGTTTGGTCGAGGGGGCAGAATAACCGATTATTGGCTCGATAAGCTGAACGGTAATATCGTGGTGATCAAAGGAAACCACGATGAAACTCGGAGGGAGTTTCTCGAAAGGTTGATATTACACCACGATGATGGAAAATTCCTGCTAACTCACGGACCGGATTATATACCCAGCTGGTGGGATGGATGGGCAATTCATGGACATAAGCATAATAATGACCTCGATAACTACCCCCTAGTAAACGAAGATAAAAAGACGATTAACGTAGGGGCCGAACTCTTGGACTATAGACCCATTTCGCTCCGTGATTTGCTATCTAAAATAGAAGAAAAAGCCAGTAGTTGGCTTCCCTTTTGAATTCCTCATTATGGACCAGTCTGTTCTCGAATTAATTGCCCCTTTCGAAGAATTAATAATTTAACAGTCGAATATTTGGTTTGGTTGGAGGATGGCGACCTGCGATCAGTGTGGGAAAGAAATAGAAAATTCCTTCTCATGTAATTATTGTGATGGAGATTTTTGTAGTAAACATCGATTGCCACCAAATCATGGATGTCCTGGCCTAGCCTCATGGAAGAGCCGTTCAGGCCCTTCAGTTGCATCTCACGAAAAGAAGAAATCCTGGATAAGTAAGAAAAAGGAATCAATTATCCAAAATTTATCTTCACCGTTCGAATCTCAAGAAACGAAAAGCGAGGAAAGTCAAAGGAATCCCAAACAGGATCATGAAGGATCGAGTGGCATAAATTTTTCAATTGGTTGGAGCGGAATGGAAAAAAGGTTTTTAAAGATTTTGAAATACTTGGGCGGCATTCTTTTCGTCTTGGGATGCTTGATTGCTTGGATTTCCTTTTTCGGGTTTGTTAATATAGTTAATTCATTGCCCAAGCAATTTATTGAAGCGACCTCCTATGTTATTCCTCCCTCGATTTTGTCAGCGGCTTTTAATGGATTGGCAGACTTCTTTTCGAATCCTGCTTCCGCCTGGGAAAACGGAGCTTGGTTATCTGTAAGCGGTTTTGTTTTGTTCTTCCTCTGCTGGATTGGAAGTAAAATTCTCTCTAAGCATGGAAGAAGCTACTGGGATTCAACCGCGCGAAGAGTAGCAAAGTACATGGAAATTTTCTATGTTTTAACGCTTATTTTTTGGTTTTCCTCAATAATGTTTCTCGAAGCAGAATCAGCTTCTCTGATTTTTGAAAATTCCTGGCCCCAATGGTGGTTTAGTGGATTTTTGCTCGTGTTTATCCCTATGGGCTTGTATATGAGAAGAAATAGCCCGAGTAGAGGTAGGCAAAAGTCTTTGATTGACAAGGTAAAGAATTTCGCAGTCCCCTGGCTGATATTATTGATTTTTATTGGAGTTGTAGTTTGGTTGGTATCGAATTTTGCTCAATCTTTCTTAAAATATCTATTATATCCTCTTGCCTTCTTTTCAGCGGTATATATTGATTATAAAACCTTCAAGAAGGTTTCGAAAATTGGACTATACAATACCGCTAGGCAGTTTGGAGCTTTCTTACTCTCAATCATTATGGCGGCTTTTGGATTGCTCTTCACTTGGAGTGCTTTCATATCCCTTCAAACCAGAGGGTATTTTGCGGCATTAGCCTTCATCGATCCCCTTCATATTATATACTACGGCATCTACCAGAATTTTGGATTAGTTGCTCTCAATAGCTTTCTAATATTTATCTTTATGATTGGAATTGGGTTAACGCTGATTGCAGGTTATCTTTCTCTAAAATATATGAAGAAAGTAGGGGTAATAATTTTCTCAAGGTAATTTTCCAGTTTATCTTAAATCGACAGCCTTGTCAAGTATATATGGAGATTAATCAGCTTTTCAGACCCGAATATTTCAAGATCTCGTCTTTTATTCCTCTTTCCTCTATCTCTTCTTTACTCTTTTCATAGGAATATTCTAAAACTTTCTCAATATCTTCATCGGCTTCCCAGCATGACTTTAGAAGTTCAGATCCGTATTTTTCTTTCAGATCTTTCAGCACATGGCAGCATAGAAATATGTCATCTATGTAACCGAGTGGGCCGTATATTTCTTCGGGAATCACATCCCTAGGGGCTACGAAATATCCTAGAGCGCAATTTACCTTTTTCCTGTCTTCGCTATCGATGTCTTCGTTCAGAATATTGCTTAGTAGCCTGAAGAAATTAGGGATGTGTAGAATAAAATCGTCGAACTCCCCTCTAAATCGATTTATCTCTTCCTTCAGAAAATGGTAATACCCTTTATAGTCTTCTTTCAAGCGACATCACCACAGCAAAAACCAAATTCGCATTTATCGCAGAATGCGCCCGGGTTTCTCTCAAATTTTTCCTCATCCATCATCTCAGTCATCTCATTCAAAAATTCTTTCACGCTCTCTTTTTCGGTCTCAAACTCGGTTTTGGTGTTGTCCATAATGGTGTATGCTATCAATTTCTCAATATTGTATTCCTCTCGTAGGCAGTAATTATATATCTTTAGTTGTTTATCGACGTTAGTTTCTTCAATTCCTTCGGATTTTCTTGCCTTAAAGTCGATAATGTCGACGTTTCCGTCTTTATCTCTACAGATTAGATCCACTCTGCCGTCTACAACCATATTTTCATCCACGTAGCTGAAGGGTTCTTCGATAGAAATTATATCTTCGTAGAAGTCTGTGGCAGTTTCGTAGTAATCCTTGATCTTGTTTAAATAGTCCTGTTTGAAGTTTTCGTCCTTTTCATCCCCTCTGTAAACTGGAATCCAGTACTGCTCCACGAGTTCTTCAATGTCCCCCTCGCTAAGCTCATTGCCGTTCTTCATTTCATTATGAATTCTTTGCAGAGTATTATGGACAAAGGTTCCTACATCCTGCATGAATATCGCTGGCGTATCAAAACCGTAGTCGTATACTAAACTATATCTACAGGGGCAGTCTATATACGTATTTATTGCTGAATAGTTCAGGCGGGGGATTTCCTCCACCACTCTATATCTTTTTTCGATTGGTTCTTTCACTTCCTCCTGTTCTGAAATGTAATCCTCTATATTTTCGAGAAATCTTGACCTCTCCGCCTCCTGCGTCTTGATCTTCTCGGAGGTGGTAAAGATGAGATTTTCTTGAGCTCTCGTCATGCCGACGTAGAAAATCCGTCTCTCTTCCTCGTAGTGAGCCTCTTCACCTCTTTCGAACTCCTCCTCGCTCATGTAAAATCCCCTAGGAATTGGGACCAAGTGGCCCGAATCCTTGAAATTCTTCGGAAACCTTCCCTCGATGAGTGAACACAGGAAAACGACGGGAAACTCCAACCCCTTGGATTTATGAACCGTCATTACCTTCACAGTATTCTCGTTTTCCAGGATCTCTTCATCTAAATCATCCGCAGATTGATAGATGAACCAGAAAAAGTCTTCGATTTTATTTCCTAAATCCTCGTGAGTCGATATTGTTCTACTCAATCTAGCCAGATTGTATATCTTTTCCTCGCTCTCCTGACTCTCATCCCTCAGAAGACGATTGAGATACCCTGTAATCTTTAAAATTTCGTAAAATAGCTCAAGGAGGGAATAGCTTTCAGGATCCTCTTCGAACTTGTCTCTAAGCTCATTAAGCCTGATTATTTTTTCCATGTCCCCCTCGTCAGAAAACCCCGCCTCCTTAAGACTTTCATATTCTTTGAAGTCGAATATGTCGAGGTCGGGATCTAAACTGTCGAGGGTCTTCTTCGTGGCTTTGGAAAAGCCCAATACCTCGCTCTTGAAAGAATTCAAGTCCCACCACCCCCATCTCTTGAATTTATCCCCGAGGGAAAGCTTCTGCGTGACATAGGAAAGTAGATATATCGTTGAGGTTATCCCCTCCCTTTCTAAAAACCTACCTCCACCGAAAGTAACGTAGGGAATTCCCTTCTTATCGAGATGTGAAATGTAGTCCTCCGCATGATACCAGGTCCTAAACAAAAGCGCTACATCCCCGTACTTGCTTATGATTCCCTTATCTTTCATCTCATCTATGAGATCCACCGTCTTCTCGGCCACGGAATTTGCAGTTTCTCCCACCAGTAACCTGCTTGTCTCCCCTTTCCTTCTCCTCGCCTCCAGTTCTTCCTCGATCCTTTCGCTGAAGAACTCATTAGAGAGTTCCACTATATGTTCCGTAGATCTAAAATTAACGTTCAAGTAGTATTCTTCGGTATCCTCGTAGTGATCATCGAAATATTTGAAGTTCATTAAACTGGCCCCCCTGAATCCGTAGATACTCTGATTCATATCCCCTACTACAAATATATTGTTCTGCGGTTTAGCAAGCATTCTGAAGATTTTATCCTGAAGTGGACTGGTATCCTGGTACTCGTCCACAAGGATGTACTCGAACCTTTCCCGAACATTTTCCAAAACTTCTCTGTTCTCCTTTAGAAGCCTGTAAAACTCAAGCTGTAGATGTGCAAAGTCCAGCTTGTTTTCTTCCTTGAGCAAACCCAGGTATTTCTCGTAGCTCCTGATAACCCTCTCGTTCTCTTCCGTGAGCTCCCCTCGTTTCTCCAATTTCTTTCTGAGTTCGTCAGTGTCGACATTGTTTCTAGTAAGAAAATCGTAAAACTTTCCAAATTTCCCTACTTTACCTCCCTTGAGCTTCTTCATTCTTCCACCCTTGACGTAATAATAGATACCAAGGTCAAACTTGTTGTTCTGAAGGAGCATCTCCCTCGACTCCTGGTCCAAAACATCGATGTCGGCGCCCATTTCGTGTTCGGCGAAATACTCTTCCAACAACCCTTTGCAGAGAGAATGGATGGTCGATATATGTACCTTTGCGGCCTCGATACCTATAGACTCCGAAAGCCGGACCTTTAGCTCGTTAGAGGCCTTCTCCGTAAAGGTGGTGACGATTATTTTCTCGGGATCAACATCCCTTTCATCTATCAGGTGCTCGACCCTCTTCGTTATGACAAGAGTCTTTCCGGAACCAGGCCCGGCCACAACAAGGCCCGGACCCTTGCCATGTTGCACGGCTTCCTTCTGTCCCGGGGTTAGTTCTATACTCTCACTCAATGGAAATTAAACCTCTATTCGCTCTCAATAACGGAGTAGGAAAAATGTGAAGATCCATTTTAACCATGGTTCAAACTAATCTTCTTGTTTAGAAAATATAAATGATTATATTGGTCCTGCTTTATTGATCGGCATGAAGAATTCTCCCCTCGCCTACACTTAACCGGGACCTCTCCCAAAGCATTGAACTTGTAGGCTCAGGGACATTCCTCGAACTTGTTTAATCTAGAATTCGAGTAGGTCGGCATACATAATTAATAGTGAAAGTATTGGTTTTTTAGTGATTGTTCAGTCCAACTTCTATTTCAATTAGATTAGAGATTAAAATACGATTTAGATATTTATTCAGGTTTTTCAGATTCAGCTAATCGTTATGTGTAAAATCCTTCTCAAGAAGTATATTCAGGAACTTATCCAATTCTTCCTTGTCCAGGTCCCCTTCTAACCAAAGCGCCCGGATCCACTTCTTCTCGGGATTAATCTCGATACCGAGCTCCTCCCTGAATGCTTCTGCCAGCCTCCTCCTACATTCTTCCGAGAATTCCTTAAACCCGAGATTGATCCCTCCGTCCTCCCTCACACCCATCCTGACTTCGTGATCTGTAGATGGAAGGTAGATGCTATATGTCCCGAAATGGTCTCCCTCCCCCATGGATATTCTGACCTTATCACTCTCCTCAAATGCCTCAAACAATTTTTCTTGGATATCGGAAATTTCCGGATAGCTATCCTTGACCTTGTTCAGGAACTCTTCTTTAGTCCAGACTCCGTGCGTAAACTTGGGTTCGTCCGAAAAAACGAATTCATCCTCGAATTCCTCCAGAATTTTCTTAAGTTCCAAGACCTCGACTGGGCTGCCGGGCCAGTCGTCCTCCCAGCATACGATCAGATCGCACTTTTCTTCGTTGTGCCCATGATTTAAAAAGTTGCTACTAAAGAGTTCAAATTCGATATCGAACTCTTCGAAACCGTCTTCGGTTCTTTTCCATCCAATGCAGTCGGGAAAGGATCCTCTTACCTCGTCTACAGCCAGCGAAAGATTCAGTTTGGGAAGGATTCTGAAAAATATGGCTATCACTTCCTGCTCCCTAGAGGGCTCGTAGACGAAACCTTCGAAATCGGAGGGTACTTCAGGCATTCATAACATTAGTAATTTGATTTTTTTCAAGAAAAGATCTTATGTAATATCTTACTTCTTCTCAATCCAATATAGGTATTACATGAGGGGTTTAATCTTCGATTTTCTACTTCGTATTAAGCAGATTAAGATATTTTAAAAGGCTTAATACTCGACATCCTACCTTTTCGAAGAATTAATAATTCGACGGCCGGATAGTGAATTTGGTCGGGGGAAGGCGATTTTGCCGGATGATGTGGACGATTTCCGATCTGACCTTCTGGAGAGGAAGAAGGAGCTCCTGAGAAAGTCGGTGAAGGATTGTGCCGAGGAATTGGGAGTTCCCTACCCCATCGCCGTTTCCATTACCGAGGAACCGTGTCCGATGTCAACCGGTGACGAGGCAGCACACATACACGTCGAGAAAGGGGTAATCTGCGTTTGGGAAAGGAAATTATCTCAGATGAACTTCGATAGGATCAAGGAAGTAGCCGCACACGAAGTTGCACATTTGGTTTCGAAGAAGCATGGCTCCACACATGCCGATGCCGAGACCGCGCTCAAGGTCCGCACCTGGAGACCACCGTCGGGGGTGGCTTGGATTCGCCCCCAAAGGAAGAAATCCATCGATAGTAAGGAGAGCGAGACTCCCTCCCTCGCTGATCTTCTGGAGGATAAAACGGTGGAAGATCTCAAAGAGTTGGCGAGAGAGAAGGATTTGTCCGGATATTCCAATATGCGAAAGTCCGAATTGATAGATTTGGTTGCAGATAGCTACACTAAGGAAGAAATAAAATCAAAAGAAGCAGAAAACATCTGCTCCTACCACCTCTGCAGCGTTGAGAGCGAGGAACTAGACCGATGTGAGTTGTGTGGAGAAACTTTTTGCTCGGAGCATTTCGAGCCCAGAAAACCCAATCAAAAACCATGGACTGGAACGGGATTTACAGACCGAATCAAAGAGAGTGGAGGGCATCCTTGTCCCGAATACGTGAGCCATAAAATGAGGAAAGAAAAGGAAAGAACCCAGGAGGTTGGAAGGGCTTTGGATAGGCTTCTAGGGAGTTCAAACAGGATAGAGGTATTTTCGAGCGGTGAGAGCGATGTCGATTCCTCTTCCGAATCTGAATGCGTTGAGCCAGAGACGAAGGAGGATGCTTTTACCGGACATGATTTAGCCACTAGAATTGCAAATCATCATCTGATTAGCATAAAAAATGAGTTGAGGGATTCAGACCGTATGGATAGCATCGTGGAAACGGTTAATACTGGTGGCTTGAAAAAATTCCAGAGTAAAAAATCTAAACGCAGTTATCCTTCACCAGTCAAATCTTTGGAAAATTGGAGAGATTTCATTGTAGAAGAATTTGGAAGACATGAATGTGATAGAGAAGTTACCAAAATAATACTTGAGAGGTTAGCATCTGAAGTTTACTGGGATGTTCAGAGAAAAAATACGGACATCAACGGTCACGGATGGAATACTTTTCTCGATAATTTGAATGAACTCGTTGCTGAGATAGAGGAAAGAACCGATAACGAGGGCGTTTTTAGGGAGGTTTTGAAAGAGACCGGCGAATTTTACGAAGTTGAAGTCAGAGTAAAGCCCTGGATTAGCTTGAGTGGGATTTCAAACGCAAAGGTGAATATACAGGACGATTTCGGGATATTTACGAAGGAAGGTAAAACCGATTCGGATGGCATGTTCTACGCAAGGGTTCTGGCAGGTCGAAATACCATCGTCGTCGACACGGGGGATAAGAAGACGACCGAAACCTACGAGATTAACGAAGATAGAGAGCTGACTGTTCACCCCTCTATATTCTGAAGAAAGAATGTTCTAATTATTGTTCAACTTCCAAACTTGCATTTGTGATTATCGGAATTTTTCATATTTTTTGAGTTTGATTTTCCGTAATTATTTAGCTCTTTTACATTTTTGAAAAGGACGTTAGCGTATCGTCTGACTTCACACGTGTGAATATCATTCTCTCTTCATTCTGAACTTGTCTTAACTCTCAAGATAGGTAGGAGACACGATTCATTATCGAGACAAACTAAGTGGAGCGGTTCACACGTATGAAAGTTTGAAATTAGACAGCAAGTGCACTTCACACGTGTGCACCGAACCAAATTTTGAAACTCTTTTCACTTGGGAGATCGGAAAAAACGTCGAGGGAAGGCGGTGGTTCTACAAGAAGTTGAAACGACTGATTTCCGATATCCCTGACGGAGGTTGCAAGAAAATAGGCGCCTCCGTTTATCTCGTAAAGGAAAAATATGCAAGAAAATTCGAGGAATTGCTTTCGGATTTCGACGGTCGGGGCTTCACCTGGCAAAAATTCGGGTTGAAGAAACGAAAGTCGTGATTTTGAGAGTAGAAGATCAGTGAAATTGCTAAAAAGATGAATTTTTCTATATCGTCTTAAGCTACTTAAGATATCTTAAAAAGCTTAAGATTTCCCGAAATTCGGGGTGAAGCATCAGAGAGCGTACGACCCGTGGTTTATCGAGACATGAGTTTAAAGGCGAGTAAAGCTAACCCTTCCTCCCGAACAAAATACACAAAAATAGGAACAGTAAAATCTTTATTACTAAAGTATCGTATAGAATACTTGGAGCTGGTTAAGAATGTCCGAGACCAAGAACGTGAGCTTCAAGGCGACAAAGGAACAAATAGAGCAGATCGATAAGGCTGTGGAGTCGGGGCGTTTTACTTCGAGAGGAGAGTTTCTTAGGTCCCTCCTCCGGAAAGTAGAAAATGCCGAACTCTCCAAGAAGGCGAAACAAGACATAGAAGAAGCAAGGAAGCAAGAGGGCGAACCGCTTGACGAGCTCTTTTGAGCTGACCCGAACTCTCAAGTTTGACGAAGCTTTTGGAGAGTTACCGGAGGAAACAAAGAAGAGAGTATTGAAAAAGCTCAAAGAGTTTGAAAAACAGGTCAACGAATACTCCGTGGACCCAAGACAACATGGAAACACGAAATACATTGCAGAGAAGCGAGTCTGGAGGCTAAGGATTGGATACTACAGGGCTTTTTTCGACATCCTTGGCGACGAAATCAGGTTCCTTTCAATCCTTCATAGAAAAGACGCGTACAAGAAATAGAAATTATAGAGTATCTGCACGAGGATTATCCATGCCCTATGATCCGATGGAATTGAGCGAGGAAATCGAGGAAAAGGTGGTCCGGGGAGAGGAGCGGAAATACTACCGCTTCAGGGGCACGAAATTTTACGGGGGGATCGCGACCGCCGACTGCGTCGGCTGTAATCTGATGTGCAGGTTTTGCTGGAGCGAGAAGCCGAGGATGAACCCGGAGGAAGCGGGGAGCTTCTACTCTCCATCGAAGGTCGCGGGGAAGCTGGCGGATATCGCCCGGGAAAAAGGCTACGACAAGGCCAGGATTTCGGGAAATGAGCCGACGCTGGGGAGGGATCACCTGCTGTCGGTCCTCGAGGAGATCGATGGTTCCGGTCTCCGGTTCATATTGGAAACCAACGGGATCCTGATAGGCGCCGATCCCTCCTTCGCCGAGGAGCTGTCGCGATTCGAAGACCTATTGGTCCGGGTTTCGCTCAAGGGAGCGAACAAGGAACACTTTCAAAAACTCACCGGGTCGGAAGAGGAGGGTTTCGACCTGCAGCTGAAGGCCCTGGAGAACCTCCACGACAGCGGTTGTCCCTGCCGAGCGGCCGTGATAAGGGACTTCCTGGACCAAGATTCGGAGAGGGAGCTGAGAAAGAAATTGGTGGAAATCGACCTGGGTCTTGCGCGGGGCCTGGAGCTTGAGAAGTTGAAGCTCTATCCCCACGTCAAGGAACGTTTGAAAAGGCACGGGATTCTAGAGGATACCTCCGATTGACGTTTTCCCTATTTTCTCACCATCGATCGGCAAGATATCCAATGTTAACTTTCTTAGAATACGAGCAGGTCTTTCCGTTATTATTCCTCTTTGATACTTTGCTTCGAGATTTTTTCTATTTTCTCGACATATTTGCCAATATTGAATTTTCTCTCTAAACCTGACGAACTCATGTATCGAACCTTTCCGTAAATTGGTCTTTCTTTCCAACCTTGATCATGATTCCCGAAACACCAAGCCACTCCGGCATACCCGTTTGGGTCTCGACCGTCTAACTCGTACTTATTATTTAAGTTTAGAGCGATTTCGTAGGCTTTTTCAGGTGTTTCACTCCATTCGAGAATCTTTTTTCCCCAATACATCCTCATGTACCCATGCATTTTTCCAGTTTCAATCATCTCTAGTTGAGCGGCGTTCCAATAAGGATCGTGAGTTTTCGCCTTTTCGAATTCTTCCGAGGAATAGACGTATTCTCTTTTGTCATTCTTGTGTTCTTCCAAAGTTTCTTTTGCCCAATCGGGTATACAGGTTAGATCATCATACTCCGGATTGAAGTGCGTGAAGTTTATGGCGAGTTCTCTTCTTATTATCAATTGCTCGAGATATTCCTCCGCTCCTTCGCCACTCTTTTCCGATATTTTCAAAGCTATGTAGAGAGGGGAGATTTGTCCAAAGTGGAGATAGGGACTGAGATGTGAGATATAGTCCTCACTTGGATCGTTTGAATAATTCGAATATCCTTCCAACTTTTCATCGACAAATGTTTTCAACAATTTTTTCGCTTCGCTCGAACCTCCGGAGTAATAATCGGACGGTTCGACCTCGTGATTTATGTCAAGTTCAGAAATTATCTTATCTATATCCTGTAAACTGATTGATTCGAAGGAATAATCGAGAGAACTATTCTCCACTTTTCGCTTTTTAACAGGTTTTAGAAACTTATCTAATTCATCGTTGATTTTAGGTCTAATAGTCCTAGCAGCATATTCCTCTTTATCCGTTACTTCTTCGACAGGAACGATAACATCCGTTTCCACTTCAATCAAAGGACAATCAATCTTTCGCGCAACTTTTTCCCTCCAAAGCCTCGATACTTTCAAATACCCTTTATCTACAATGGTGAGAGCGGCATCCTCCGCTATTTCCAAAATACCTTGCTCTGGGGATTCTTTCCTTATCACCGTTTGAATATTTCTCTGGCTCAACGATTTTTCGGTCTCCTGCAAGCCCTCTAACATGAAATGATAATGTCTTTCGTTAGCTCCCGGGAAATCGTCAGTAATCCCGAAGTAAACAATAACGGGTAATTCAAGTTCATTGCCCTTCTGAATCGCAAATTCCAGCGCATGGTTATATTCTTCCCTTTGAGATCTTTGCATCCAGTAGACAACGTAATCACCATCAACCTCCTCTTTATCATTCAAAGCTTCAATTCTCTCATTATCAATCATAAAAACTCCATTCAAAAAATAACACTCAAATTATTAAAAACTCTAAAAATAGCCGTAAATATACCTGAGAGAGTGGCGATTTTTCCGGCGAAACCCCGAACCATCGTTATCCTGACGGTCCCTGCACGGTAGAGGTCAGTAAAAATCTTACAAATGTACCCTTTTCGGCAAAAACCGAATCGAATATTTTTGTGGGCATTGAACCTCAGGTGCAAATCCCACCCTATGACCGGAGAAAAGTTGAAGGGAATTGAGAATCGACTGGAGCCCAAGGTCATCGGCGGGACCAGGAGATGGAGAGGGAAAGGGTTTCTCCGAGGAGTGAAGCCGCGATGGACTTTCTGAGTTAAGATAAGAAGATTGTAAGGAAAGGAAAGATTACGGAAAGCGGAGATCGGTCGAGGGTTCTTCTCCGCGGTCAAGCGTTGCTTCGGGAAAATCGTGAGAGCCGCCAGCCCCGGGTGCATGATTCAGGAGGTGAAGGAGAAGTTCCTAGTGTATAGCTTGATGACGGAAATGTATGGGAACGGAAAAACACCGTGTGAAAATCCGGACAAAACTAGAGATAATGATTTTCATGAAGATTTACACAATACGAGAAGAAGAGATAATACTTAATAGCTAAGAAAGAAAAAGCCTTATGCTTAAGGAGGTGAAATTTTTTTGGCCGACTACAATATTGATCCTGATACTGGTTATGTGATTGATCCGCCATTGGACCAATTATACAAAAAAGATTGGGAAAGCCTTGAAGAGGCTAACGAATGGTTTGAATGGGATAAAGTAATCCCAGAGAAGCTAAATATGAGCGAAAAAATAGTTACCCAGCATGCAAGACATGACAAAGGAAAGGTGGCAATTTTCCACGAAAATCCGGAAGGAGAAAGGAGTAAATTCACCTATTGGGAATTGGAGAGACTTAGCAATCGGTTTGCTAATTATCTTAAAAATAAAGGATTACAGAAAGGCGATCGAATTGCATATTCGTTGCCCCAGGGGCCGGAAGTCATGGCCTTATTCGCTGGCGCATGGAAGCTGGGCTGTGTGGTCGTTCCATTAACTAAATTATTTGGGCCTTCCGCTATTGAATATAGACTGAAGGACAGTAACACAAAAATAGCTATTTATCACGAACAAGCTCTGGAAAACTTGCGAAAAACCGAAAATATCGAATCTTTAGAGGAAATCTTAGTTGTGGGGGATGATATTGAACTCAAGGAAAATGAGAAATATTTTGAAGATGCTCTAAATGAAGAGTCTAAAAGGTTTAGTATGGTAGAGACAGAACCAAGCGATCCTTCAGCCATCATATACACTAGTGGAACAACTGGTAAACCTAAAGGTGTTTTGCATGATCACGCAACTTGGTATGCTTATATCCCAGGAATATTAGAATTTGGTGTGAACCTCAATCCTAAACCTGACGATGTCTTTTACTGTCCCGTCGAATGGGCATGGATAGGGTCAATTCCCTACCCTGCTATTGTGGCTTCTTTTGGAAAGCCCATCATGACAGACGGTAGAGTGGGAATTTTTGATCCTGAAAGAGCCTTTAGGCAGATAGAAGATTGGGGGTTAACTTCCCTATACTTAGTACCTGCTGCAAGAAGAGCTATGAAAATGGTTGAAAATCCATCCGAAAGGTACGATTTATCCTCAGTTCGTATAGCACAATCGGGAGGAGCAGAAATTGAGGACTCACTAGTTGAGTGGACTAATGAGGTGTTCCCCAACCTTGAAGCTAGCATTACAGGTTACGGTCAGACTGAAATGAATATATTATCAGTGGAATGTCCGAAACTTTTCGAATATAGGAATAATTTGGGAAAGCCGCCTATTGGGACGTATGCCGAAATCCAGGACGATGATGGAAACACTCTTCCTCCGGGAGAGAAAGGTGAACTCGTATTTAAAAGAACTCCTCAAACCTTTGTAGAGTACTGGAACAAACCTGAGCAAACAAAGAACAAGTTTAGAGGAGACTGGATGTTGTCTGAAGATATAGCAATTCGAAAAGAGGACGGTTCTTTTGAGTTCGTATCCCGAAAAGACGATGTGATAATAACCCGTGGATACCGGATGGGGCCTGGAGAGATAGAGGATTCCCTTTCCGAGCACGAGGCTGTAGTGGAAGCTGGTGTTATAGGAATCCCAGATGAAGAAGCAGGAGAGGTTCCAAAGGCTTTCGTGTCTATAAAGGAAGATTCCGAACCTACCGAGGACCTAAAAAAAGAACTGATGGCTCACGTGAAAGAGAGGCTGGCAAAGCACGAATATCCAAGGGAAATAGAATTCATAGATGAAATACCCAAAACAGCAACAATGAAGGTTTCTAGAAGAGACCTTAAAATTAGAGAAGGCCTAATCGAGGAATAAAAAAAGGTGAGGAAGATGTATG
Organism: Hadarchaeota archaeon (SeqCode); assembly: GCA_964399085.1. Taxonomy (GTDB): domain Archaea; phylum Hadarchaeota; class Hadarchaeia; order Hadarchaeales; family JAGGTB01; genus CAYLJV01. The sequence continues at coordinate 2,716 of CAYNPN010000009.1, read as the reverse complement.
AATTAACAATAGATAAAATCCGGAGAATGACTCTGCGAAACTTTCCTGATAGAGAAATTAAGACTCTTACAGAAAATGGGCTCTTCGAGTATACCTACCAAGAACATGATAGAAGAGTTAATCAGCTAGGAAATGTCCTGGAAAATTTAGGCGTGGAAAAAGGGGATCATTTAGGGGCGATGGATATTAATACTCACAGATTTTTTGAATTGTATTTCGGGATACCTATGTGCGGAGCAATAATGCATACGATCAATCAAAGGTTTGGTCCAAACGAGCTTTCTCTCTGCATAAATGAGGCGAATGACAAAGTACTATTTACAAACCCTTTATTCATACCTCAGCTAGAGAAAGTCGAGGATGAATTAAATGTCGAAAATTTCGTGGTACTAAGCGAAGAAACACCTGAGACCACTCTCGAGAACGTTTTAAATTATGAAGACCTGATGGAGGAGGCTTCAACCGATTTTGATTTCCCGGAACTTAGCGAAACGGATAATGCTGCGCTAAACTACACGACGGGCACCACAGGCAGGCCTAAAGGTATACACTACACCCATAGGACCACCGTTTTGCAAGCTGCATTACTAGGCCACGCGGATATATATTCTATAAGTGTGGAGGATACAATAATGCCCATTACTCCAATGTTTCATAACTATTCGTGGGGCTTTCCCTATGCGGGAGCTTTTTGTGGATCCGAACAAATTTTTCCGAGTACGGGAGGAGCACCCGAATGGGCGGAGTTAATAGAAAAAGAAGATGTTACTCTAACAAATTCTGTCCCGACAATAGCTAGGGATTTGATAGACTATGGAATAAAAAACAATAAAGATCTGAGTAGCCTACGTCTGATTCTTTGCGGAGGTGCACCACCCGATCCTGACTTAATAAGACGATGGTGGGAAGAATACGAGGTTCGAGTATTAAACGCTATGGGAGAGGCCGAGACACATAGTGCGACAGGAATCGCCGGCTATCTTAAGCCTAAACTCCAAAATATTCCTGATGAAGAGAAAATAAAATATTGGAGCAAACAGGGAATCGCCCTGCCAGGAACTGAGATTAAGGTACTGAATGAAGAAGGAGAGGAAGTAGAGTGGAACGATGAGGAAATGGGAGAATTAGTGAAAAAAGGTTTTGTTCCGTTTGAGGGATATTATAATCTCCCGGAAGAGACCGAAGAGGCTCTGGATGAAGAAGGATGGTTCTACACTGGAGATGTGGTGACAGTAGACGAAGATGGATACCTCACACTACAAGATAGAAAAGATGATATGGTTAAAAGTGGGGGCGAATGGATAGCTACAGTGCCGTTGGAAAATGCTATCATGGAACATCCCTCTATTTCCGAAGCAGTGGTGTTCCGAGTACCTCACGAGAAGTGGGATGAAAGGCCCTTAGCAGTAGCAACAAAATCGGAAAAGGTAGAAAAGGAAGATATAATTGAACATCTAGAAGAAAATTACGAATTTCCAGATTTCTGGTTCCCCGATGATGTCATTTTCGTAGAAGAAATACCAAAGACAAGCGTCGGGAAGTTTGATAAGCAAGAGCTTATGGAAGAATATCAGGACTATCTACTCTAGATAATTCCACATATATATGTAAATATCAAAAAAAACTGCTATAAAACACTGCTACTGAAAATTCTATCTCAAACTCTACGTGGATTTACTGGCCCTAAATCACCAGAGAAGAACAAAAATAACAGAACGGTACTATCTTCAGTAAAATGCTATTCCGGAATACTCTGGCTGTCCAAATTTCTTCATTTTTTATTTTTTTTGGATTTTTTTGTTTCTCGTTTTTCTTTGAGTAGAAATTAATTATGAAAAATTGGTTAGAGGAATCCGGCGAAAATATATATTTTATTTATGTGTAGGTTCCACTGATTGTATATCTGGTTCAGTCGAAGATTTAGTTGTGGTCTATCTTTTTTCAGAGTTGAACTCTCCTGTCGTTGTCGTAGACGGCGTATTTTAAGATGACTTCCCGAAACTGTTTGTACTATTTTCTTGAAAAGACATAGCTTCCGTATTTTTCAGCATAACCGACTTCGGACACCCTTTCTGACTTCGCTGTTTTTAAATTTATTCAATCATGCTCACATTCCAAGCTTTTTTGAATAAGTTTGAACTTCGACATTTGATGGTAGGTGTGACTCGTATACGCAGTACCTGCTCCGGCTTACTTTTCGTCGTATCTTCTTTCTCCCAGAATGATTTCGACGAAATTGGGCGATTTCTCCAATACCTATGGCCCGATCTAAGAATCGTGCTTTTTATTGAAATTGATGTGCTTTCCAGTTACTAGAATTTTTCCAGCGTGCTTCAAAAAATTTTTTTGAACTGTTTGATGTGGAAATTCATTCTTTTATTGTTGGGAAGAGTGTTTAGATTCGATTCCTTAGAAACAGATCCTAACAACGAATCAGATTGAAAAAAGTCAGTAAGGGAAAAAGATGGACTTTCCAAATCGAGGACTTCGACCTTTCGAAAGCTTCGCAAAATGTCGATGGAACGGAGACTTACTCCAGATTCAATACTTTTGCGAATTCGCGTATTTCCATGACCAGCTTTATACTCTTCCTATAGGTCTTTTCCTCTCTTAACTTCAGATAAATTATCTTCTTTTGCCGAGAAGACACCTTCCCAATCGTGGATTGGGTGGGTGATGGATCGGCGTTTAGTTTCACTGCCCCCTCCCAAAAAGC
>CAYNPN010000008.1:0-48768 GCA_964399085.1 Hadarchaeota archaeon (SeqCode) | reverse complement strand
TTTTATCTCTTTTGTCGGAGAAGACACCTTCCCAATCAAAGATTGGGTGGGTGATGAATCCGACACATTTTTTTAACTTCAAAGCCGAAAGGCAGTGTAAGAAGGTGTCTTGAGCTGACATGCCGAGTCCCGAGGACGGGGCTTCGGGGCACAGGCTCTCTTGAGAATGAATCCTCGGGAGGTTCAAGATAGGACCGTCGTGGCTCGGCCCGCAAGCTCTCCGTGTCGAATCTCGACCTCTGTACATCAAGTCGGGTTTTAGCGAGTGGGCAACCTGCAAACAAGTCCATCGGTGATGGATATAGACCGCTCGGTAGTACCTTAACCCGACCGAAAGGGTGCGAATGGGGCTGGAAGCTCCTTCCAAACCGTGTTTGGTGGGAGAGGAAGTCACTCCTAGCCAAGTCAAGAAACTAATTTTAAAGGATGGTAGGTTATTCCTAAAATGGGATAAAAATGCCGGATATGAAAATTTTAGATTATAAGGCTAGAAGAATTTTGGATAGCCGTGGAAATCCCACGATAGAAGTTGATATGGAAGTCCAGAATAGTTCTGGAAAGGTGGCCGAAGGGAGAGCTGCAGCTCCTAGCGGAGCCAGTAGGGGAGTACATGAGGTGGTTGCCTTTCCTGGCAATAGTGTGGAAACATCCATTGAGGAACTTGATAAAGTTCGATCTGAACTTACCAGCTTCTCATTTTCGTATATTTCTGCCATAGATCAGAAGCTATGGGATTTAGATGGAACCTCTAACTTGGGCAAAATTGGAGGAAATGCAACTGTTGCTCTTTCTATGGCGGTGGCGAAGGCTACTGCTAAAATAGAGGATGAACCCCTATATTTGAATATAAATAGGGAAAATGAGCTAAAACTTCCCTATCCTCTGGGCAATGTGCTTGGTGGTGGAGAGCATGCCGGTACTACTGCTCCCGACATCCAGGAATTCTTAGTTCTTCCGGTGGGCGCTGAAGGGTTCCAACAGGCAGCCTTTGCTAATGCAAGAGTCCATCAAAGGGTAGAAGAGCTCGTCAGCGAGGAGGATGAATCATTCACAGGCGGAAAGAGTGATGAAGGGGCCTGGGCCCCTAATATTTCCGATGAAAAAGCTTTGGAACTGGTCTCGAGAGCCTGCGATAATGTTTCGGAAGAATTGGGATTCGAAATTAGACCCGGCCTGGACGTTGCAGCAAGTAGCCTCTACGATTCCGACTCTGGAAAATATGAATATAAGAGAGTCGGCGAACTTCGGAATACCGAGGAACAGATCGAGCTAATGTTGGATTTCATAGAGTCTTACGACCTGATTTATGTCGAGGATCCAATCCAGGAGGAAGATTATGAATCCTTTGCGAGAATAACCGAGGAAGCGCCCGATGATTGTCTTATTTGTGGGGACGACCTTTTTGTCACGAATGTTGAAAGAATTGAGAAGGGGATGGAAATTGACGCGGCCAATGCTGTACTTATTAAACCTAATCAGATAGGCACTTTGAGTGCTACTCGGGAGGCTGTGGATCTATCTAGGAAGAATGACTGCGTCCCCGTGATTTCACATAGATCCGGTGAGACCACCGATGATACCATCTCCCATCTGGCCGTGGGATTTGGCTGTCCCGTCATTAAAACGGGGGTTGTAGGCGGAGAGAGAATAGCCAAACTCAACGAACTTATACGTATAGAGGAAAAATTAGGAGATAAGAAAAAGATGGGAGAGATATAATGGCTTCGGAAGAGATAGAACAATTCGATACTTCAGGAGAATTGAAAGAACCTCTGATAGATATGGAGCAATATCTAGCCAGTGGAGTCCATATAGGTACTCGACAGAAGACAGGAGATATGGCACCTTATGTGTATAGAGTTCGATCGGACGGACTTTTCGTTTTGGATGTCCGAAAAGCTGATGAACGTATAGCGGCAGCTGCGAAGCTGATATCAAAGTATGATCCCGAGGACGTCTACGCCGTTTCCGCTAGACAATATGGTCAAAGGCCCGTTGCCAAATTTGGTGAAGTAACTGATGTGGAGACTAGGGCCGGTAGATTTATTCCTGGAACCCTAACTAATCCCTCTTACGAAGGGTATAGAGAACCGGAGTTACTGTTAATTACTGATCCCGTCGCAGATGAGCAACCTCTCAGGGAAGCTTCTAAAATCGGAATCCCCGTGATCGGAGTTTGTGATACCGATAACAAAACCAGAAATATAGATTTGGTCGTTCCAGCGAACAATCGAGGAAGAGAAGCACTTGCCTTGCTTTACTGGCTACTAGCTAAGCAGGTACTTCGAGAGCGAGGAGAGCTTGAAGAGGACGAAAGCTGGGATGTCTCTCTTGATGAGTTCAAAACTCAATTTCCTGAGGAATAATTCATGCCTGAAGTAAGGCCGCCAGCTAGAGCGGGTCAATTTTACCCGGCTTCAGAAAGTAGTCTCAAAGATAAGATTGAGGAATGTTTTACGAGTTCGTTGGGTCCGGGTGAAATTCCCAGTTTAGGTAGCGGAAGTCCTCGGATTAGGGGTGCGGTGGTTCCCCATGCAGGATACGAGTATTCTGGACCTGTAGCTGCCCATGTTTATGGAGCAATTGCGGAGGAAGGTTATCCTGACACCTTCGTTATTATTGGACCAAAACATCCCGATCCATTCTCGGCGGGGGGAGTACCCGATGCGGCCGTTACAAAGGAGACCTTCAGCATGCCGTTTGGTGATGTTCGAGTAAATCAGGATATCGTAGATGAGATTACGGGAGGTCCGATAGAGGTCAGCTCTGATGCGCATGCATCGGAACATTCGATAGAAGTTCAAATTCCCTTTTTGCAATATTTTGATACTGATTTTGATTTTGTTCCAATACTCATTTCCAACCAGAGCTTGGAAGTGGCCAAAAAATTAGGAGAAGCTCTTCGAGGAGCCACAGAGGGAAGAGATATGATAATAATTGCCAGCACTGATTTTACTCACTGTGGGCCAAACTACGGTCAATTACCGCCAGATGGAATGACGGCTGGAGAATATGCAAAAGAACAGGACCAGAAAGCAGTGGATGAGATAATTGAATTGAATGCTAGTGGCCTCTCAAGGGTTGTCGATGAAAATGATATATCCATGTGTGGACCGGCAGGGGTTGAAGCGACAATTTTCGCCATAGAAGAAAATGTAGAAGGTGGCAGTCTCCTAAAGTACGCTACATCGCAAGACGTAGTTTCGGGTAGGAATGCCGTAGGTTATGGTGGAATTATTTTCAAATGAGTTATCCGATTTCTTGGAGGATGGACTATGGAAGTTTTAGCTATAAAACTTGGTGGCAGCGCCATAACTGAAAAAGACAAGAAATTTTCAGTGAGGGGAGAAGTACTGGAACGTGTGGCCGAAGAAATCGCTTCTATACAAAAAAAATTTTTCTTAATTCATGGTGGAGGGTCCTTCGGGCATCCTCTCGCGTCCGAGTATGACCTTAGTTCGGGCTATTCTGAAGAGAGGCAGTTAATGGGCTTTTCAAAAACCCACATGGCCATGGAGGAACTCAATTCTAAGGTTGTAGAAGCTCTTCTAAACGCTGGACATCCGGCAGTACAGATGCAAACCTCGGCCTGCACTATAGTGGAAGATAGAGATATTGTCTCGATGGAGCTCCAGAATATCAAAAAGCTTCTGGATCTGGGTATTTCCCCAGTTTTGTATGGAGATGTAGTCCCCGATTTGAGTCGCGGAATGTCAATTCTCTCCGGAGATCAGCTTATATCCTTTCTCGCTCGGAAGTTGGATGCGTCGAGGGTTATAATGGGCGTAGATATTGATGGTGTTTGCACGGCCGATCCGAAGAAAAACGATAGGTATGAGTTAATACCGGAGATCACCCCTGAGAGCTGGGAGAAAATAGGTTCTAAGGTAGATTTTTGTCCAGAAAGAGACGAGACAGGTGGAATGAAGAATAAAGTCGATGTTTTGATAGATTTGGCAAAAGATGGAATAGAATCACAGGTAATTAATTTAAAAGAGTCAGGAAATCTCAGGCAGGCAATCCTAACCGATAAGAGAGTAGGAACGAAAATAACTAGGGAGTGAGTTTATTGAAGGAGAATAAAACATCTAAGAGAAAGTTAGACCACATAAAGGTATGCCTGAATGAGGAAGTTGAAGCCCGATTCAAGACCACTGGATTTGAAGAAATCGATTTAATTCATCAGGCTTACCCCGAATTAGATCTTGATGAGGTCGAGCTTGGTTCTACCCTCTTTGGAAAGAGATTAGATGCCCCGATTATTATTTGCCCAATGACTGGTGGTCATGAGGAGGGTCAGGAAATAAATAAGGCACTTGCGGAGGCTGCTCAGGAGTTAAATGTAGGTTTTTCTGTAGGAAGTCAAAGGGCAGCAATCGAAGTGCCTGACCTGGAAGAAACTTATCGTGTCCGTGACGTGGCACCAGATATTCTACTATTTGGCAACCTCGGGGCCATGCAATTAAATGGAGGGTATGGTATCGATGAAGCCAAAAAAACTATTGAGATGATAGAGGCCGATGGATTGGGAATTCATTTCAATTCCTTACAGGAAGCCATTCAACCTGAAGGCCATGGCGACTTTAAAGATGCTTTAAAAGGGATTTCGAAAATAACATCCGAATTGGAAAAACCTTTATATATAAAGGAAACTGGAGCCGGGATTAATTCTTCCGTGGCCTCCAAATTTGTCGAGGCAGGAGCCAGAGCAATCGATGTGAGTGGGGCCGGTGGCACGAGCTGGGCCGGAGTCGAAGCGATAAGGGAGAAATCGAGCACCGAGTTGGGAGATGTATTTTGGGATTGGGGAATTCCAACCTCTGTGTCAACTGCGGAAGTCTCAGAAACCGTAGATGTACCTGTCATCTCGAGTGGGGGAATAAGGTCGGGCCTCGATGCTGCTAAAGCTATAGCTTTGGGAGCCGATTTTGTGGGTGTAGGGCTCCCCCTATTCCGAGCTGCAGCAAAAGGCAAAGAAGCAGTAGTGGATTGGCTGGAGGAGTTCGTCCAGGAGCTAAGGGTTGCAACATTTTTATGCGGCTGCAAGAATGCTGGTGAGCTACAAGATGCTCAGTTAAAAGTCTCGGGCCAGACCCGAGAATGGTTCGTTTCTAGGGGGATAGATTTGGACCAATATGGGAGGTAGACGATGTCTATAGAGATAACTCCGCTTGGAGGTATGGGAGAAGTCGGAAAGAATATGACGGTCGTTTCGTTTGGTGACGAGAAAGTTATAGTAGATATGGGGATAAAGCTTGAGAAAGTTCTCGGGTTAGGAAATAATATTGGAGAAATGAGCCGTGAGAAATTGGTAGATGTGGGGGGAATCCCGGATGATTCTCAAGTGGATCCCGATGACGTATCGGCCATCGTCCTCACCCATGGCCATCTGGACCATATTGGAGCAATGGGCAAGTTGGCCCACAAATACGATGCCCCTATCTATGCTTCCCCCTTCACGGTAGAACTGGTTAATCGTCTCATTGAGGGGAACAGAAAATTTGAAGCTGACAATGAGTTGAAAAAGGTCGATTTGGGGGATATAGTAGAGATTGGAGATTTAGAAGTTGAATTCGTCGGAGCACCTCACAGTATACCCCAAAATACATTTCCGGCCCTCCATAGCTCCAAAGGAGTGGTCCTCTGTGTTGCAGGATTTAAAGTAGATGATTCTCCTATCTTAGGCCCTCCGACCGATTATAGCTCTCTGAGCAAGCTATCTAACGAGGGACCGGTTATATCTCTTGTATGTTCTGTGAAGGCGGATAATCCGGAACCTACACCCTCCGAATCTCATGCCCGCGACATGTTGAGAAAAATAATGATGGAGGCTTCTGCTCGAGGGAAGGGACTACTGATAACGTCATATTCTACTCATATAGCTAGGATAAAGGAAATTGTGGAAATATCACACGAGTTGGATAGGAGACCAATAATTTTGGGGCGTTCATTGCGCGCGAAATGTAATATTGCATCCAAGTTGGGCTTGGTCGATTTCCCCTCCGATTTGAGAATCTTGGGACACGTTAATTCGGTCAGGAAGGCTTTGGAGGTAATTAATGATTCCCGGGAGGATTATGTAATCATAACTACGGGTCACCAAGGAGAGAAAAATGCCCTGTTGTCGAGAATTGCCGATGATAAAGAGCCCTACGAAATAGAACCCGGAGATGAAGTTATATTTTCTGCTTCCGTAATTCCTAACCCTATAAATAAAGCTAACAGAAAACTCCTCGAGGCGAAGCTCAGAGCTCAGGGTGCCAAGTTACATAGGGATGTACATGTTTCGGGGCATGCTGGCCAGCCCGGAACAAAAGAATTTATCGAGAAAGTTAGACCCGATCATTTAATTCCTTTCCACGGAACTTCCGATAAGATGAAATCCGTACTGAGGATTGGTCGAAAAGTTGGTTTCTCAAAGGAACAACTACATATGATGAGAAACGGTGAAACACTAGAATTAGGTGATTGATTTGGATATTTTGGAGATACTAAAGAAAAAAGGGAAGATAATCGACGAGGAAATTGATAGGATAATTCCGGAGGATGTGGAACCCGAGGAATTTTCCAAGGCTAACAAGTATTTGTTTAAGGCCGGAGGGAAGAGACTCAGACCTATTCTGACCCTTTATTCTGCTCGGGCGGTGGGCGGCGATGGTAGAAAGGTCATAAAATCGGCTTCCGCACTCGAAATATTACATACTTTCACCCTAATCCACGATGATATAATGGATAAAGATGAGTTGAGGCGGGGAGTAAAAACTGTTCATAAAGCTTGGAACGAGCCTATGGCGATTATTGCCGGTGATGCTCTATTTGCAAAAGTTTTCGAATCATTAACTGAAAATGCTAAAGAGGAAAATCTCTCTTCTGAGGAAACGACACAATTATTTGAGACTGTCAGTAGGGCTAGTTTCGAAATATGTCAGGGACAGGCGATGGATATAGAATTTGAGGATAGAGAAAAAGTATCCAAATCCGAGTACTTGAAAATGGTCGAGAAAAAGACGGGCGCTCTTTTTCAGGCCTCCACGAAAGTAGGTTCTTTGCTAGGGGGAGGGTCACCGGAGGAAGTAGAAGCTCTTGGGGGTTATGGAAAGCTAATGGGGAAAGCTTTTCAGATTCGCGATGACTTATTGGGCGTTACCGGTGAGGAAGAAAAGGCCGGGAAACCTATTGGGAGTGACATTCGAGAGGGTAAATGGACATTTTTGATTGTTCATGCTTACGAAAATGCCAATAAAGAGCAAAGACGCATTTTACTAGAAAATCTGGGTAATGAGGATGGTTCGGAGAAAGAAATGCGAGAAATAGTAGAAATTTTCGAGAATACAGATGCTATAGAGGCTGCAGTAGAGAAATCAAAAAATTTTGTGGAAAGAGCTAAATCAAAGCTAGAAATTTTACCCGACTCCGAGTCCAAAGACTTTTTGGCTGAACTTGCCGATTTTTCTGTCGACCGGGAGATTTAGATAAAAATGGATGACGAAGAGATAGAGAAGCTCATTCGCAGATGGACCCTTGCGAACGCGATAGGACATGATGGCCAAGCCAGCACAAATGCCGTAATAGGTAAGTTGGTCGCTGAAGAACCCGAGTTGAAGTCGGATATTCAGGAACTAAAGAAGAGCATTGAGGAAACAGTGGGAGAAGTGAATGAACTCCCCCTGGAGGAACAGGAATCCGAATTAGAAGAAATAGGAGCTCCAGAGAGGGAGGAAAAAGAGGAAAAAGGACTCTCCGAACTCCCCGAGAAGGATAAATATGAAAAAATTACGACCCGTTTTGCTCCTAATCCCAACGGTCCACTGCATTTAGGCCATGTAAGAACTGCCCTACTTTCCTACGAGTATGCGAAAAGGAATGATGGTAATTTTCTCCTGCGTTTCGAGGATACCAATCCCGACGACGCCGAGACTGAATTCTACGATATGATTAGAGAGGATTTAAGCTGGCTCGGTCTGGAGTGGAATGAAGAGTATATTCAATCCAATCGTTTGGAAATATATTATGAGTTTGCTGAAGAGCTATTGGAGGACGGGAATGCGTATGTATGTAAGTGTCCTCCGAAGGAATTCAAAGAATTTCGGGACCAACAAGAGGCATGCCCCTGTCGTGATTTGACCTCCGAAGAAAATTTGTCCAGATGGCAAAAGATGCTAGATGGCACCTTTGAGGAAGGAGAAGCTGTAGTACGAATAAAGACTGACTTGAAAGATCCTAATCCAGCACTTCGTGACTGGCCAGCCCTCCGAATAGTTGATTCTCCTCATCCTAAAACTGGCGATAAGTATCGCGTCTGGCCCCTCTACAATTTTTCAGTAGCCATCGATGACCATGAAATGGGTGTAACCCACGTTCTTCGTGGAAAAGAGCATGAAGTGAACGAACAGAGGCAGAGACAGCTCTTCGACCATCTAGGATGGGATTACCCTACGGCGATGCAACACGGGAGGTTATCGATTTCGGAAACAATTTTGAGTAAAACTAGGATCTCCAAGGGAGTTCGCGAGGGTAAATACGAAGGCTATGATGATTTGAGGCTCGGGACTGTGTCTGCTATGAGGAGACGGGGTATTAGACCGGAGGCTTTGAGGCAAATAGTGATTGATGTGGGTACGACCAAGTCGGATTCGGTTTTGAGTTTGGATACACTCTACACTGAGAATAGAAGAATAATAGATGATGAAGCAAATCGATACTTTTTTGTTCCGGATAGCAAGGAACTCGTGATAAGTGATTTACCTGAGCAAATGGAGGAAGTAAGCTTACGACTCCACCCCGATCATACAGAAAGGGGAGAAAGAAAATTACCGTTGAAAACCGAAAATAATTCCTTACTAGTTTTTATCTCAGGTGATGATGTCGAGAGGATGGAGGAAGGAGACACCGTCCGTTTGAAGGACTTTTTCAATTTTAAACTGACATCCGAGGACCCGCTGAAGGCCGATTTTAAGGGATTTGATTTATTGGACGTGCCTAAAATACAGTGGGTTTCCGATGAGCCGGTGGAGACTGAGGTTCTGAAGCCCGATGGTACCACCGATAGCGGGTATTCGGAGCCGGAGGCCGCCCGACTTCCTGTAGGCGAAGTAATTCAATTTGAGAGATATGGATTTGTCAAAATAGAAGAAACTGAACCCAAAATTAGCGCCGCTTTCACACACCCCTAACAAACTTATAAATAATGTTCATTTCTTAACATACAAAGCCACGCAGCGCGATGATTGATGAATAAATTGAAGGAGGTGCTGATTGTGGCAGAGAAACCAATCTATGTAAGATTTGAAGTTTCAAGAGATTTGGCAGACCGGCTCTACGAGATAGTGGAATCTGCTAGGGACACAGGAGATATCAGAAAAGGAACCAATGAAACTACGAAGGCCGTCGAACGAGGTAATGCGGAGTTGGTTATAATGGCGGAGGATGTTGATCCTCCCGAGATACTGGCCTATCTTCCTCCTCTCTGTGAGGAGAAAGATACCCCTTACGGATACGTCCCTGAGAAAAGGGAGTTGGGTTCCGCAGCTGGGATAGAAGTTTCCGCTGCTTCCGTTGCTGTTTTGGACCCGGGAGAAGCAAAAGAGGAATTGACGTCGGTTGTTGCCGAACTCGAGGAGCTAAAAGAAGAAACAGAATAAAAAATAATGGGGAAACCCAATGCCTGAAGAAGATACGAGCATACCAGCCGAAGTAATTGAAATTAGAGGCCGAACTGGAGCCACAGGTGAGATACTCCAGGTAAAGGGCCGTATCTTGGAAGGAAGCGATCAAGGCAGAATTATAACTAGAAATGTGAAGGGGCCGGTTCGAGAGGGTGATACCCTAATGTTGAGAGAAGTGGAAAGAGAAGCAAAAGAGATAAGGGAGCCATAGGAAGTTGCCAACTACTAAGGATTGTTCCTACTGTGGAGAGAAAATACCTCCTGGAAAAGGCCTGATGTACGTAAGGAACGATGGGACCGTCCTATATTTCTGTTCGAGCAAATGCGAGAAGAATATGGATTTGGGCCGGAAACCCGAGGAACTAGAGTGGACGGAGAAGTCCAGATAAAAGAAGCAATATTCTTATTTTCAGGAAGAATTTAGATTAAAACTACTTATCCTTTTTAAGACTTCAAATATTGTATTTCTTTGGGATAGGATGTCAAAAAGAGTCAGGCAGCCCATCATATCAGTATTAGGTCATGTCGACCATGGAAAGACTCTCCTCCTTGACAAAATCAGAGGGTCTACCGTTGTCAGCCGAGAGGCTGGGGCTATAACACAACATATCGGAGCGACCGAAATCCCTGTATCCACGGTTGAACAAATTTGTGGGAGGTTCTTCGAAAAGTTCGTACAGGGCGAAGTAGAACTTCCAGGACTTCTTTTCATTGACACTCCTGGCCATGAAGCTTTTGCTAACCTGAGAAGTCGAGGAGGAGCTTTGGCGGATTTGGCGATTTTAGTGGTAGATATTACTGAGGGATTTAAACCGCAGACGGAGGAGTCGATTAACTACCTAAAGAATAATGAAACGCCCTTCGTAATTGCGGCTAACAAATCTGACTTACTCCCCGGTTGGAATCCTTCGGCAGATGCCTGCTTTTTGGATACCTTTTCCAATCAAAATTCTCAAGTTCAAGAGGAGATTGATAAAAGAATATACGATCTGGTAGGTGAATTGGACGATTTCGGTTTCCAATCGGAAAGATTTGATCGAGTTGATAATTTCCGGAGTCAGATTGGTATAGTGCCTACCAGCGCGAAGACCGGAGAGGGAATACCCGAACTTTTGGCCATCTTGGCTGGCTTGGCCCAGCGCTATATGAAAGACGAATTGAGTATTAAAGTCTCCGGTCCTGCTAGAGGAACCGTTTTGGAAGTTAAGGAGGAAAAGGGACTGGGAAAGACTATTGACACTATCATTTACGACGGAGCCTTAAGCGCCCAGGATAAGATAGCAGTTGGGGGCCTGGATAAGGTCATAGTAACAAAGATTAGAGCCCTGTTACGGCCTAAACCTTTGGATGAGATAAGGGATCCACAAGAGAGGTTCAGTTACGTTGATGAGGTTTCGGCCGCGGCCGGAGTTAAAATAGCAGCTCCCGATATTGGCGAATCAATAGCAGGTGCTCCTATATGGGAAATTGAATCGGATGAAGATGTGGATGAAATTTGTAAGTTGGTTAAGGAAAGACTAGAGAGCGTAAGAATTGAAACAGAGGAGGATGGAGTTGTAGTCAAAGCCGATACGTTGGGTTCCCTTGAAGCTCTGGAAAGCCAATTGAAAGCCGAGGATATACCCATCAGACGAGCTGATGTGGGAAACATATCAAGACAGGATGTTGTCGAGGCAAGTGCCGTTTCCGAAGATGAACCATTATTAGGTGTTATACTAGCTTTCAACGTTGATATTCCCCCCCATGCGGAGGAGGAGGCAAAGAAACGAGATTTGAAGATCCTCCAAAATGATGTAATTTATCGACTAATAGAGGATTATCAGGATTGGGTAGAAGAGGAAAAAGAAAGGATACGGAGAGAAAAGCTAGAAGGTCTGAAGAGGGCAGGAAAGGTTTCTATAAAGTCCGGATACGTCTTCAGAAAAAGTCAGCCTGCAATTGTTGGGGTTGATGTTTTAGGAGGAATTGTGAGACCTGGATTCCCACTCATGAATAAAGATGGGAAGAAAGTAGGAGTTTTAAAAGAAATCCAAAGTGAACAAGAATCCCTATCCGAGGCCGAGACGGGAGACGAACTGGCCATTTCGATTGATGGCCCCACGGTGGGCCGTCAAATTAAAGAGGGCGACGTTTTATATGTTGATATCCCAAGTCAGGACATGAAAGAATTAAAAGAAATATCGGATATGCTATCTGACGACGAAATTAGTGTTATGAAAGAAATAAATTCAATAAAACAGGAAAATAATCCTGCATATGGTGCTTAATAATGACAAGAGTTGTGATTTCGGATCCGGAAAGTGGCAAAGCCTATCAAGTCGAGCCCGAAGAGTCAGTCTTTGAAAATATGATTGGTCTTAGGGTAGGAGAAAAATTCGATGGCGAGAAAATAGATGTTTCCGGCTACAGATTCAAGATTACCGGTGGCTCCGATGAAGAAGGATTTCCTATGAGAGCAGACGTCAGAGGAGAAGGAAGGTCAAAGAGCCTTTTCGGCGGCGGAACTGGTTATAAGCCCAAAGAGAAAGGCGAGAAGCGCAGAAAGACTGTCAGGGGAAACAGAGTTTCGGGCAATATTGCTCAATTAAATGTTATAATTGAGGAAAGGGGCGATCAAACGATAGAAGAAGCGCTCGGATTAGAGCAGCCGGAAGAGAAGAACCCCGAAAAAACTGAAAAATCCAAATCTGAAAAGGAAGAATAGAACAAAAAAGATTTAGAGTGAATTTTTATGAGGCCTTTCTCCCCCCCGGAAGGGGAAGAAAAACGGAAGAAATATTTCATTATAATTGGAGTTCTAGCTATTGTGGCAATAGTAATCGGGTTCTTGGCGCTCTCAAATCTTTTCGATTCAAATGAAGGGCGAAGTTCTGAGATAGATATTCAAACACTTGGCTTTTCACAGTTCGATTTAAGCGAGAGTGAGATAACACCTGCTGATAATTCACTTTTGAGATTGAAAATAGCAAATCCAGAGAACAAGGAATATGAAGATGTTAAAATTCAACTAGCTACGAAATCAGGGAAAATAGATATGAGGCCGGTAAACTCTCGCGTGAGGAAGAGTTATTCGGAAAATTCGTATGAGGATGAAGAATACCTTTTAACTGTCACTACTCCGCTAGGATTGGCCGAGTGGGAAGAAACGAGACTTTATTCTTTTTATATCGGTGGAGATCCCGATCCTGGAGTCTCTTCTATCACTATAAAAATAGAAGTCCGTGCGATCGGGGATGGAGAGATACTGGATAATAGAGCATTTCGATTAACGATTAAATCGGAAGCATAATATTTCACGAAATATATTTTTACTTTTCCTACTACTTTTATACCGCTGGCAAAAAACTGAATAAAAGGAGTTGATTGAATGACTATACCCCATCTCAATCTTGGAATGATAGGCCACGTTGACCATGGAAAGACTACACTGACCGAGGCGCTTTCGGGCACCTGGACGGATAGACATAGCGAGGAATTGAGAAGAGGAGTCTCGATAAGGCTTGGATATGCGGATACGGTATTTAGGAAGTGTGAAGAATGTGATTACTATACAGTTGAGGAAGAATGCCCCCGATGTGGTGGGAAAACAGAGGCGTTACGCAAAATTTCTTTTGTCGATGCTCCTGGTCACGAGACTTTGATGGCCACGATGCTCTCCGGCGCGGCGATAATGGACGGTGCAGTTTTAGTTATTGCGGCTGATGAGCCTTGCCCTCAGCCCCAAACTAAGGAACACCTGAAGGGTCTGGAGATAATCGGCGTGGAAGATATTGTCGTGGTTCAGAATAAGATCGATCTTGTATCACGAGAGGAGGTAAAGGAGAATTATCGGCAAATCAAGGACTTTCTTGAGGGAACCATCGCGGAAGATGCTCCTATAATACCAATTTCCGCTGTACATGGGGCCAATGTCGATAAAGTGATAGAGGCCGTGAATAATGTAGTACCGACTCCCGAAAGAGACCTTTCGAAACCACCGCGAATGCATATTGCTAGATCCTTCGATGTGAACAAGCCCGGTACTAAACCCAAGGATCTAACTGGAGGAATCGTAGGTGGTACTTTATCTTGGGGTAAGTGGAAAGTAGGCGACGAGATCGAAATTCGGCCCGGCGTCCAGGTAGAGCGAGAGGGCCGTTCCTTCTGGGAACCTCTAAAGTCGGAGGTAGTGAGCCTTCAGGCGGGTAATGAGAGGGTGGAGGAGGCACTACCAGGTGGTTTGATAGGAGTAGGAACTAAGTTCGATCCATCATATACTAAATCCGATAACTTGGCGGGCTCCGTAGCAGGTAAACCGGGGACTCTGCCCGATCCGATTGATGAATTGGAAATCGAAGCTCATCTGCTTGACAAGGTGGTGGGGATGGATGAAGAAAGGGAGGTAGACCCTCTCCGTACAAATGAACCCCTTATGCTCAGTGTGGGCACCGCCACCAGTGTTGGAACCGTGACCAGTGCGAGGGATTCGGAAGCCGAAATAAAACTTAAACTCCCGGTTTGCGTGGAAGGAGGGAATAGGGCTGCTATAAGCAGAAGAATTAACGGAAGATGGCGTTTGATTGGTTACGGTATAATAGGCTAATTTTTAGGATTTCAAATGGAAGATTTGATGGTAATTCTAGATACGAATTTTTTGATGATTCCCGGCCTACATGGAGTCGATATATTTAGCGAGCTGGACAGAGTCATCGACAAGAAGTATGAGATTGTGATTCCCGAGGTCGTGATCGGGGAATTGAAGAATCTTAAGGAGGAAGGAAATTCGACGGAGCGAAAGGCTGCCGAATTAGCCCTTGACTTAGCGTCGAAGGGGAGTAAGATTACTTCCCAGATGCCGGCCGACGAAGAGATATTTAGACTTGCCCTCGAGAACCAGGGGGTGGTCGGAACAAACGACTCAAAGCTACAAAAAAGGCTTCGTGAGGAGGAAATCCCCGTAATATTTTTACGGCAAAAATCTCATCTCGATATCAGTGGGAAGATTTAGACTAACTGGTGATTGAACAATGATGGGAGGAATTTTGAATTTGTTGTCTAGCCCTTGGTTCGCCACGATATCTGGATTTTCAGCTATCATATTCGCCATATTCGTCGCGAGTTGGATTCTCCGCCAGCCCAGAGGGGAGGAGAAAGTTAGTGATCTCTCCGATTCCATTTACGAGGGAGCGATGACGTTCCTAAATAGTGAGTACAAACCCCTGGTCGTATTTGTGGCTATAGTTGCTGTCATTATTCTCCTAGTGGATATCAATAATCTAGCGGCCTTGGCATTTGTGGTCGGTGCCTTTTCTTCAGCCTTGGCGGGTAATATAGGCATGAGAATTGCAACCAAGTCTAATAGTAGAGCCGCCGTAGCGGCGGAGGAGGAAATCGGCAAGGGTTTGAAGTTAGGTTTCGCAAGTGGAACAGTCATGGGAATGATGGTGGTAGGATTGGCTTTGGTAGGACTATCAATTATCGGAATAGTTTTTGCTCAGGGTCATATATTTGCAGGCCCCGAAATTATTACCGGATTTG
Source organism: Hadarchaeota archaeon (SeqCode) (assembly GCA_964399085.1). Taxonomy (GTDB): domain Archaea; phylum Hadarchaeota; class Hadarchaeia; order Hadarchaeales; family JAGGTB01; genus CAYLJV01. The sequence continues at coordinate 33,586 of CAYNPN010000008.1, read as the reverse complement.
GTTTCGGGGCGAGTTCTATAGCCCTCTTCGCCCGTGTAGGCGGTGGGATATACACAAAATCGGCCGATATGGGAGCGGACCTCGTTGGTAAAGTCGAGGAGAAAATACCGGAGGACGATCCCCGGAACCCGGCGACCATTGCCGACAATGTAGGAGATAATGTCGGAGATGTAGCCGGCATGGGGGCCGACCTCTTCGAGTCTTATGCGGGTTCGATTATCTCTGCCGTGGCCATAGCCTTTGCGGCAGTAGGCGGAACTGAAATAGGAATTAAAATCATCCCCTTCGAAATTACAACCAACCTTGAACCTCTGATTATAATCTATCCGCTCATGCTTGCGTCCTTGGGAATATTTGCCTCCATGATTGCCACGGCGTTTGTCAGGCCGGGCGAAAATGCCGACATAGGCAACCTACATAATGCTCTTAACATGGGAGTGTTTGGCAGCGCAATTATCATGGCCATCTTCGCTTATTTGCTTACTAGTGGATTATTCCCCGGGCTCGGGCCATTTTACGCAGTACTGTCCGGTTTAGGTGCCGGTATAGCCATTGGTCTTGCCTCGGAATACTTCACGGAAAGCAGATTCAGGCCCACCCAGTCGATTGCCGAGGCGTCCCAGACCGGACCGGCGACCAACATTGTGACCGGATTTTCCGTCGGTCTGGGAAGCACTTTGATCCCCGTGGTTGCGGTTTGTGTGGCCATCGGTCTTTCCTTCCATTTTGCTGGTCTGTACGGAATACCGATAGCGGCCGTCGGAATGTTGAGTACCTTGGGAATGACTCTTGCCACCGATACATATGGACCCGTAAACGATAATGCCGCCGGAATTGCCGAGATGGGCGGCATGGGACAGGAAGTAAGAGGACGTGCAGAAAAACTTGACGCGGTTGGAAACACGACGGCGGCAATAGGTAAGGGCTTTGCCATCGGTTCTGCTGCATTAACCGCCATTGCACTTTTCGCGTCATATATCATAAGCGCGAATATCCCCATGGATTCGTTGAGCATCCAGAACCCGATGGTAATGATAGGGATGTTGATTGGGGGTCTTTTGACTTTCGTCTTCGCGGCGCTAACGATGTCATCCGTCGGAAGAGGTGCCTCGGCGATGGTAAAGGAGGTCAGGAGACAGTTCAAGGAATTCCCCGGCATACTAGAGGGTGAAGAGGAACCCGATTATCAGAAATGTGTGGAGATTAGCACCAATACCGGGCTAAAGCACATGATTCTTCCGGGAGGTCTAGCAGTCGTCGTCCCGATTTTGGTTGGCATTGGAAGCAAAGAGGCATTGGGAGGTCTCTTGGCAGGGTCGATTGTGTCAGGTTTACTCTTGGCCATAACGCTGGCAAATGCCGGTGGAGCTTGGGATAACGCCAAGAAATATATAGAGGATGGAAATCTGGGCGGAAAGGGTAGCGATGCCCACGCAGCGGCAGTAACGGGAGATACCGTAGGAGACCCATTCAAGGACACCTCAGGGCCGGCCCTGAACATACTTATAAAGCTCATGGCGATGGTGTCCCTACTTTTTGTGCCGTTATTTGTATAGATTTGAATTGATTCAACGGGATGAGGAGCAGATAAATCTAACCTTTTAAATAAATATTAATAGTATTAAAAATCTACAGATGTCGGAGGTGGATAATTTGGTAAAACTGAATAAGTTCCACGAGTTTGCTGTCGAAGAAGGAATTGAAAAGGATCCCAGGAGCGAGGAGCAAATTGATGAAATTCTGGAAGATAGGAAGGATAAGTATGAGGAGCTCGAAGGTCCCAGGAAAGAAATGTACGATGAGGGAAGACTGGATAATCCTTTCGATGATTCTAAGATTGTATATGGAGCCGAGGAAGATGTGGATAAACTTGCTGTAGGAATTGATATGGAAGTTCAGGAGATATTGCTCGTCGACAGGTTAAACGAAAAAGGAGAAAATATAGATGGGATAGTAGCCCATCATCCGGAAGGCAGAGCTATGGCGAATCTTCACGAAGTAATGGGGTTGCAGATTGACGTTTTAGCTGAAGGAGGAATCCCTGTTTCACAGGCCGAAGCCCTGGTCCGTCCTAGGAGTGAAGAGGTCAAAAAATCCGTTCATCCCGCGAATCATCCAAGGACCCCTAAAACAGCAGAACTTTTAGAAATACCCTTCATGAATCTTCACACAATTGCGGATAATCACGCTTATTCCTTTGTAAATGATTACCTGGATGAGAAAAATCCCGATACCCTCGAAGATATCGTTGATGTGTTAATTGAACTACCGGAGTATAAGTGGTCCATGAAATATGATATGGAGCCCCAGATCCATTCTGGTAAAAAGAAGAACAGAGCAGGGGAAATAGGAGTCTTTGGTTTTACGGGAGGCACCGATTTGGGAGAGAATGTGATTGAAAAAATGGTTAACTCCGGAATAGATACTCTTGTAGCTATGCATGCACCCAAGGATCAAATTGAGCAGGCGGAGGAAGAGAAGATTAACATAATAACCGCTGGCCACATGCCTTCAGATTCTCTAGGGCTTAACCTATTATTCGATAAGGCTGAGGAAGAGTTTGGGCTGGACTTTATGGAGTTGTCCGGTTTCAAAAGAGTAAAGAGAGAATGAAGTGCTCCGAACCGGGATTTCAAAAATAAAAAGGTAGATAAGAAATATTTACCTCTCTATTTCGGTGATTTTTTCTGAAAGGCAAAATTCCTCTCCACTGATGTGACCTACGGTTGTGAGTTCTTCCACATTTATTCTACCATTTCTCAAGGCACTTTCCTCTCCACTTATATTTACAACCTCTCCGACGAGTAGATAATGATCTCCAGCCTCGAATTCATCCCAGCATTCACACTCTATGTTTATAGGAGATTCCTTCACGCTGGGAGAATCGATTACCTCTGATTCTTTTTCCGTTAGCCCTACTTCTTCAAATTCACTTTCCTCTCGGGACAATGAAATTTCCGATTTTATCCCCTTTTCCATCCAATCCTTTGTTAAAGGGGCGACCACGAAATCATCAGTTTCCCGAGCATTTAGTATAGTATCCTTCCCTTTACCCACAGCTACGCCGAGGAGAGGCGGGCTAAAGGATATAGGGGTAGCAAAGCTATATGGCGCGATGTTGGAATTTCCCCCCTTGTCGTAAGTGGATACGCATACTGTGGGACGTGGAGCGATCATTTTGTAATAATTGTTCTTGTCGATGGACACTTTTTCACCTCCTCTATTTGCACTTGTAAGGATCATACCGTCGATAGAAATCAGTACGGAGTAATTTTTTTACTGGCATTTTCCCCCTTGCTTTGTCGATTTCCTCTAAGTCTATCTCCACTATACTCGTTTCTTCCTTCCCACTCAATCGTTCAACTTCGTATCCAAGGGGAGATGCTACCATACTATTCCCCACAAAATGAGGCTCCGGCTGGTTAACTCCTACCACGAAGAAATTGTTTTCATGTGCCCTGGAACTTACTAGAGTTCTCCATTGTTCGACTTTATATTCGCCGGCATAGAATCCACTTGGTATTAGGATAATGTCGGCCCCCTTGAACCTCATTATACGGAAAAGTTCGGGGAAACGGAGATCGAAACAGGTAGCCAGTCCTATTTTGATATTTTTCCAACTGAATACCACTATTTCGTTTCCTCTTCGGAAAAAATCAGATTCCTTGTGATTAAATGCATCAAATAGGTGAGTTTTGTTGTATATTCTTCTTATTTTGCCCCTTTCGTCTACAAAGATAGAAGAATTGAAGTACTCTTCTTCCTTACTATAGGTGGTAAAGAGAATTGAGATGCTGTTTTTCTTGGCCTCTTCTTTGAAGGATTTCACGAAATTTGATTCAATAGGTTCGGAGTTTCTTTCTAAAATCTCTTTCGAGAGTTCTCCTTCTTCTAAACCCATGAGATATTCAGGAGTTATAGCGATATCTGGCTTGGTTTTGAAACCGTCTATTTTTTCTTTTACTATCTCCAAATTCTGATCCTTTTCTGGTGCGGTACTAAATTGGAGTAGACCTAGCTTCAGCTTTTTAGGCATCAAAATAGGTTTCGCTTCTATCCTTTTACCCGTTAGGACTGTATAATCGATTCTCCTTACAAGAATATTTCAGATATATTTAGGATCTTCGAGATTGTTTAGCCCTCTTTGGCTTTTGGGAGATTATGTCTTCTGACTCCACACGTGAACGATTGAAATTGAACTGTAAGTGTACTTCACACGTGAACAGATAAAAAACTCGACGCCCAAAATAGTCCACTCATTTGAATCTCCCTTTTCTCTTTTTAAGCGAGATTCATCCAATCGATTACAGGACTTCACACGTGTGAACCGAAGCGAATTTTGAAACACCTTTTACATGGGAAATCGGCAGGGGCGCCGAGGGAAGGCGGTGGTTTTACAAAAAGTTGGAGCGAATGATTTCCGATTTTCCAGAAGAGGGCTGTAAGAAAATTGGAGGTTCCGTTTATCAGGTAAAAGAAGAATACGCATATAAATTTGAGGAATTGCTTTTGGATTTCGATGGTTTGGACTTCAACTGACAAAAATTCGCTTTGAAGAAACGAACGACATGATTTTGAGGTTGGTCCAGAAAAATTACTAAGCAAATAAGATTCTTCGTTTTTTACTCGGAAAAATTATTGTAGGAACTTACTTCTTCAATCGTTTTCCTGTTTTTCTGAGACTTTTTCAAATCTCTTTTGGGATATCCTATTGTCATTAGAGTGACTACATTGTGCTGATTCGGAATTTCTAGCATTTTCTTTACTTCCCCCTGTTCGAATGATCCTATCCAGCAGGTTCCCAGTCCTTCTTCTGCCGCTTTGAGAGTTAAATGATCCAGTGCTATGGAAAGATCCACTATCCCTGCTGGTGTGCCGCAGCTCATCACATAATCGGTTTCTGTATTGACACCAGCTATTACTGCCGAGGCTTCCTTTACAAAACTTTGATTGATTGCCCTTTCGCAAAGTTTCTCCTTTTTGTTTTCGTCGTCGACAATAACGAATTTCCATTCTTGTCTATTATTTGCCGAGGGAGCCATTCTCACCTTATCTAAAATATCTTGAAGCTTGCTCCGAGGTATTTTCTTATCTTGGTAGGATCTTACAGATCTCCTGATTAGTATTGCTTCTTCTACGTTCATTATCTCAACCATAGAAGATGTGTGTTTTACCGACTAAAAGAGTCGAGAATTAGTTTTACGCCGAGTCACTTTTTCAAATTCTTGATGCATTTCAATTGGCTTTCCTTTGCGTCTTCTAGGCTTTCCCCGAAGGTTGAAACCCAGCTTTTCTCGATCAGCTTTTTCGATTCCTCGAGGACCTTAGGATTGGACAGCGAGAGGAATTTTTCGAGATATTTATTTGCCACCTCTCTGGGATTTTTGGACACCTCGCTGACTAGCCCGATTTTCTTGCCTTCTTCGGCTTTTACCTCTCTCCTTGTCAGAATCATATCTCTTGCCGGCCCTCCTCCTACCGTTCTGGGGAGGAGGTAGAGAGCACCCATATCGGGTATTATCCCAAAATCAGGCTCCTTTACTTGGAAGATAGTTCCGGGGCTCGCGATACGCATGTCTGCTGCGAGTGCTAGTTGGATGCCTCCGCCTATGGCATATTTCTCAATGGTTGCTATTACAGGGATGTTAAGATCATTGATGTCTTGGATTATCTTCTGGACAAAATCAATCATTTCACGTAGATCGTCTTCGTTATACTCTGCTAACTTTGTGAGCAAATTCCTGTCTAAACCGGAGCAAAAAGTATCACCTTCACCCCTCAACATGGCGGCCTTCGAATCTGATTTTTTTACTTCTTCAACCGCTTCGTCTAGTTCGTTTAATAGATCCTCGTCGAGGGCATTTTTCTTGTCCGGCCTATTCAAAATTATTTCAGCTCTTTCGTCTATATCTAATTTAACTTTAGAGGTCATTTTTGAAATCACCCTTCTAGATTAAGTAAGACGTAAATAAGTATATTCGGCCGTTAATCAAAGTCCTAATGTTATTTAGGAAATACTTTCTCGCAGATAATAGGAAGGTTCTCCCCTTCATGCTTCATAGCTATGAATCTAATTATGTGGTTTATCAGAAAAACCGAGAGAAAATCGAGATCATGATTGGTCAGCTTTTCCAAGTTATCTCCCGAAAAATCTATTTCGAAATTCTTCTCTAGGTTTATCTCTGCTTTAACTCCTTTGAAAACTTCTTTATGAAAGATGGCTCCAGATTCAGTTACCTCGTGAGAACTGCCTAGGAAATCAGATAATTCTTTAATTTCCTTCAAATCGTCTTTCTTCAGGAACTTGAAGGGGCTTTCTCTAGCCTCAGAATACTTACTTTTCATTTCCCAATTCTTTTTTTCTCCTAAACTTTCATCTTCCAGAGATTTTTCTATAAAATTCAGCAGTACTTCAATCCCACCGGCCAAATCTTCTCCAGTAATCTTTTGTACTCTATCCCCTGAGAAGAGAAATCTGACGGCATCCTCCTCACCAAATTCGCTAAATTCTTCACCATGATAGTGATATGATATGTGGGTCCTTACCCCGGGATAGAACTCCTTAGTCAAAGTCCATTCTTCGCCCATGCCCAGAGAATCTCTTTGGCCTTTTAATAACTCACATATTCTATCTATATCATCTTCCGAAAGTTTTCTCAGCCGCTTCCGCCACTTCTCCCCGAATTTTTTCAATTCCTCTTCGTGAGGAGAAGATACGGATGTTACGTTTTCTATTTCGTTTATAGTGTGGAGTTCCATTTTTCTCAATTAGAAAATCTTTTTGATGAACATAAAATCCTTCGGAATTGTCTCCCTGAATTTGATGACAAAAATTTTCTAAGACCTCTAAAAAATAATTTAATGATTTTCCAGGAGGGAATTTCTATTTCCGAATCGGGTTCGAAGAATCAGATTAGAAAAGAAATTTGGTCCAAAATGGAGGAAAGAGGCGTAACGAGATTCCCCCGGCCAGTTGAAGGAAGAATCCCAAATTTCGAAGGTGCCGAGCCTGCTGCGAAGAAGCTCTCCGAACTTTCATTTTTTCAGAAGACCGACGTCATTAAAGTCAATCCGGATTCTCCACAGCATCCGGTTAGGGCAGAAGTGATTCGGGAAAATAAAATCCTCTATATGCCTACTCCTCGTCTCAGAAATGGTTTTCTCCAAATTGATCCGGAAGATGTGCCTTCGACTGATATCGATAAAGCTACCACGATAAAGCATTCTCAAAAATATGGAAGGGAAGTAGAACTAGAAGAAATGGAAGAAGTTGATCTCGTTGTGGCTGGGTCTGTGGCTGTGACAGAAAATGGAAAGAGGGTCGGAAAGGGCGGAGGTTATAGTGATTTGGAATATGCGATATTGAGAGAACTTGATTTAGGGAAACCACCAGTTGTTACCACGATTCATCCATTGCAAATCGTGGAGGATTTACCCTTTCAATCACACGATGTATCTATGGACTGGATAGTTACTCCCGAGAATTTAATTGAAACCTCTACCCAATTTGAGAAGCCGAATGGAATAGATTGGTCTGTGTTGGATGACGAGTATCTACAAAAGATTCCTGTGCTCCGAAAATTAAGGTAATGAATTTTTGATTTCAACAAGAAACTAGACTTGTTAGATGGTTTAGAAAATTATTTTTGGAAACCCCCCACGAAATAATAAAACTTTCAAGTAGCAATAATACAGTGCTGTCTCGGAAGATTAAAACTAGAAACTTGAAAAGGGTAAGGAAGGTTCTACAAAATGGTTGGTATTAAGAATTTCGCGAAGGCGATTCAAAACGATGATCCCGAGGAAGCCGAAAAATATATTGAAAAAATTATTCGGGAAAAAGAAGATGATCAGGGAGGTAGGGATATCGAAGAGCTTTCTGGATTGGGTTCGGAGAGAGCATCCAGAATTAGGGAGCATGGGTATGAATCTATAGAGAGTATAGCTAAAGCCTCCTCCGAAGAATTGATTGAAGTACCTAAGATCGGAGAAAAGAGCGCCAAATCCATACTAGAGTCCGCTCACGAGGAAGTTGAAAACATGTTGCTTGAACTTCCCCGAGTCGGCCAAGATAAGGCAGAGAAAATCCGACAGGCAGGATATTGTTCCATGGAAGCTTTAGCAAATTCGTCGCTAGAGGATTTGGAAGAGATACCGAAAGTGGGAAAAGAAAGCGCGAAGGAAATTCTCAATGCTGCGAGAAAAATGTGGGGGCAGGAAGAGAGAATTGAGGGATATCGTCGGGCTCTAGAGGGGATTGTTAGGGCTCTCAATTCCGATCGCGTCTTGACATACCCGAGAAAGATTGCAGAGGATAGATATTCCGAGGAGAGACTGAAGGAATTTAAAGAAGAAATGAAAGATAGAGCTTCACAGGAATTTAGACCTCCGGGGGAAAGAGGTTATTGTGAGGCATGGGCGGATATTTTAGCAGCTTTGGATTAAATTATTATTAGCAAAGGGGTGATTGACTTGAAAATTACAAGTCCAGCTTTTTCTGATGGAGGGACCATCCCGGACCAATATGGCTATACCGCAGAAAACGTCAATCCACCTTTGAAAATTGATGATATTCCCCCAGAAGCGGAATCTCTAGCCCTGATAATGGATGATCCCGATGCCTTCAAAGAACCCGATAAAGCCTGGGACCATTGGATAGCATGGAATATTGATCCCGATACAAAAGAGATTCCCGAAGATTCGGTCCCATCCGGAGCCGTTGAAGGAAAAACTGACTTTGGAAAAACGGGCTATGGAGGCCCTAATCCTCCCAGCGACGTTCATAACTACCGTTTCAAAATTTTCGCTTTAGATACAGAAATAGACTTACCGGAAAACTCTACGAAGTCCGATTTAGTGGAAAGGATTGAAAAACATGTCATAGATAGCGCTCAACTTACTGGTAATTACGCTCCTTGGCAGTCCCAAAAAGGTTAATTAAGGATTTCCTTCTAGGATTTGGAAAAGTTAGGCATAGAAGTTAAGGAAAAATCTAGAAGAATACATAAAGTTTATTTTTAAATAGAAATCTATTTTTCCCAGAAACAGGTGTAGCACTTAATTCTTAAGTAATTCCCCGCTGATTTTCATTAAATATGAAGCCGAATCCAAATCAGAAAGATATAGCTCCTACCTTGGCGGAAATTTTGGATGTTTCTTACGATGTTCCCTCAGGAAAACCTTTAGAAATCGGCGAGGAATTTACTGGAAAAAAGATTCTTCTAGCTATCATAGACAGTTTAGATTGGTCCCTTTATCTCATGTTCGGAAAGCCGTTTATGGAGAGAAGATTCGGAAATAGTTTCGAAGAATTCAGAATTTCCTCTCAAGCGTCCATAACTTCTCCAGCAATAGCTACCATATTGACTGGGTTGGACCCTGAAGAGCACGGAGTTTTTTCTACGAATGATGCCAAGGACAATGAAATTTTAAATCTGCCAGATTTCGCTCAATCACAAGGTATAGATACCACGGTCATCATGGAGGCCGGCGGAGCGTCTGTTTTTTCTAGAGCTATGAATGTTACACCAGTTAAAGATGTGGAAGATATACGTGCCTTTGATAAAGAGATTCTTTCCGGAGTCGAGAAATCTATTTCGAAATATAGATTCATCGTTTGTCATCTTAGAGCGATCGATGAATATTTTCATCAATGTAGAGATCTCGGAGAGATAGAGAAAGAAGTGGAGAGACTCTTGGGAGAAATTATTAGACTAGCTGAAAGGGGAAAATATCTACTTGTGATAACCGGAGATCACAAATCTCACGGAAATGTTATAGAAGGAAGTGACATGCTACCTTTATTATTTCTCGATTTGACGGACAACTCGCAATAAAATTAACTTCTAGGATATAGATTTGGATTCAAGAGTTTGGAGAGGGATCCATATAGCCTGACTAGGAGAAAGTCCAAGACCAGCAGAAGTTGTAGAAAGGACTAGGAAATAAAACCCTGAAAAATTCGCATTTTAGAGGAAAAGTTGCCAAAAATATTGGAAGATGAGGGTCTGGTTGGAAATGAATCATAGATAGACTTCTAGAAAAAATTTCTATAAAACCTTCTCAATTTTTTCTGCAATTTGGTTGGGGGTCCTAGCGGTTGGGACATTGCATTTTTTGAAAGTCTCTATCTTACTCTCGGCAGTTCCGCTGCTTCCAGAGATAATCGCACCAGCATGACCCATTCGTTTACCTGGAGGAGCCGTGAGACCCGCGATGAAGGCCACTACTGGTTTTTGCATGTTTTCTTCGATCCATCTTGCGGCCTCTTCTTCGTCCGAGCCTCCTATCTCCCCGACTAGAACAACGGCATCCGTGGAATCATCTTCCTTGAACTTGCTTAAAACATCCCTAAAGGAGGTTCCTATTATGGGATCCCCACCGATTCCGACGACTGTGCTTTGTCCGTAACCCTGCTTTTTTAAGGAATCGGAAATTTCGTAAGTGAGAGTACCTGACCGAGATATTATGCCGATATTGCCTTTTTCGAAGACGTTTCCGGGCATAATCCCTACTTTAGACTCTAATGGCGTGATTACCCCAGGACAGTTTGGCCCTATTAGTGTGGTATCGATTTCGGAAGCCCGGCGCTTGACTTTTAGCATATCATGAATGGGGATATTTTCGGTTATCGTCACCACGAGTTCAAGATCAGCGTCTAAACTTTCCGTTATTGCATCCGCAGCAAAACGTGGAGGTACAAATATTATTGAGGTATTTACATTTTCCTCCTCAACCGCCTTTCCTATGGTATTGTAAATAGGGATGTTGTCCACTTCTTGACCTTCTTTTCCAGGTGTCACGCCTGCCACTACATTCGTGCCGTATTCTTTCATTTTTTTGGTGTGGAACCGACCCTCACTCCCGGTGATCCCCTGAACCACTACCCGAGTGTCACTTCCTACAAGTATGCTCATTTTTTATTCTCTCCCTGCGAGCTCGATGACCCTTTTTATGGCAGATTCCAATTCCTTCTCCTCCTCGACTTTTTCACTGAGTATTTCCCGTCCCTTCTTTTGATTAGTACCCGAAAGTCGAACCACTATTGGCTTGGGGATTTCCTCGGGTATTGCGCTGTTTACCCCTCGGGCGATTTCGTCGCAACGAGTAATACCTCCAAATATGTTTACAAGCACGGAATCTACTTTCTCATCTTCCATCACGAGGCTTATCGCTTGGGACATTTTCTCCTCATCGGCACCTCCACCTATATCAAGAAAGTTGGCTGGGTACCCACCGAAATAGTCTATGAGATCCAAAGTCGTCATAACTAGACCAGCACCGTTTCCCACGACGCCGATGTTTCCGTCTAGGCTAACATAGTCAAGGCCCAGCTGACTTGCCTTCTTCTTAATATCGGTGTCGTAAACTTCCTCCTTCAGCTTAGCAAGGTTTTCGTGTCTGAAGAGTGCTGAGTCGTCGAGGTTCAGAACAGCGTCGACGGCCATTAATTTTCCTTCCTCCGTGAGGATTAGAGGATTGATTTCCGCTTCCTCCGCTTCTACACTTTCCCAGATGGAGAACAGCTTTTTCAAAATGGAGAATGTTTCATTGATTGTTTCCTCGGGAAAATTAGCATTGTACAGAATTTCTCTCGCCTGATAGTCATGGAAGCCGTATGCCGGATCTATATATGTTTTTGAGACAGCCTCAGGGTTGTTTTCTGCAACCTCCTCAATGTTCACCCCTCCTTTTGACGATGCCATTGCAACCGTTTTTCCTTCGCTTCTGTCCAGAGTAATTCCGAGATATAGTTCTTGGTCAATAGATACAGCCTCCTCGATGAGAACCTTTTCAATAGGTTCCCCTTTTAGTTCCTTGTCCAACATGTCTCTAGAGGCTTCCACCGCTTCTTTTGGAGAGGATACAATTTTGATCCCTCCGGCCTTACCCCTGCCTCCAACATGTACTTGTGCTTTGACTGCTATCTTATCACCTAGTTTTTCCGCAATCTTTTCTACCTCCTCCGGCGTTGTGGCTATTTCCCCCTCTGGGGTAGGAATGCCGTTTTCGGCAAATATCGATTTCGCTTGATTTTCATGCAACCTCATAGAATTCATGTAGATTTGGGATTGGTACTTTTTTAACTTTCGAGCGCGCGAATTCTAAAATTCACTCCCCCATGAATAATTCGTAATTAATTCAGATTAGAAAAAAAAGAGAAATAAAAAGAAAATAAGAATTTGCTATAGTCCTAGCCCGAAGTTGGCTATTGTCATTTTTTCAGCTTCTCTGGTACCTTCGTAAATCTCGAGAATCTTTGCGTCTCTGTAGAGCCTCTGCACCTTGTAATCGTCGATGTATCCGTATCCACCATGTATTTGAAGGGCCTCATTTGCACAATACACTGCGGTTTTGCCGGAGAAGTATTTTGCCATGGCTACTAAGCCCGGGTCGGGCTCGTCTTTGTCCGCCGTCTGAGCTGCCTTATACACAAGATTTCTTGCGGCCTCAGTTTTCGTTTTCATTTCTGCTAACTTCCATCTAATTCCTTGGTGGTTGGAAAGAGGCTGTCCGAAAGTTTCTCTCTCTTGGGCATATTCCACGGCTTCGTCTAGAGCTCCTTGAGCCAATCCGACCCCCTGAGCTGCAATTTCTATACGAGTTATGTTGAAGAATTCCATGAAGTAATAGAATCCATATCCTCTTTCACCGACGAGGTTTTCCTCGGGTACTCTGACATCGTTAAAGGATAGCTCGGCAGTTGGCGATGCTCTTATTCCGAGTTTTCCGTCAAGTTTTTCCGCCTGAAATCCGTCAGCATCGGTTTCCACGAGAAGTACAGAATGCCTTTGGTGTCTATTGTCTGCGTCCGGGTCTGTCAAACAGAGGACTACGAGATAATCTGCTATAGTGCCATTAGTTATGAACTGTTTGGTTCCGTTAATAACGTATTCATCTCCGTCCTTTTCGGCTCTACAAGTGACCGCTGCTACATCAGTGCCGGCGTCGGGCTCCGTGATGGCCGCTCCCATTATTGCGTCTCCCTTGGGGAGAGGCTCGAGATATTCCTCTTTCTGTTCATCGGACCCATGCAAAATTATCATTTCGCAACCGAAACAAGATGAGAGAATCTGTCCAAAGCCAGGGTCAGCTCTCCAGAATTCTTCCGTAACCAATGAGTTCTCTAAAATTCCTAGTTCGCCTCCTCCGTATTCTTCAGGTATGTAAGCACCGACGAAACCCAGCTCGCAGGCCTTTTCCCATACGTCCTCCGGAAATTTTTCCTTTCTGTCGCATTCTCTCACATATTCATCTTCGAATTCGCCTTCGGCGAACTCGCGTGCTGCTCTTTTTAGGTCCCTTTGTTGTTCGTCCAATTCAAAATCCATACTTTTCACCTCCTCTCGAATTTTTGGCAAATTGTTTTCCTTTATATTACCTCAGCAATTATCTCCGAGACTGACTTAACTTCGATATCTCCTTCGTATCCACCACCAGTAATGGCTCCGTCCAAGGTTGCAAGACAAAATGGGCAAGCGACTGCGATTACATCGGCGTTTAGTTCTAATGCTTCCTCTATTCTCTTCTGAGATAGTCTCTTTCCTTCCTTCCTAGAATAATCCGGCTCTTCCATCCACATGTGGTTTGATCCGCCACCGCAGCAGAGGCCGGTGTCTTTGTTTCTTTCCATTTCTACCAATTCTGCTCCAGGAATACTGGAAATGACTTTTCTGGGTTCCTCGTACACTTGATTATACCTTCCTAGATAGCATGAATCATGATAAGTGATTCTCTCATCCATCTCTTGAGAGAACGATATTTCATCTAATATCTTGCTTAAATATTGGGTGGAATGTAATATCCCCAGATCTAGGGACGGATATTCGTTTGAGAAACTGTGGTAACTGTGTGCACAGTTGGTGATTATTGCCTCGGCGTCGAGGCCTTCAAAAAGGCGTGCGTTTTCCTCCGAGATTTCCTCAAATAATCCCCTTTCGCCTGCTCTTTTCGCCGGATGCCCACAGCACTTTTCGTCCTTACCCAGGATCCCGTAATCCTCCCCGACTTCATTGAATATTCTGGCCATAGATTTAGCAACTTCTTGTGATCTATTATCGTAAGCTAGGGTACATCCGACGTACCACAAGTATTTCTGATTCTCGTATTCTTTGACATCCAAATCTTCGCTCCATTCAGTCCGAGTTTTTGTACTTTCTTGGTAAGGATTGCTTTGAGTGTAGATGCTTCTTAGTGAATCCTTTAGTTCCGAAGGTATACTACCCCCTTCCACGAAGTATTCCTTCATTTTTACGATATTTTCGGGGATTTCAATATCCTTCGGACAGACTTCAAAACAATAGTTGCAAGTCGTACATTCCCATATGTCTTCATTGATTAGGTCTAATCTCTCCTTGTCCGTATCACGGGAATCCAAAGCGAAACGGGCCACCTTCGTCAAAACGGCCGGACCTGGATATAAGGATTCGGACCAGTTAACTGGACATGCCGAGAGGCAAGCAGTGCACATTATGCAGGACATAGGATCATCGACGAGCATCATATCCTCCGGTTTTTGTAACCTCTCCTCTTCCGTTTCTTCGTTGCTAATTAGGTATGGCTTGTAAAGTCCCATTGAATCGAAAAAGGGATCTATATCAACTACTAGATCCTTAATCACATCGAATCCAGGCAGTGGTTTTATTTTGACTACCTCCTCTCCCCCGTTTTGAGCGTCCATATCAATATCCCTAACCAATTGAGTTCTACAGGCCAATCTTGGTTTACCATTTATTTCCATGGCGCAAGATCCACAGACCCCTGCTTCGCAGGCAGTCCTGAATGTCAGAGATCCGTCCTGCTCTGCCTTAATTTCCCTGAGACCGTCAAGAACGGTTTTTCCGGGCTCCAATTCGACCTCAAATTCATCGTATTCCGGTTCTTTGCCGACTTCAGGATTGCTTCTCAATATTTTGAACTTGACCATTTTTTACATCCCCTAATATTTCCTCTCCTTTGGTTCGAATTCGGTTATTTCCACGTCCTCGTAATGAAGGTCTAGCCCTCCATCCACTAGATGGGCCATTGTATGTTTGAGCCAGTTTTCATCATCCCTTTCCTCATAATCAGTCCTGTAGTGTGATCCTCTACTCTCCTCCCTAGCTAGAGCACCCCCCGTAACGGTTAGCGCGATATCGATAAGACTCTCTAGCTCTAGAGCTGCGGTGTAGTCAGTATTGAAGTTTTCACTTTCATCGTCGATTCCCATTTCCTCGGATTCTTTCTTTATCTCCTTGATTTTACCTAGAGCATCACTGAGGCTTTGTTCTTCTCTGAAGATGTACACATTGTTTCTCATTATATTTTGCAACTTTTCTTTCAACTTGGAGGGGTTCTTTCCATCCCTCTCCATCAGTCTCTCCATCTTTCTCCTTTCTTCCTCTTCAGGATTGGATGAAATGTCAGGCGATGAAACGTTTTTTGCATGCTCTGCAGCGGATTTGCCTCCCCTTTTCCCAAAAACTACGCACTCTAAAAGAGAATTGGTACCTAATCGATTAGCGCCATGGATTGATACACAAGAACACTCACCTGCCGCGAAAAATCCAGGTAGAGGAGTGGAACAATCTAAGCCGACAAATATTCCGCCCATGCTGTAATGTGCTGTAGGCGCGATAGGAATGGGTTCCTCAATGGGATCAACACCGACGGCGTCTATTGAGAGTTCTCTTATTAGGGGAAGCTTTTCCTTAATTTTTTCAGCTCCCAAATGTTTGAGGTCTAGGTAGACGTAATCTTCTCCGTTTATTCCCCTTCCTTCTTTAATTTCGGTTTCTATACCTCTCGCCAAAATATCCCGAGGAGCGAGTTCCATTTTCTCCGGAGCATATTTCTTCGCAAATCTCTCGCCTTCGTCATTTATTAGATGACCTCCTTCTCCTCTGGCCCCCTCTGTGATTAGATTACCTGAGGGATAGAGACCGGTGGGATGGAACTGGACGAATTCCATATCTTCAAGAGGCACGCCGGCCCTCAGGGCCATAGCCATTCCATCTCCGTTATTCTGGAGATCATTTGAAGTCGTGCCGTAAACCCTGCCATAGCCCCCGGTACAGAAAACGACTGATTTTGCCCCCACCTTGTGGAATTCACCGTTTTTCATATCGTAAGCTACGATTCCCTTGCTTCTACCATTTCCACGAATGAGTTTTGTAACGAACCATTCATTGTACAACTTAATCCCGGCTTTCATCACCTGTTCAAACATCGTATGAAGTATTGCATGGCCTGTTTTGTCCGAGGCAAAAACGGCTCTATCATTGCTGTGTCCTCCGAAACTCCTCTGATCTAGCTGACCGTTCTCCTGCCTCGAGAATAAAGTACCCATGTTTTCCAATTCAATAATAGCGTCCGCCGCCCTTTTCGTGAAGATCTCTACGGCATCCTGATCTGCGAGGTAATCCGCACCCTTAACGGTGTCGAACATGTGTTCTTCCCAACTGTCCTCACATACTTTTCCCAAAGATGCAGCTATTCCTCCTTGGGCCTCTACACTGTGGGACCTAATAGGATAAGATTTTGAAACTATAGCGACATCTACCCCTTCCTCTACTGCAGCCAAACTCGCCCTTAAGCCCGCTAAACCCGAACCTACGATTACAACGTCGTGAGAAATCATGGAACTTAATTCTCGATTTCTTTTTTCAGTTTTTCAAGATTCTCGTTTACTTTCTCGTGTATTTCATCGTGAATGGATTTTCCATGAGAATCCATAGTAACTACGAGAGGGCCAAATTTCTTGACTTCAAAAAGCCAGACCGCTTCAGGGATGCCGAGTTCGTCCAGATAAAAGACATCCTCAACTTTCTTCACAGATCCGGCCATGAGAGAACCTGCCCCACCTGTAAATTGAAGGTAAGCACCGCCATAGCTTTCGAAGGCCTTCAATGTTCTGTCTCCCATACCCCCCTTTCCTATGAATATCTTCGTCCCTAATTTTTCCATGAACTCATCCTCGAAAATCTCCATTCTTATGCTTGTTGTGGGGCCTGCACTCACTACTTTCCATTCATTGTTCTCCTTTTCCATTACAGGCCCACAATGATAGCAAGGATAATCTTCCAATGAGAAAGGTATTTCCCCTCCTTCTTCGTAAATCTCTAGCAATTTTTTATGAGCGGCATCTCTGGCCGTGAAAATTTTTCCCGAGATATACACAGTATCTCCTACTTGGAGTTCTTTAATTTCCTCCGAGTCAAGGGGAGTTTTCAATACTGTCAATATCCCACCTCCACTGTCCCATCGGAATCGATTGTGATGATGGATCTTCGGTTGGCCCAGCATTGGACCACTATCCCCACTGGGTAAGATGCCGGATGACGATGTGCGTAATCCAAATGTACATCAAGAACCGTTGTTTTTCCTCCCACTCCCATTGGACCGACACCGAGTTTGTTCGCCTTCTCCTTCAGTTCCTTTTCTATCTCAGCAATTTTTTCTTCCTCGTGATTTTCCCCGACGGGTCTCAGGAGTGATTCCTTCGCCAGATTCATTGCAATATTTGCCCCTCCCCCTAAACCCACTCCGATTACTGTTGGAGGACATGGCTTACCCTCCATTGAGGCAATTCTTTCCAAGATAATTTCTTTTACCCCATTAATTCCCTTACCGGGCGTCATCATCGTTAAATGACTCATATTTTCAGACCCTCCACCCTTTGGAAGATAATATATTTCGATCTGATTCCCCTCTACGATTTCCCAGTCGATATAGGGAATATGCCTCCCCGTATTATCACCGGCATTCTTCTCAGTCAGGGGGTGAACCGTGTTAGGCCTCAAAGGAACTTCGTCAGTTGCCCTTCGAACGGACTTAGTTATAACGGATTTGAGTTCGGTTATCTCGTCTATCTGTGGGTAGGACTCCCCGATTTTTACGAAAAAGGTTGGTATCCCTGTATCCTGACAAACGGGCAGTTTTTCTTTCTTACTAATCTCTACAGCTTTCAACATACCTTCAAGCTGTACCTTTGCTCCTCCCTCTTCCCTCTCCTTCGCCTTCTTAAGCGCATCTAAGGTTGGTCCGGAAATTGTAGTTACGGAATTTCCAATCGCTTCAACTAATTTGTCTTCCAAAAGCTTCGCATTCATCTTAAAAAACCTCGTTAATTCTATTCATTAGGAAACGGAGGAATTTTTCCCTCTTCCATAAGGAGCTGTGTCGAATCTTTCGACTGGCTTATTTTTTTCTCCACTTTTTCTCTCAACTCTTGCTTATCTAACTTTTTTCTGGCCACTCCTTGTTCCATGGCCTCTTCAGCGACAGCGATTGCCTCGTTGATATAGGTTTTTTCATCACTCATATCTGGAATTATGGAATCTTCTTCCAGACCCATTTCTTCCGCTCTATCGGATATCGCATAAGCACCTGCGATGCACATCTCGTCAGTTATATCGGTGGCGTTAACCTCTAAAGCACCTCTAAACACGGCTGGAAAACCAAGTGAGTTATTAACTTGATTCGGATAGTCACTTCTACCTGTGCCTACTATTCTCACGCCAGCCTCCTTTGCTTTCTCCGGCAGTATTTCCGGGACAGGATTGGCACAGGCAAAGAGAATCGCATCATCGGCCATTCCTTCGACTTCTTCCTTTTTAATTATCCCCGGCCCGGGAGCAGTAGCAGATATACAAGCGTCGGCGCCTTTCAGAGCCTCCCCCATATCTCCTTCAATTCCTTCAGGATTAGTTCTCCTAGCCCAATCGTACTTGTACTCGCCTTCCTCTAGATTATCTCTGGTCGGAGATAGGATTCCCCCACTATCAACAATTTTAATATTTTCCGGTTCAACCCCCCCTTCGATTGAATATTTTGCGTTATTTATTCCGGCAGCGCCGGCCCCACCTATAACTAACTTTATATCT
Organism: Hadarchaeota archaeon (SeqCode); assembly: GCA_964399085.1. Classification (GTDB taxonomy): domain Archaea; phylum Hadarchaeota; class Hadarchaeia; order Hadarchaeales; family JAGGTB01; genus CAYLJV01. Next base: position 14,723 of record CAYNPN010000008.1, on the reverse strand, counting down.
TCGGCCCTCTTCCCCACAAATTTTAATGCTCCAACCAATCCCGCCAGAGAAACGAGGGCAGTGCCCTGCTGGTCGTCATGCCAGACAGGAATATCAAGTTCATCCCGCAATTCTTCAAGCAAATCAAAGCATTTTGGTTTTTCGATATCCTCGAGGTTTATTCCCCCGAAAGTGGGCTGTAATCTTTTAACAGTTTTTTTGATTTCTTCCTTTTCTTTGGTGTCGATACATATAGGGACCGCGTCGACTCCCCCCAAATAATTGAAGATCAATGCCTTCCCCTCCATAACGGGAAGACCTGCTTCCGCTCCTATATCGCCTAAACCTAAAACTCTGGTACCGTCGGAAATTATAGCTACGAGGTTGTTTTTGTTGGTATAATCGTAGACTTTTTCCTTTTTTGCACTGATCTTCTTACAAGGTTCGGCCACTCCAGGCGTATACCAAATTGAGAAGTCGTAACCTTCCTTACCCTTTCGAACCGGAACCTTCGATTTAGTTGCGAATTTTCCAGTGTAATATTTGTGGTATTTATTCGCCACTTCTTCGGGGTCGGGCCCCTCGCTATCTCCCAAAACTTACAACTCCTTTTAGGTCCGTTCCTCCCGAGGTCTGCATAGGTGTGTAGTATTAAAAGTCTTAGGCTTAAGAAAAAGATGCTTGATATTTCATTCTGAAATTATTTCGAATCACGTTAGTTGCTTTTAGGATAAGCATAATTTTGGATAGTCTAGAACTCTAGAAAAATAAGAATTGATAGAGAAAGGAGTGTTGAGCTATACTCTTTCTAAAATTACTGCGGTTCCTTGTCCTCCGCCTACGCAAGCAGTAGCAAGGCCATAGCGTCCGTCTTCTTCTTCCAAGATTCGAGCAACCGTTCCAATCAGTCTTCCTCCTGTGGCTCCTAAGGGATGCCCTATGGCAACTGCTCCACCTTTGGCGTTCACGTTCGGGGCTGAAGATTCGTCATAAGGTCTGTCATTGTCGATGCCCAGCTTCATGATATCCCATAAAGTCACAACTGAGAATGCTTCGTTTATCTCCCAGTAGTCGATATCGTCTACTGATAGACCGGCTCCTTCCAGAGCTTCCCGGCTTGCTGGTACGGGTCCTTTTCCCATAACCATTGGATCTACTGCTCCCTTACCCAGTGATACGATTTTTGCCATGGGCTCTAAATCATATTCTTCAACTTTCTCTTCGGACATTAGCACAGTCATGCTTGCTCCAGCATTAAGGGGAGAGGAATTGCCGGCGGTAATTACCCCATCTTCCCAAAAAGCCGGGGGCAAAGATGAAATTTTTTCATAGGTAGTACCAGGTCTTGGACTTTGATCTTCCTCTATTACTTCGGTTTCTTCATCTTTTTCAATTTCAATGGGGAGGATTTCGCCATCGAAGAACCCTTCCCCCTGCCCTTCTATGGCATGCTGGTGGCTACGAAGTGACCATCGGTCTATTTCTTCCTTCGTGAGATCCGATTCCCTGAATAATATTTCGGCTGTATCCCCCATGCTAGGAGCATTATATCTGTCATTCTCGGGTTCATACATGTCTTCTACTGTTTTTCCGGCTTGAGATATATCGAATCTGTCTTCGTTTGTGAGCAATTTTTTGTTAAGATCAGATCCATGCCTCATTGGAATATGAGTCATGTGTTCCATGCCTCCCGCAATAACTACATCGCTGTAATTTGTCATGATTTCCATCGCCCCGATTTGGACGGACATTATAGAAGATGCACACTGCTTGTCCACTCCTAGGCCGGGAACTTCATGAGGTAAATCACCCAATAAGCTGACTGCTCTACCTCCATACGTAAATTGTTCGCCGGTTTGATTTGCACAACCAAATATGGCGTGATCTATATCATGGGGATCGACTTTGCCTTCTCTCACAAGTTCTCTTATCAGTCTCGCAGCTAATTCATCGCTCCGAATGTCGTTGAACCAATCTTTTTCTGGCTTGTTTGGTCTGCTTCTGGAGAAAGGAGTTCTTAAGTAGTCAACTAGATATGTTTCTTCCATTTTTATCACATCTTAACTGATACTGAGATATTTCTTTTAAGTTTTGCCAGCTGCCGATAATTTTTCGGCATTTTCTGTATATTTTTATCAGCGATTTCCTAGAGTAGTCTTATTTTCTTATAACTAAAGTAAAAATTTTTAGAATAATTAGTCGCTTATTTCCTTAACTCCGTTTTTTCTTTCTACACTACTTTTTTCTGCTCTCCCCTGATAGGATTCTTTTTTTCCTTCAGTGGGATTTTCAATGGATGTGAATTCTTCAGGTAGTTTATCGTTTCTTTTTACGTATCTATCCATCTTCTCAATAAGTTCTTCAGTGATTCTTTTTGGAGAGCCTTCGACGTTTAGTATGGCTCTCTCGATTTTGGAGTGATTGGGCTTGCTGATTAGCCTTTTTAAGGCACCGTCGTCTAGTTTCATCTCCTGCGTTTGGAATAACCTGGGGAGCATATCCTTTAGCTCGGAAATGGATTCTACATAACCCTCTTCTTCGTTCAAGAACAGGATTTCAAACGGCTGGTTTCCAAGAATGCTATATTTTGAAAGAACAGTTTTCCTGTTTTTTCGGTTATCGGATATTACTAAATAAGACTCTATATTTTTAGAAGAAGCGTCTCTAGTTTTTGGATAAATAGCACTTTCCAGCTTGAGGCCCTTTACGGAATCCTCTATTTTCTTGGCCTCATCGACAAATTTGAAAATAGAAATCTCATCTTCACTTTCGATAACTAAATCAATAAATCCCACAATACCGCGATGAATGTAGGGAACCCATACTTCATAATCTTCTCGAAAGTCCTTCAGCTCGATAAAAGATTTAATAAGCCCAGAATTTTTCGCTCTAGTATTCCCTTTTAATTTTCGCATATTGATCCCTGTTTTTTTCATTCTTTGTCTTCCCTAATAGTTTTGAGCCCCGAATATTCCTCATAATAAGTCCTGTAAGCAGTGGAAACCAAGCAATTCTATCCCATATTCAGGTTAGCTTGGATTTTTTTGCACCATTTTGTAACTTTTTCTTCCAACTTGTCCTTATTCTCAGAGACCTTGCTCACCACCATCTCCCCGATGGTATTGGACTTCCCAGCCAGTTTTTTCATAGTTTCAAAAGTATTTTGGCTCTCGTCGGAATCATTGGTGTTGAATAAAGCGATTTTTTTGTTTGAGAGGCTGTGCCGTTTGAGGTATGTTCTCATTGCCGGAGGAAGTTTCCGAGCCCAGACTGGAGACCCAAGGATAACCAAATCGTAATCGAGCGGAGATAGATTACACTCCTCGATTTCAGTTTCCCCCCCGATCATAGCTTCAAAACCAGATTTCAAAAGTCCAAATTTCCCCTTTCTATTCCTTTTATCTCTAATCTCCTCTATATCAGAGTCAAGAAACCCGGCTATCTTTTTAGCCATGAGACGCGTATTTCCAGTTCGGGAATAGTAGACTACAAAGGAGTTCATTTCATCTTGTTTTGTATTTTGAATTCAATTTATTCTCTTTCCTTTTTAGCTAGGGTTAAGCTAAAGAGGAACCATAACGGTTTGGAGAAGTAGAGGATTAGTGCAAAAATTAATTTTAAACTATGAGATACTGAATTGAATAAGAATCCGAGTTTAGACCAAAAGATGAAAAAAGGAAAAGGGTTAGGAATTTAAGGGATTTAGAACAACTCGAAATTTATAAAGAATAAATTGATAAAGAACGAAGGTATTTGAGGTAAATGAGATAGTAGCTTTCCATCAAGAAATCGAAACTTCTATAAGAATTCATGAGATTGAGGGAATAATAATGTTTGAGTTAGTAAAAATAAAGGACACGGTTCGAGTTCCTCCCGATAGATTCGATGAACCTAAGGAGGAAGTTGTCCTAGATATTTTGAGGAACAGCTACGAGGGCATGTTTGACAACGATTTGGGAGTGATACTGACTATTATTGATGTAGAGGAGGTGGAGGTTGGTAAAGTATTCATGGGAGAAGCTTCGAGCTTCCACAATACTATCTTCACTGCACTCATCTATAAGCCAATGTTACATGAAATTACCCCTGGAGAAGTTGTAGAAATTGTTGATTTTGGCGCCTTTGTTAGACTGGGAGCGATGGATGGATTGGCTCATGTTTCTCAGATAACTGATGATTATATCAGCCATGATTCCAAGAAGAACGCTCTGGTTGGCAAGGAAACCAATCGTAAACTTAGGGAAGGAGATAGAGTCACGACAAGGATAGTCTCTATTAGCATGACGAAAGGTGAGAGAGGAAAGATCGGTTTGACAATGAGACAACCTGGCCTAGGGAAATTCGAATGGATAGAGGAAGAGAGAGAAGAGAAGGAGGCCACATGAGATGGCCGAAAAGGCTTGTGAGAACTGCCACAGAATAGTTGAGGGAGACGTTTGTCCAGTTTGTGGCGATTCTTCGTTGTCCGATGAGTGGAGAGGTTTCGTAATCATTTTCGACCCAGAAGACTCCCAGATCGCAGAATTGATGGATGTCGATACCCCCGGCCGATATGCGTTAAGGGTGCGCTAATTTTGAAACTACCAGAGGAAAAGCGGCATATATTTAAGGAACCACTAGGAAGGCTTTTCCGAAAAACTGAAGAAGCTTTTGATTATTTGAGGTCTCTTGATTATGAAGATATTATTACCGTAGGAGACGTCGTTTCCGCTAAATTCTTGAAAAATGGTTTTGAACCCGATATGATGATAGTAGATTTTGCGACTGAACGTTCCCCTGCTGGAGATGAGGATATAGAAGAAATAAAAAAATATGCGGTCCCAAAAGTGGAAGTCAGGAATCCAGCGGGGTACATAACTGATGAATTGTGGAATCAAATAGAAAATGCCGATAAACCAGTAAAGATAGTTGTGGATGGCGAGGAAGACTTGGCGACTCTTCCAGCCTCTCTTACTGCTTCTATAGGGTCTGTAGTTGTTTACGGCCAGCCCCAGGAAGGAATGGTTCTGATAGAAGTAACGGAGGAGAAAAAGGAGGAATTTCAGGAATATCTCCACCTTATGGAGGAGTGAACTGCCATGTCTTTGTCCCAAATCCTTTTTATGGGTATTTTAAAGGGCCTCTGTTCACCCTGAGAAATCAATTACCCCAATAATGTCGGATAGTTTTATTAAGTGAGGTTTTAATCTTCTTAGGGTCTCTATGGAAGTAAAAATAGTTGAAGAATCTGAGAATCCCTTAGTAGAGAGGGACGAAATTAAATTTGAGGTAGAGCATAGAAATTCTTCCACTCCATCGAGAGCGGAAGTTTTGAAGGAACTATCATCGAAATTAGGAGTTTCGGAGAGCCTTATCGTCATCGATAAATTGGCAACTTTACAGGGTAGACAAATAGCTTCGGGCATAGCGAGAGTGTATGATTCCGAAGATAGGCTAGAGGAATTTGAACCTGATTACTTAGTCGAACGCACGGAGGTATCCAAAGAAAAAAGTAAGGAGACTGAGGAAGAGCCCGAGGGGGAAGCCGAGGAAGAGTCACAGCCAGAAGGAGCAGAAAAGGAAAATAAAGAAGAATAAGAATTGATTAATCAATAAAAATCTAAATAATTATTAACAAACAATCGTGGAGGAAACAATTTGCCAGAAGAAATAGATCTAGACGAATTGGGAGAAGAAGAGGAAGAAGAGGTAGAGGAAGAAGTAGAAGAAGAACCCGAAGAAACAGTAGAGCCGGAGCCTACTACTACGAAAGAGCGTGAAAAAAGTAAAAGATATGAACTCTACGATTTCGATGGCGATGAGGTCAAACGTCTTAGAAAGACGTGCCCGAGGTGTGGACCCGGCATATTTATGGCCGACCATGGAGAGCGTCTCGCTTGTGGAAAATGTGGATATACGGAGTTCAAGTAAATCTTAGATAACGTGAACCGATGAAGCTTTAAAAGCTATATAAACCTTTTTTCCAATCTCTAGGTTTAAATCCGTTTGCGATCTTTTTGTAATGGTTACTGCAAACTCCCTCCCCACATCTATCCTAACCTTAACGGTGCTTTCTCCCTCTGCTATTTCGGTAATATTTCCTTCCATCATATTTCTTCCACTTGATTTGATTGGTTGCCGGGATACGATTATTTCCTCGGGTCTAATGCAGGCTTTTACCTCCCCCTCTCTATCCGAAATAGCTTCTATCTCTACCCCATTACCGATGTCGATTTTAGTAATACCATCCTCGATTTTAGATTTTCCTTTGAAGATGTTGTCCGTTCCGACAAAATTTGCGACAAACTCCGATTTAGGGGATCTAAATATTTCTTTTGGCGTTCCAACCTGAATGATCCTTCCGTTTTTCATTACGCCTATTCTATCTCCTAACCATGATGCTTCCTCCCGATTGTGAGTCACATGCAAGGTAGTAATGCCGGATTCCTGATGGACTCTCCTAAGTTCCCTCCTGATTTTTTCTTGGGAAGGAACATCTAAAGCGCTGATAGGTTCATCGAGAAGTAAAACTTCAGGATTTATTAAAAGCCCCCGAGCCAGAGCAACTCTCTGTTGCTCTCCTCCGCTAAGAGTATTGGGGTATCTTTCCAAGAGATGGCCGATATCTAACATCTCAATGATATTTTCTGTTTTTGTAGAGATTTCCTCCCCACCCTCCCCTCTTACAGAAGGTCCAAATCTAATATTTTCCTCCACTGTGAGGTGAGGAAAAAGCGAGTAATCTTGGTATACAAATCCTATATCACGGTCTTGTGGTCTTGAGTGGGTGATTTCATCTCCATCGATTATTATTCTTCCCTCTCCTGCCTCGTGAAAACCGGCTATAAGTTCCAAGAGTAGAGTCTTTCCAGCTCCAGTCGGCCCCAAAATAACAAAGTACTCTTGGTCTTCTATTTCTAGATTTATATTTTCTATTGAGAAATCTTGCCACTCTTTTGAGAGATTTTTAATACTTATCAAATAGCTTCCCCCTGAAATATCTTAATATTATGAATGTGGGTAGTACGACGAGAAGTAATACTACTGCAACGGCCATGGCACTCATTAGGTTTTCCCCGTAGAATCGACTCCATATAAGCCCCGGTGCGATCATAGGATAAAAGCCCACCAACATTATTATAGCCGAAAATTCACTTATTGCTCTGGCCCAGCTCATGAAGGCTCCACTGAATATCTCGGGAAATGCCAATGGTAATGCTACTTTTTGGAAAGTTTGCCATTCTGAAGCCCCTAGGTTACGAGCCACGTTTTCTAGGTGAGAATCAATACTTTCGAAGCCTTCTTTTGCTGAATTGATTAGGAAGGGGGCGGAGACAAAAGTCATAGCCGCCACTATTCCTAGAAAGGAATACTCAAATCTTACGATACCTTGGGTAATATTTCCAATAAATCCTCTTGAACCCAGGACGGAGAGAAGCGCGATGCCCGCTACTGTATGGGGGATTGCCATGGGTAAATCAATAATTCCTTCGATAATATCTTTTCCCGGGAACTTTCTCCTTGCTAGCATGTATGCTAGTGGAATACCAAATCCTAACGCGATTAGAATTGAAATAAATGCGGCGAAGACGCTTATCCATACTGCTTTTAGAGTTGTGAAATCAGTAAGAGTTTGAATAAAATTTCCTAAATTAAAAGTGAATTGTTCTAAAAATATATTAGCAACTGGAATAAGAAAATAAAGTATTAGGAGGCCTCCTAGAGCTGAAAAAAGAGCACTTAATTTTCCAAATTTCATTTTAGGACACTATTTTTTCAAAGTTATTTTTTAATTCATCGGGTAATTTGTTAATGTCGTTCGGTACAGCTGGCGTAATGGGTGGTTGACCGCATTCTCTAAATATTTTTTGTCCCTTCTGCCCTATAATGAAACTTACAAGTTCTATGGCCTCCTTTTTATTAGGGGCACCTTCAGGAACTGTTATTCCGTAGACAATTGGTTTGCCTGTATGCCATTTTCCGCCGGAGTGAATTTTTACATTACTATAAGTGTTCTCATGTTTCGTACTGCTTAGGTTGATTTCCCTTGGAAATTCTATAAATTTGAGGTCATGTTGTACAGCGACGCTCCTATATTCAAAAGCATAATCGAGATCCCCATGATTCAATTTGGTTATCAGGTCCACAGATTTTGGAGTTACTTCGATTTTACTGGTTTTTGGTTTTATTTTACCAGAGCTTGGAACTTCTATCTTGTTTGTTCCGTTTTCCAAATTAGATTCTATATTACTGTTTCCTTCAATAAGGTCGTCGAAGATTTGAGAGTTATCATAATAGTTCTCGGCCAGTTTTATGACCATTGGTGATCTATATCCACAGGGATCTAGATTAGGATCTGAAAATCCAAATCTAACTCCAGATTTATTCAGAATTCTGTACCAATTGTTATCGTCTATTTCATCAGAATAATCACTATTTCCGGTATAAGCTATTACCATCTCATTTCTTGCGAATTGGATGTACCAATCAGTATAGTCTGGTACCATCATCTTTGGAATTAGAGAATAATCTGCAACGGCGATTACGTCGGCAGGCTTATTAAGTTCTGTAAGCTGTTTTATTGCCTCTACACTTCCATGCCCTTCAGGCTGTATATTGAAATTATATTGATTTTCAGCCTCCTTTTCAACGGACTGAAATGGCTTTGTAAGGCTACCTGCATGAAAAACTTTCACTCCCGCTTCTTGGCTCATCGAGACAAGAAAGAACCCACCAGCTATAACTACAATGCCAATCAGAGCAACTATTATCAATTTTTTGTTCATTTCAACACCTCCCCTCAATTTTTTGTTCATTTCAATACCCCCCTCATGTTAACTGATGGGTCTTAAAAAAATTTCTAAATTAATGCCTATCAGTTAATAGAATTAATCTAAATCGATTAACAGCCCGGCCTATATCTCCACTCTAATGTCGAAAAGAGATTTTGCCTTTTCCTCGATTCTTTCGCTTGTACTTTTGATTTGTTCTTTCAAATCCCTTAATTTATCTTCGGATTTATCTATTCTATCCTTGACCTTATTTAACTTAGATTCTTCTTTCTCCAGGGATTTCTCAAGCCTTTCCTTTTTTTCTAGCAAGGATGAGGAGTCTATCTCCTTTTTTAACTCCTTTTGCTTATCCTCGGTTTCGAAAAATCTGTTTTGAAGACTTACCAATTTTTCGTTCTCCAAGATTTTTCTCACTTCATTAAGTCTTTTCTTCCTTTCTCTATCCTCCAGCTCCATTTTTTCCTCAAGCACGTCTTCCAGTTCCTCCACCATGCTTCTGAATTTAGGTAGTCCTTCTTCTTCCCTGAGGGCAGTTTGAGCCGGTTCTTCCAGATAAGATTCGAGGGCCTCTAAAACATCCTTACTTACCATGTGATCGTCTCTCTCTATCATCTTGTCCATTTTCCTAAGAGGCCTCTTCAGCTGAGATACCGTGGCTTCCATGTCCGCTTTTATTTCATCTTTCTGTTGGGATAATCCTTCAATTTCCTCTTTCATATTTTCTAGTTCTTCAAATCTGTCGCTCCTTTTCAAGCTTTCGAGAGAATCCTTCACACGATTGTATTCCTTTTCTATTTCCTTTTTCTGATTTCTTAGCTCCTCTAAAGCATCTTCCGTCTTCTTTATTCGTTCGATTATATTTTCTCTTCTATTTATATCTTCTAAAAGCTCGTCTAATTCATCAAGATTGAGTTTTATTTTCCTCAGCGATGTGTTGAGCTCTTTTGATAGGGGTTGGATTTTTTCTGTGAGCCGGTCAAATTTACTCACTTTTTCCCCAAATACCGTTGATGCTTGCCCACCATGGTTGAGCCGGGCGTTTTTTAGGAGGTTCACCGCGTCCTGCAGGGATCTATTGAAATCCAATAGCTTATTCCATTCTCTTTCAGTGGGCACCTCTATTTTTTCAATTGCACGATCCATCTTTTGAAGAAGAAGACGTCTTGCTTCTTTAGCGGACTTGTAAACGTTTGGATGAACTTCTTCCTCGGGTTCGGCATTGGCCAATTCGCTACTTAAATTCTTTATTTTTGTTTCGATATCAGAAATTCTTTCTATTAGACTAACTATTTCGGCGTCAGATTCTTGAATTGGGTTATTCTTCTTTTTTTCTATTTTCCCGCGTAACTCTTCAAGAGAAATTTTTTGTAATTTTACTGGTTCCCTTTCTTCGACCTTTTCTTTCTCCTCCCCTTCGCCAATACCTAGGATACTCTTCAATTTTTCCAGGACCATTTTTTGAAACACCCTTGCCACAAGCGGAATATTATTTTCTAATTGTTCATATTACAGTTCTTCCCCTGCAAGTTAACTTCTTTTGGCTCAATAATGCTTTTGATTATAGAGATAGCAAGAAGCCAATATATTTCCATCCTACTTAAAAATGAAAACGGAGAGTTGTGAAAAGTAAAGGTCCACCATGATCTGTATTGGATTTGAAGGAACTGCCCATACTTTCGGCGTCGGGATAGTAAATTCCGATGGAGAAGTGTTAGCGAATGCTAAAGGAGTCTATGAGCCGGAAGAAGGAGGAATTCATCCCCGTGAGGCGGCCCAAAAACACAGCAAAAATGCTCGAAATGTTCTTGATGAAGCAATGGAAGAGGCAAATATAGATTCGGAGGATGTAGATTTGATTTCCTTTTCTCAGGGGCCGGGATTGGGCTCCTGTTTGAGAACCGTGGCTACAGCAGCCCGGGCTTTATCGGTTTGGTTGGATGTTCCAATTATTGGAGTCAATCACTGTGTTGCCCATGTAGAGATAGGCCGGCTCACCGAGGGTGCTGAGGATCCGGTTACTCTCTACGTCAGTGGGGGGAATACTCAGGTGATAGCATTCGATGGTGGAAGGTATCGCATATTTGGCGAGACGCTCGATATTGCACTCGGAAATTGCCTGGATACCTTTGCAAGAAAGGTCGGCCTTCAGCATCCTGGCGGTCCTAAAATAGAGGAATTGGCAAGCGATAGTGAAAATCTAATTGAGCTCCCTTATAGCGTGAAAGGAATGGACTTATCATTTTCAGGTTTAATGACGGAAGCGGTTAGGAAATATGAGGACGAGAAAACTAGCTTGGAGGATCTTTCCTTCAGCCTTCAGGAAACAGCCTTTGCGGCTTTGGTCGAAGTCACGGAAAGGGCGGTTGCCCATACTGAAAAGGATGAAGTTATGCTTGTCGGAGGGGTGGCTGCCAATCAAAGGTTGAGAGAAATGATTAATTTGATGGCTGAAGAGCATGATGCAAGCTTTCACGTACCCCCGATGGAGTATTGCGCTGATAACGGAGCAATGATTGCGTGGACAGGAATTCTGGCCAATCGAGCAGGAGAACAGCAGAGCATTGATGAAACGAGGATAAGGCAAAGGTGGCGGACCGATGACGTAAATATACCCTGGAGGGAGGCATAAATTGCCCATTATAGCAAAAGGTGCGGAGGCAAATCTGATATTGAGGGATTTTTCTGAGCTATTTTATCCCGTTGATAATCGAAAAGTTCTCGTTAAACATAGGATTAAGAAGAAATATCGAGCCGAAAAATTAGATAGGAGGCTCCGGGGTTTTCGGACTACTTTGGAAGCAAAACTGTTGTCGGATGCAAAGGAAGCGAGGGTTCCAACCCCAACGGTTTTTCGGGTTGATAGGGTACAAATGAAGCTAGTAATGGAGTATATCGAGGGAGATCCTTTGAAGGAATTTTTGGAGGATTTAGATTCATCTTCCAGGAGGAGGGTTTGTGAAACCATCGGAGAGCAAATTGCTAGGCTACACGATTTCGGGATCATACATGGAGATCTTACTACCTCAAATATGATTAGAGCTGAAGACGATCGAATTTATTTCATCGATTTCGGACTGGGAGAGTATAACTCATCAACTGAGGCTCAGGGAACGGATCTTCATCTATTACATAGGACATTGAGAAGCACACACTTTAGAGTGGCCGAGGAATCTTATCGGAGGGTGGTGGAAGGATACAAAAGTGAATTAGGTGAGGTAGCGCAAGATGTTATTGATCGTGTAAAGGAAATTGAGAGTAGAGGAAGATATATAGAGAAAGATGAAAGGGTTCAAACGTAAATCTATATTCGTGCTTAATGATTTCTTCCAACGAATAAGATTAATTATAACTTTACAAATTTGAAAGAGGGAAAAATTTGGCTTTGGTATTCGTAACTACAAACGAACATAAATTCGAAGAGGCGGAATCGATAGCCGAAAAATTCGAGATAGAGATCGAACACCGCAACGTTCCCTATGTTGAGATCCAGGCCGATAATCTTGACAAAATAGTCAAACCGAGCGCTCAACAGGCCTGCAAATTTGCTGACGCTCCCTGTTTTGTGGAAGATGCGGGTCTTTTTATAGACTCCCTCGATGGTTTCCCCGGCCCCTACTCCTCCTATGTCTTTAAGACTGTTGGAAACGAGGGAATCCTCCGTTTAATGGAAAATGTGGATAATAGAAGAGCTGAATTTAGGTCAGCTGTAGGGTATTGTGAGCCGGGCGGTGAACCGGAGATTTTTAAGGGAAAGGTGGTCGGTACTATAGCAAGAGAAAGCCGGGGATCCAAAGGTTTTGGTTATGATCCAATTTTTATGCCCGAGCGTGGAGAAGGAGGCACGTTTGCCGAAATCTCTATGGAGATGAAGAACTTCCTTTCACATAGAGCAGAGGCAATCGAAAAGTTTGTTAAGTGGTACTCAAGAAATAAGAGGGTTGATGGTGATTGAATGACAGACATTCCAGAATGGGTTGACAAGGAAACAGAAGAGATTGAGGAACTTATAGTTGAACTCAAGGAAAAGGGACACTCACCCAGTGAAATCGGAATAACTCTGCGGGACCAATATGGAATCCCAAGTGTTAGAGAAACCTTGGGTAAGAGCATGCTTGAGATTCTTGAGTCTCACGATGAGGCTCCGGATGTCCCCGAGGATTTGATGAATATGATGGAGAGAGCGGTCCAGCTGAGAAATCATTTAGAACAGAATCCGAATGACAATCGCACTAAGCGTTCTCTGAGCCAACTAGAAGCCAAAATTCAAAAGCTTACTAAGTATTACAAACGAGAAGGTCGTCGACCCGAAGACTGGCGTTATGATCCTGAGGAAGCCGCTCTTCTAGTGCAAGGCTAGGAGAGGTTTGTCTTGGTTCCTCCCGAAATAAAGAAATTCCAGGAAGCAGCCAATGAGATTGCTTCTTATATTAAGACCCGTCTGACCGGAGACCTAAGAATAAAAATTAATACTCATACCGATCCAGATGGTATTTCTGCAGGATGTATAATATCCAGATGCCTGAACTATTACGATATTCCTTTCCATGTTTCCTTTGGAAGCCCTCCCGAGAGGGAGGACCTTGAAAAGTTGGAGAGACAAGATTACGATTTCTTCATTTTTTTAGATCAAGGGGCAGGACAATTTCAGATGATAGAGGACCATCTCCTGTCTGCTGATGAGGAGGTTTTGATTCTTGATCATCATCCTGGGGAGATTACTGAAAATTCAAATTTAACCTATCTCAACCCCCACGAATTTGGCCTAAGCGGAGCTAAAGACGTGAGTGCTTCAGGAGTTGTTTATTCCGTAGTCGAAAAAATAGATGAGAATTTTGAGCCTCTAAGCGAGTTGGCATTGATCGGAGCTTTGGGTGATCGTCAAGAAACTCCGTCCGGTTTTGTTGGAATAAACCGAGAGATATATGAAAAGGCTGAGGAAAAAGGATTTCTGAGTTCTCAGGAGGGCCTAAAGTTGACCAGCCGTTCCATGCCGATTATAGACTGCCTTTCTCACTCAATCCGACCCTTTCTTCTCGGATTGTCCGGCGACAAGAGTAAATCTGAGGATCTGATCCAAGAACTAAATCTTGATCCCGAAGCGACGCTGGATGATTTGGAACCGGAGGAGGAAAATAATTTGAAAGAGGGGATTATCGAAAATGTGGAGAATGAAATTACAGAATATTTTCGGAGGTCTCTATGGGGAGATATTTATGTTTCGGAGCTGGACCGGATAACTGGCCCAAAAAATCTACATGAATTTGTAACAATTTTGGACGCCTGTGAAAAGTCGGGACAGATAGGAATTGGATTTTCTGCTATGATGGGCGATGATGAATCGGGGCAGAAGGCTCTTGAGATTCTTAGAGAGTATCAGGAAAACATGATTGAAACGATGAACTGGATTACTTCCGGAGAGGAGATGATCAAAACTACTACCCAGATGAGATATATTGATTTTGAAGATGAGTTGAGGTCAAAAATGGTTGGAGAAGTACTTTCTGTGGCTATAGAATCGGGGCTGGTTCAGACCGATCTCCCTATTTTTGGATTGGCTCGTTCAGATGAAGATACATTGAAGGTTTCAGCTAGAGCAACCCCCGAGTATGCCGAGTCTGGAGCTGATTTGGGAGAGGTCATGAATGAAGTTTCCCAGCAGTTGGGTGGAAGCGGAGGAGGTCATAATGTGGCAGCAGCTGCACGTCTACCTCTAGAAAGAAAGGATGAGTTTTTGACTAAAGTTGGTCAGGTCCTGGAGAATCTAGGTTAGAAGGCACTCATCAAAAAGCAGATGAGAATGGATTGAGATATCAGGAAAGCTATTAATTAGAGCACCATGGAACTTAAAACTAGAAGGGAGGGGATGAAATTTGAAAGGACTTGTTATTAGCGCCAATCGATTTGAAGATTTGGAATTGCTTTATCTCTTTTGTCGGAGAAGACACCTTCCCAATCAAAGATTGGGTGGGTGAT
>CAYNPN010000007.1:0-50881 GCA_964399085.1 Hadarchaeota archaeon (SeqCode) | reverse complement strand
AAAACTTTTGAAGATTTTCGAACTCCCGATCGAGAAGGCTCTCCTTCACATCGGTAAGATCGACAATCCCGCCCCGGACAGTCTTCTTGACCTTTTGCACGGATCTCCCCCTGTCGTTTGTAAACTGTCTTTTTTCTGTGTCTACCCTATCCCTTTAGACGCTTTTCGGGAGGGGGCAGTGAAACTAAACGCCGATTCATCACCCACCCAATCCAAGATTGGGAAGGTGTCTTCTCGGCAAAAGAAGATAATAAACAAAATTCAAAATTTTATTAGAAAATCCAACATAATGTCCCTTTAAGTGAAGGATATGACTCATAAAAAATGGATAATCGTGGGGCTCATTTTCCTTTTGATTTTCTCTCTCGTGGGATCTTTTGTTGGAAGCACCGTTAGTAGTGTTGTAAAGATAGACTTTAAATCCAAACAGACGCCCCAAGTTTCGAAACCTGAAAATGTTTCCTACGAAAGAACTACCCCCACTGTCGGATCCATCTCGGGAATAGTTGTCCCAGAGAACTCCCTGGAAGATAACGCTTACGAGAAATCCGTGGAAACGTTGGCGAGTTCGATAGGGGGAATAACGGGGGTCGAACCTGAAATTTTTGAGTACGGATCCCAGCAGATTCCTTCCGGAAGAGTTATTGCGATAGGGAATAGAAAAAGAAATCCGTTTGTCTCCGAAAATATTGATACACCCTCCGATTTTTCTTCCGAATCATTTGCCATCAGGAATTATGCCGAGGAAAATCGGGAGATTTTGGCTATTGTCGGGGGTGGTCAGCTCGCCGATTCTTACGGGACCTACTGGCTTAGTAATAGATTATCTACCGGGGTGAAACCCGAAAATAGCGATTTATTTTCCTGGAATTATACCTCGATTCCGAAGCTCGATATCCGATTGGACGGAGGTGCCGGAAGCCTTCAGGATGTAATATCGGAAAACACCACCAAAGTGATCAATCAAAAGGAATTCGAAAAAGTAGAGAACCAGTGGAAGAGGAAAGTCGACCTGTTGATAGAATATGGATATAATTGGATAAGAGGACCGGGCTTTCTAGAATACATAAACTTCGACCGAGTCGAAAACGGATACGCAGTATACGGGGCCGACAGTCCTTACAGAAAAAGGCATGAAGTCCTCAGAGAAAAATTCGGAGAATTGTTCGAATACGCAGACAACGCAGGTTTGAAAGTGATACTGTCGACCGACATGGTCTTCCTAACAAGTCCCCTGGAAAAATATTTGAAAAAAAGGTTTGGAGGACTGGAGGTTTCCAATCCCGAATTTTGGAAAGTTTACAGAGAGGGAATTCGGGAACTGATTCAAGAAATGCCCTCAGTGGACGGATTAAGAATCAGGATAGGTGAAACGGGACACGCATTTAATATTCCGGGATGGGAATATTACGGAAAACTGGTGGTTACAACTCCGAACTCGACCAAGGAGATGCTCCAAGGGCTTCTGCCCGTTTTTGAAAACCAAGATAAGAAACTATTCTTCAGAACTTGGTCCGTTGGAGTGGGGGAAATCGGGGACCTGCACACGGATCCCGAAACCTACCAAAAAGTGTTGGAGAATGTCCACTCTCCTAATATGATCATCTCAACCAAGTATACAAAGGGTGACTTCTACAGTTATCTTCCCTTCAATCCCACGCTCGAAACGGGGACACATTCCAGAATGGTCGAGTTTCAATCCGAAAGGGAATTCGAAGGTTTCGGGGAATATCCAAACTACATCGGGGAACTCTACAAAACAGCTCTCAACTATGCCATAGAAAACACAAATACAAACGCAATGTGGCTGTGGGGTGGACCGGGGTATATGGGAGAGCCTGCCGAAGACGAAACGGAGCTTTATA
The DNA here is from genome assembly GCA_964399085.1 of Hadarchaeota archaeon (SeqCode). Classification (GTDB taxonomy): domain Archaea; phylum Hadarchaeota; class Hadarchaeia; order Hadarchaeales; family JAGGTB01; genus CAYLJV01. Next base: position 49,016 of record CAYNPN010000007.1, on the reverse strand, counting down.
ACGACCTCAATTTTTACGCGACATCTCGGCTCGCTTGGAATCCCGACGCCAACACCGCCGATTTGGCAGCGGATTGGGTAGCAAAGAACTTCGGAAAAGATCCAATCCTGATAGAGAACATGACCGAAATGTTCTTGATTTCGCGAGATGTGGTAAGGGAAGGCCTGTATATAAAGGATTTCGCCGAGAAGGACATCGACGCCTTCGGTCTAGAGTTCGTCCCAACCATGATGTGGATCTTCGAGTGGAATCGAGTTTGTGGAACGACTAGCACTTTGAGCGGGGTATACTATCCCATCGGGGAGAATGCCGAAAAAGCTATTGAGGATGGTTTTTCCGCGCTGGAAAAAGTTAGAGAGATGAAAGAGAAAATCACCGGGTTGGAAAACAGGATTGAGAAAAACGAAGACATGTACCAAAGGATGGTGAGCTCCCTAGAATACGAAGAAAGCATTTATGAAACGCTCGCCTGGTATAGAAAGTTCTTCATACAATATTATCACTGGTTGGACGAAGGTGCCCCGAAATCCTTCGAGGGGTGGAATAATGCACTTGGGGAATTCGAGGAGAAAAAAGAGGAACAATATGCCACCTACGGGAAACCGGCAAAACCGACAAGTTACGCCCCTCACAAAAAGCAAACATCCTACTATTTCAGAGAAGCCGAAGCTTTTGCGGACAGGGCGGAAAAGACCTCATCTTCCATTTGGACAGCGAGATTGATTCTGATAGTTTTCCTTTGCCTATTTATACTCGGCAGTGGGCCCGTCCAATCGAGAACGCCCGATTACCCGGGCAAAAACGGTCTGAAGGCGTTGTGGAAAGGAACCTTTTCACCCTGGAACATGGAAGGGGTCAAAAATGATGTCAAAAGCTCCATTTTATTGTTGGCACTGCTCTTTATCTCGGTGGTAGGGGGATTTGCCACGTTCTCCCTATTCTCGGCCCCTTACTCGACAATGGGTGTGGCGGGAGTTCTATCCATTTCTTTGATAAGTTTGCTGGGTTTGTATGCTTGGAGAAAGCCTTCCGGGATCACTTCGATCCTGGCCACGTTCTCTCCAATGATTGTCCTCATGACGTTCTTGATGGGAGTGGTTAGTCTGAGGGGGCCATTCCTCTTCTGGTATCTATTCTGGACAGATACGACCTTCAAAATACTGCTGGGCATAGTGTTTACGGCGCTTCTGGGTTGGACGGGCTACGCAATAATCGCAAACTCAAAAACAAATCTTGACATCGATATCGGATTTGGAATAGGAAGATATTTCATCCTGATAGGAATACTTTTGGCATTTTCCGGAGGGGTAATCGGGTTGTTCGGGCTCGAAAGCACGGTATGGGTAATGGATAAAGAGCTGTTATTTCTCCCCTTCGCGCTCCACGATATCCTCAGTATAACGACCTATCTGGGAATTCCTCAAAGCCTCCCCTGGACAATCTTGAGGTTTGGAGTGATAACTATAGGAATCGGTGGATTAATCTCGGCGGGAAGCTGGATCTGGAGAGATTTACTACGTGAATCTCCCTGATTTCTCCCACGGCTGAAGCTAGTGGGCTTTCTGGCGACATCTTGTAAGAATCTTGAGAGCTCTGGGCAATCTAAATCCCGGAGAGGACCGTACCTATCTCCCCGTTCTCCGGATATCAAATATTGAGAGAACATGATTGACTCAAGACCTTAAAACAGGAGCGAGACTATTTACAGATGGGAGGTTGAAGATGAGTAAAATTTTGGTAGGATATTATTCCAAGACCGGTACTACTGAAGAAATGGCGGAGCTGATCGTGGAGGGTATGGAGAAAAGTGAACATGAGGTAGACGTGGATCTGAAGAGGGTCGAGAACATTGAAATGGATTCGGTACCGGATTACGACGGAATCGTCCTAGGATCCCCGACCTACTACGGACAGCCCGCGGCTCAGGTTAAGGATTTCTTAGATGAATCCATCGTTCACCACGGCGACCTGGAAGGAAGAGTTGGCGGAGCCTTTTCATCGAGCGCGAACCTGGCCGGTGGGAATGAAACCACGATAATGTCCATCCTGGAGGCTCTCCTGATTCACGGGATGGTGATCCAGGGGATGTCCGATGGAGATCACTACGGGCCCGTCGTGGTCAACGAAGCCGGCGAAAGGGAGATCGAACAGTGCAGGAAGTACGGTGAGAGGGTTGCCGGTCTGGTCGAAGAGTTAAGGGGATAGAAACCCCTATCTTTCCGTTCTTTAATTTTTTTAACGGGCGAATTCGAGGAGTCATTCGAGCGAGGACATGTCCTTCCCTCTCTCCTCGAGCAGAGCTTCAATATATTCGGAGTAACCCAGCGGGTCGCTCGGATCCTCCCTCAGCTCGAGCTCGATAGCATCGACCGGGCAGGTGGGATAGCAGACCCCGCAACCGATGCACTTCTCCTCGTCCACTTGGGCGGGTTCCTTGTTTTTCCTGACTGTGACGGCGTTGACCGGACAGCGAAGTGAACATATTCCGCAGGCGATACACTCCTCCTCGTCGACATTCGCGAAATAGCTGGACTTCGCGATGGCTCCTTCGTGGCCGGCCTCGTGGATCGCCTTGAACGATATACAGCAGCACTCGCAGCAGTTGCAGAGGATGTTCAGCCTGCCCTTGTGGTTCTCGGTGGTGTGAACCAAACCTTCCTGATTGGCCTCCTCCAGGATCTCGAGGGCCCTTTCGGAGGTTATCTCCTTCCCGATTCCGGTATCCACGGCGGCGCGAGCCAGGGACCCGAAGGTGAGGCAGTTATCCAGGGAGTGCTCACACCCGTCGCCGGTGATTCTGGCTTTAGTTCTGCAGGCACATTGGACGAGGGCCACGTCGTCCCTGGCCTTAACGAGCTTGGCCGCGTCCTCGTGGGACAAAACCTGGGCGCCTGTGGATATCGAATCCTTCTCGGGGAGGGCTCTCATGGCAGCGTTTTCCCTGTCGCCCAGCTCATCCAGCCAGGTGTCGGAGAAGTATTCCTTCCACAGTGGCGCAAGTTCCTCCTGCCTCTCGTCCCCTCCAGGGCCCGCGGAAAACGGGAGCTCGAACCAGCCTATCACCGCGGGAAGCAACCTGTAAACCGTTTCGCCGTCCTTCTCGTCCCTGAGGACGGTCTTCTTCTCCACCATCGTGCCGAGCTTGTCCTTCAACTCGGACTTATCCATGTCGACCTTGTCGACGACATCTTCGACCCTGAAGGTGAAGAAAGGTAGGTCCGGTGCGAGTTCCGCCTCGTCCTCGGAGAAGAGTATTTCCAGAATTTCCAATTCCTCGCGATTCTCTCCCTCGGGGAGTCCCAGCGGAGCCTTATCCAGCTTCTCCCGGAGCTCCTCGTATATCTCGAGATGGCTCATGAAAATCTGTGAGTAACTTTCTCAAACTTCGAATAAAAAATTGGTGTAGACTTTTTCATTTCCAAAGGAGATAGAAAATCCCCTTAGATTTTTTTCCTCTCAGGGACAACCTTCGAATGATACCATGAAAGTTGAAGTCATCCAGGAAGATATCACCCAGCTGGATGTCGAAGCAATCGTGAATCCCGCGAATTCGGGGCTGGTCATGGGCGGAGGTCTGGCCGGAATAATAAAGGACAAGGGTGGATCGGTGATCGAGAAGGAAGCTCAAAGGCATGCGCCGGTCGACGTGGGGAAGGCCGCGATGACGACGGGCGGAGACCTACCAGCAAAGCACGTGATACACGCCCCCACCATGGAGTCTCCCGCCAAAAATGTCCCGCCCGAAAACGCCGGGAAGGCGATGCGCGGCATTCTCGAGTGTGCGGATGAGAACGGGATCAGGGAGGTGGCCGTTCCCGGCCTGGGGACCGGAGTAGGTGGCGTCTCAGCCGAGGACGCTGCCAGAGAAATGGTGGACGAGTTGAAGGAATTCGATGGGGAGAACCCGGAGAAGGTGATCCTGGTCGGTTACGGCGACGAACTTTACGAGGCCTTCAAGGAAGAGAGAGATAGGGCCTTCCCCGAATGACCCCAAGTGTAAGCCATTTACGGGGAAATGCCAATCTTCAACTAGAGGATCGTGAAATGAACAAGGTTTTGGAATCCATAAAGGAGAGAAGGAGCGTCAGGAGTTTTACCGATGAAGACGTCTCCGAAGAAAAAATCGAAAAGGTCCTCGAAGCCGCCCGGTGGGCACCATCGGGGAAGAACAACCAGCCCTGGAAATTTCTGGTCGTGCGCGACGAGGACGAGAAGTCCGAGATAGCCGACTGCACGCATTACTCCGACTCGGTCGAGCAGGCCGAGGTCCTCATCCTCGTGTATCTGGACGAGGAAAGGGGCTACGATCGGACCAAGGATGTCCAGGGTATAGGGGCTTGCTGTCAAAATATCTGGCTCGCGGTCCACTCTCTGGGACTCGGAGCAGTCTGGAACGGCGAAATCCTCAACCACAGGGACCGCGTCCGAGAAGTTCTCGGGACCCCGGAAAATCTGGAGCTTATGGCACTCTTCTGCATAGGCCATCCCGCGGAGGAACCCAGCTCGAGCCGTGAGCCGCTCGAGGATTTAGTGATTCGGCGATGAAGCCTTAGTGGAGGGATTTAAGGTTCCTCGGGATCCTAATACCGAGGTAAATTTTATATACCTATTTTTTATTAAAGTGAATCACTAAAATAATACTGTATTAGATGATAATAATGTATAACACCGGCAAAAAATACCGGCCCTATCGGAGAATGTAGAATGTGCAATGGCGATAACGCATCTGAATACTCCGGGCACCCTGGGGAAATGAAAAAATTTAGAGAAAGAATTCAGAAACTCAAGGGTCTGACAAAAGCGCTTCACTGCCCGACGAGATGGGATATAATCGAAATATTAGGAAAAGGAGAGCCCAAAACCCGAAAAATTCGGGAGGAAATGGAAGAGAGAGGTTACGACCTCTCGAAGCCCGGACTCTATTATCACCTGTCCGAGTTGAGGGATGCAGGCATTATCGAGGTTTCGGGTTATGTGGAAGAGGGGAGAGGAGCCCCCGAAAAGAAGTGGAAGCTGGCCCGCGAAAAGATCGAAATCAATCTGGTGGAATCCGAGGGGTGATCCGAATGTCCGCTCTTATCCGTGCTGAAGAATTATACAAGGAATTCGACGGAGTCCAGGCGGCCGACAACGTGTCTTTCGAGGTGGAGGAGGGGGAAGTATTCGGTTTTCTCGGGCCGAACGGCGCGGGGAAGACCACCACGGTGAGAATGATAACGGGCGTGCTCGAACCCGACTCCGGCACCGCATGGGTGAACGGGATGAATGTGAGAGAAAGTCCGACGGAAGCCAAGAAGGAAATCGGAATCGCTCCCGAAGTCTCGAACGCCTATATCGATATGACTGGATGGCAGAATATGATGCTAATGGGCGAGCTATACGGGGTTCCGAAAAGTGAAAGAGAAAAAAGAGGGGATAATTTGCTGGAAATGTTTGGTATACACGATCGTAAGGACGGCAACGTAAAGGGCTACAGCAAGGGGATGCAGAAAAGGTTAATCCTGGCCATGGCGATGATACACGATCCTCCAGTCCTCTTCCTGGACGAGCCAATCGCAGGGCTTGACGTGCAGAGTCAGCGTCTCATAAAGAAAAGAATCAGGGAGATGAACGAAGAGGGGAAAACTATCTTCCTGACTACCCATAACATCCCCGTGGCCAGCGATCTCTGCGATAGAGTCGCTGTGATTAACCATGGCAAGATTGCCGCCATCGATTCTCCGGAAAAGCTGAAGAGCACGATGAAAGAAACCCAGTCCGTGGAAGTCAGTTTCGAAGACGATATTCCAATCTCCAGCCTTGAAGGGCTAGAAAAGGCGGAGAAGGTCGAGAAAAGAGGGGACAAATACAGAATTTACACGCGAAATCCTATCGGAGTCGTGGAACATCTGATCGACCTTGCAGGGAGGGAAGACAAAAAAATCCTTTCCGTTCAAACTTTGGGGCCGAGTCTTGAGGACGCATTCGTCGAACTTACGGAGGGTGAGGGCAATTGAGTCAGGTTTCGCAATTAAAAAAATCGATCTCGATTGCGAAGAAAAATCTACGGATATATTATGTGAAAGGACCGGTCATTATCTTCGGAATCCTCCTCCCGTTCTTCTTCTTCCTCGCTTTCTTCCTGGGCAGGGGGATGCCACCCCTAATGCTGGGAAGTGGCCTGGTGGGAATGGCGATATGGTTCACCTCGACGTCGATAAGTCCGGTCATTACTCCCTGGGAGACTAGAACCAAAACGCTGGAGAGGCTTGTTTCGGCCCCGATTGGGCATTCGTGGATCCTCGTTGGCGATATGCTGGCGTCCGCTTTTATAGGGATAATCATGACTATAGTTCCCCTATCTATAGCATTCGTTATACTCTCCCTCAACGTGGTTCAACCCCTAATTCTCATCCTTGGACTCATCCTCGGAAGCCTCTGCTTTTCAGCTATTGGGGTGCTGATGGCAGCTCTCCCCACGGACACACCGGCGGACGTGATGATGCTTTCATCACTCGTCAAGTTCCCGATAATCTTTATCAGCGGGATATTTATTCCGGTGAGCCAGCTTCCTGGCTGGGGAAAAGCGATCTCCCATTTCTCACCTCTCACATTCTTAACGGATTTAGTTCGTGAGAGTTTAGGAGGAGCGGGTGGATTCTGGCCCACACCAATGTTGAATCTCGCAATCTTGACCATTTTCCTAGCGATTTTCCTAATTCTCGCCATCGTTGTCCACAGGAAAACTCTCCCCTCCCGGTTGTAGTTTACCTCTCCTTACCGGCCGGAAGGACGATTGACAATGTTATCGAGGAAATGAAGGACGGGTAGATGTCCAGTCCCACAAACTGCGCGGGGATTGGAAAGGAGGTTTCTCTGTGCTATAAATAGTTAGTCAAATGTCCGCCTACTCTGCCTCCAATCACATCGCTTTGGTGACGATCTTTGCTTCCTCTCGGTTAAGAACTGTATAATACAGGCGGATTTGATAGATTCGGCCGTTGAGATATTGTATAGATCCTTCGAAATCCCGTCCTATTTTTACATCACCTAATCCGACATCATCTTTCTCTTTCTTCTTTCCCACAAATTCGCCATCATGATACAATGTCGCGGTCTCACCGTCATAAGTACCTACAGTTATGTGGGTTTCTCCGGCATAATTATTATCGTCCGTGATTAGATGTTTATCGGGATAAGGTGCTGAGAATTCAATCTCATACGGAAAATAATCTCGGTCCGCCATTTCAAGGAACCACTCTAAACCTGTGTCCAGATCGGCATGCTCGACGAGTTGTTGAATTTCCCCCGTGTCGCTTTCGATCTTGTATTTTACCGCTAAAGTAAAGCCCCCGACATCACTAACATTTTCCACACGTAGATTTTCGACCTCAACATATCCATCATTTTCATCGAAGGACAATGCCGTTCCGACATCATCGGTAACCCACTTAGGGGCTTCATAATTTTTTCCTCCCTTACGTATAATTCCGTCATTTTTATTGCCTGATCGGTCTATCAGCGTGTCTCCTTCGCCATTTTCAAACGTGTAATAAGCGACGAAATCCCCGGCCTCTCCTTCGTGGATTTTTTTATCCACGAGGATTTTTCCAGTTCCGGTCGAGGCCGTAACCGTAAGTCTGTCACCGGGAGATGTGGGAAGGAATATTTCTCCTCCGACATCGCTTCCTGTGATTTTAGTTATTGAATCGCCGTTAATCTCCACCATTACTGGACTTCTTACAATTTTAGGTTTGACGAGCATACCCTCAGGAGTCTCTTCAAAATCCATTTCTGCTCCTACGGGTAATTTCGTTGGCATTTGGTTTGTGAATCTGTATACGCTCACACCGATTGCGGCTATTAATGCCAAAGTTATAGCAATTAAGAGAATCGAGCCAACAACGGACGAAACGCCCCTATCTCCACGCATATTTGAGACCTATATTCAATTCTAACGTTTATTCTCCATGCTCTTAAGTTAATTTCATATATTTTGATATCTCTCTGTTAGGTCAATGAAATCAATGGAAAAATACCCATAGTGAATAATCAAAATATCCTTACAATACCTTTTTCAAATACAGTATCTCAATTTCCAGTAAGCTAGCAATTCGAAATAGACTACTTTTTTACTTCACGAATGCACAGTCGTTCTATATACGTTTTTCAAAAATATTTGAGACTGACTTCTCCCAGGGCTAAAGCAAGTGGGCTTTCTGGCGACATTTTGTAAAAAAGCTTAATTAAGGTGCTGTCAGCAGAGCTTTTCACCCGCTCAACGCAGAAAACGCCGAAATCAATTTTTTCTTTCCCTAGTCGGAAGCTATTAGAAATAGTTGAAAAATATAACCAATCACTTACAATCGGAGGAGGAAACATTTTTTATGTCTTTCCAGAAAACGGTGATTGATGGACTTTGATTTGTCAGAAAGACATGAAATGATAAAAAACACGGCTCGCGAAATTTCGGAAAAGGAATACAGAGAAAAGCAGGGGGAATGGATTCAAGATGATAAGACAATCCCTCGGGAAGAATTAAAGAATCTAGCGGATTTGGGTTTTACCGGATTAACTTTGCCTGAAAAGTATGGGGGTCAAGAACTCGATAACTTGACAGCAGTAGTCGCAATAGAAACTTTTCAACGAAATCTTGTCCCCTCGCTTGCAGAGATCGTTCATGAAACGGCCACTGGTCCTGTCAGACAGATAGACTTTTTCGGTACAGAGGATCAGAAAGAGAGATTTATACCGCCAGTTTGTAAAGGTGAAAGTATCATTTCGATTGCCATGACAGAGCCGGAGCACGGATCTGCTTTAACAGATTTGGAAACAACTGCGGAAAAACAGGGTGATGAATATGTGATAAATGGCCGAAAGCGTTGGGTTTCCGGAGCTGGCGAAAGCGATTATTATCTGGTATTTGTCAGGGTTGGCGAAGAAAAGGGATGGAAGGGATTGGGAACTATTATTGTAGATAAAGAGAATTCAAATCTAGAGTTCGGAAAAAAGGAAGAGACAATGGGGATCGAAACAGGGATTCAACGGGACATTATTTTTGAGAATGTCCACGTTCCGGAGGAAAATCTTCTAACGGATGCTGGCGAGTTCATCAAGAATATGTTGGCATTTAATGTCGAAAGACTTGGAAATGCGGCTGAAAATCTGGGAATCGCACAAGCAGCTTTGGATGAAGGGGTAAAATATTCTCAAGAACGGGAACAATTCGGAAAAGAAATAATAGAATTCCAAGCAATTCAAATGAAGATAGCAAAAATGATTGAAAAAGTCGAGGCAGCCAGATTATTAGTTTACAGAGCTGCGGCCAATTCAGGGAGGGAAATAGCAGATAGATTGGAAAGTTCTGTTGCAAAAGATTTTGCAAATAAAATCGGTAAAGAGGTCACGGAACTTAGTCACCAAATCCATGGAGCGTATGGATATTCGAAAGATTACCCCATAGAGAGGTTATACAGAGATGCCAGAGGTTGGGCGGTCGCGGCTGGAACTCCTGAAATGCAAAAGATAGGAATAGTCTCCGCATACTTAGGCCGGTCTTTCAGTCAAAGAAAATAACTCAGTTTGGGTCACAACAGGAATTTTTTTCAATTTTCAAAGCCAAGAGCAAAAAAATTAATCTTCAGAGATCTAACTAACTTTTTTCACTCTCAAGTCCTTCTTTCAACTCTTCTTTCTTTACCTTTCCACCGGGATTTTTTGGCAGATCTTCAGCCCATTCAATATGCTTAGGGATCTTATACTCCGCTAATTTATCTTCACAAAATTTTCTAATCTCCTCTCCATCGACTTCTTTTCCAGGAACTTTAACTATCGTCGCTGCTACTTCTTCACCGAAAATTTCGTGCGGAATCCCATACACAGCAACGTCCCATACGGCCGGGTGAAGATGAATAGCGTTTTCTACCTCCACGGAATATACGTTTTCTCCTCCTCTGTTTATCATGTCCTTTTTCCTGTCAACCACATAAATGAAGTCATCTTCGTCCATTTTTCCTAGGTCCCCTGTAAGAAACCACCCGTTTTTAAAAGCCTTTTTCGTTTCTTCCGGGTCTAGATACCCATCTACAACATGCGGTCCTTTAATGGCTATTTCCCCTACGGTTCCTCTGGGAACTTCGCTCATCTCATCGTCCACTATTTTAACCTCGCTACCCCGGCTTGGTTTTCCTATCGAGGTCGGATTTTTTATGATGTCTTCACCGACGGCGATGGCCGAAACGGAACCTTCGGTTAACCCAAAACCGTTTACGAGAATTGCATTGGGGAATACTTCCTCCAATTTATCAATGAGATCGGGAGACATTGGTGCTCCACCGAAGGCAACGACTTTCACTTGGCTCAAATCATACTTTTCTATATCACCCCTCAAAACTAAACGATACATGGCTGGCGACCCAGCCAAGTGGTTGACTTCTTCCTCTTCAATCAGTTTTAAGTACTCATTGACGTTCAATTCTTCCATCAAAATCGCTGTTCCACCCAGTCTAATACAGGGAATAAATTGTTCTTGTAATGCTAAAACATGAAATAGAGGTGCAGCGATTAAAACATTTGCTTTGCCCATCATGTCTAATTCATGCGTTTTTGTGATCTCTTGTTGCCTAATTGCGCTGTGTATGAGGTTTCTATCTAAAATCTTTGCTCCTTTTGGTTTTCCCGTAGTACCTGATGTAAAAAGTACTGTATGAACATCATCCTCCCCTCTTTTCTCCAATTTATAGTCAAATGTCTCATTCCCTTCCGCTTTTAGTAGTTTGTCTAAATCTTGTTCTCTTACAATTGACCAATCAAGTCTTTTATCTAAGTCCTCGTACCATAAATCCGAATTTGCTATAATTCCATCGGGTCTGGATTTATCCACTTGGTATTCAATCTCGGTCTTAGTTAACCTCGTATTCAAAATAACTGACACTGCTCCGATTTTAGAAATGGCCAAAAATGTAACTAAAAAAGCGGGACTATTTCTTAGAAGCATCAGGATTCTATTTCCTTCTTTAACATCATACTCGGCACGTAGAAGTGAGGATAACGCGTCTACTTTATCATAAAGTTCCGAGTAGCTGTAGGATTGTGATTTACTAACAATTGCATCATTTTCGGGATACCGGTTCACAGTTCTTTTAAACATTTCATAAACAGTCTTCGGCCTGTTTTTATAGGCCCTAACAGTGTAGTCATCAATCCTCTTCTCTTCCAACTCGAAATAGTTCATGAGGATTCCCAAAAGACTTCTATGTAGTCTTCCAAGCTTATTTTTGTAGTGTCTCCCTCAAAGGTTTACCTGTTTTTCTTGCAACCCATTAAGCGATAGCAATCCCTTACTCAACCTTCCTCTCATGATACAACATAGACATCTTCCAATCACTATACCCCCTTGAAACCAATATAAAAACAAACCGTTGGCATGGTGTGCCCCGGGGATCTGAACCAAAGGTTCACAAATATCAATAGTCTTTGAAAGAAACGTGAGCTTCAACAAGAACGAGACTTTATGGAAAGTCAGCCCATCAGGGCTTCTCTTTTCAGGAATATTACCGATCCAACCACGACCCCGATGGCGATTACTATTGCGGCAATCAGCAAGACATTGGTCCCACCGGAGGGTTCCTTCAGGATGATGTCCTCCAAAGTCTTGTCTTGGTTCCCAAGGGAGAAAGTTTCAGAGTAAGATTCATAACCGGAAGCATCCACACTGACGTCGTAATCCTTGCCTCCCTCAAGATTCTCGACCTCGAAGAACCCATCCGAATCAGTCGTGTCAGACTTTTCGCCGATGGTCACCGTAGCTCCCTCGACCGCTCCCCCATCGCTCTTGACGTAACCGGAAACATTCAAATTGTCTACATTCTCGCTTGTCTTCGTGACATTCGGACCCTCATAATTATCAGTTTCTGGAAGTCTTGCTTGATAAGTGCCGTCGCTCGCTTCGAAGTAATAAGTGTGCTGACCCACATCATCAGAGGTTGTAGTCCATTCATATTGGTAAACGACACCTTCCGTGTATGAATTATCTTCTATATTCTCCATTGTTTTCACCACTTCATCAATAATGACTTCAATTGAATCTGGAGCATCATTATCCTCATCCTGATAGGTGACTTGATAAGTGAAAGTCGCACCGGCATTATCCGAGTCCGGAGAAACTGAACCAGAGCTGAGGGTAGGTGCGTGTTTTTCAGTTTTAGTAACTTGTGGTCCGTCGTAAGTGTTGGGGGCGGACGGAAGCCTTGCAGTATCGGTCCCGTCACTCGTCTTGAAGTAGTAAGTGTGAGAACCATCATCACCGGAACTGGTTGTCCATTCATACTGGTAGGTAGCCCCGTCCGTGGGGGTTCCACTAATTTTACTCATGGCGTGAGATTCTCCGTCGATGTATACCGTGACGTAATCAGGTTCATCTCCATCATCGTCCTGATATGTAACCTCGTAAGTGAAGGTAGATCCGACGTTATCGGAGTTAGGTGATACCGAACCGGAGCTGAGGTTTGGTGGATGGTTAGGAGTATAAATTTCTAAGTGCCATGTGGATGACCAATCGCTTTGATGCCCAAGCTCGTCCTCGGCGCTGACTTTCCAGTAATAATTATCGTCCGGGAGATCACTCCCTAGTGTGTATATACTGTCAGTTAATCCTGACTCATCTATCGAATTTTCTCCATCCGCGAAATTGAGATCGTTATCAACTACTAATCGATACGTAAAACTCGAGGCGTCTGTAGAGTTCTCCCAATCGAATGTTGGAGTGTGATTGGTTGTGGTCTCGTCGTTAGCGGGGGAAAGTAAATTGGGTATGGAAGGTGGTTGATTATCAAAAGTGAAGTTATCCGTGTCAGAGAAATCAGTCTCTCTTCCATAGGTATCTACTGCACTTACCCGCCAGTAATAATTGTCATCATCGTAGTTATGTTCATAGTTGTATTCTGAGAAAAGTGGATACGCCTCAAATGGATTGCTGAATTCGGGATTGTTGTCCAGCTGTAGGTGATACTTATTAGCTCCAGTGACATCGGACCAATCAAAATGGAAAGTATCGGTATCGGTGGGATCGGGCATGGAGACTAGGGTGGGAACCTCTAGAGGAGTTGTGTATTTAAAATTATCATTTGTTGAATCAAAATAGCTTATGTGAGGAGAACCATTCGAGTCTAGAGCTATGGAGGTATTTTTGCCTACCTCATCTTCATAATCAACGGTCTCTAAATTCCAATCGTCTGTAGTCCCGGAAGCATACTTAAGGGCCGTGTTAGCCGAATCATAATAGCTTATGTGAAAGTTATCGTCAATAGCTATTGAAGTATACCTTCCGACCTCGGATGAACCGTCAATAACCCAGTTCACGTCGAAAGCGGTTGCGAGTTTTAGATTCTTATCCGTCGAATCATAATAGCTGATATAAGGAAAGGTCCAGCCACTCCCTTCAGCGATATCAATTGAAGAATACAGCCCCACGTTATTAGAGTTCTCGTCAGCGTAGTCTTTGGTCCAGGTAGTGCCTTCATCATCGGAAATAGCATATTTAAGGTTGGTATTACTCGCATCGTAATAACTTATGTAGATATTGTCGTTGGAATCAATAGCTATCGAACTATATCTACCGACATCTCCCGCACTGTCAACTGTAGTGGTATCGAAATCATACCAACTGGTTTTTTGACGAGCGTGCTTCAAGTCCCAATCAGTATCATCGTAGTAGCTTATGTGTGCCTTATCATCAGAATCTAGAGCTATAGATGAGTATTGGCCTACATCATTTCCCTCTCCAGTATCAACTGTTGCTATATTCCAATCCCCCCCAACGTGCCAAGCGTAAACTAACCCCTCTTCTTCAATATCGTAGTAGCTTATATGCGGATTGTCGTTAGTATCTAGGGCTATAGAACAATATTTTCCGAAATCGGAGCTGGGAGCAGGGATTGTGTCTTTCATCCATTGTCCGTCCTCAAGATAAAAATACTTCAGGTTATCTTCAGCCGCATCGTGACAGACCATATGGGGATTCCCGGACGAATCAACCGCTATTGAACTATCTAAACTACCCACATTGCTAGGAGGGGTGTAAACGTTCTCTATATCCCAACTTAAACTCGAATCCGCAACAGCTGCACCCGGAATTGAAACAATTAGAAGAATAGCGAAGACCCCGATTACGCCAATAAAAGACCTCCTCACTAATTCACCCCTTTCCATTTGTTAAACCCCCCATATAAAAACTTCTAAACTCACTCCAAATACAAAGTCATCTTCTTTATCCCCCTAAGACTTCAAAAAACATGAATTTCCCGATTCCAGACATCGATTAACCGTTAGTCCGATATGAAACCTTTTGAACCTCCCCGACCCAACGCCGCATCGATTCATCAGTAAAGAGGTCAATTCTTCAAGAACCAATTTTATGAATCTAAAGGCGAGTGGGCCCGGAGGGATTTGAACCCTCGACTTTCACCTCGTAAGGGTGACGTCATAGCCACTAGACCACGGGCCCTCTAGTTGATTTTGGAAAGTTTTCGGTTTAAAATTAGCGCAAAGAGGAAACAGATCTAAATTCCAATTGAAAATAAAAACTGTCCAGCCTAAACAGGAATAAGGGATGAATGGACTTCGAGAGAAAAACTTCCAACTTCTCAAGCCAGGGGGTCGAGTGTGCCGGATGGCTGTACCTTCCCGAAGGGGAGGAGGATCCGCCGGTGGTCATAATGGCCCACGGATTCGGCGGCGAGAGAACTTTTAGGCTCCCGGCCTTTGCGGAAAAATTCGCCGCCGAGGGGATGGCCGTCTTCCTCTTTGATTACAGAACATTCGGCGACAGCGCCGGAGACCCTCGAAACCTGATAGATCCCTACAAGCACGTCGAGGACTGGAGAGCGGCTATCGAACACGTGCGGTCCCTAGAAGAAATCGACCGGGAGAGGATAGCCCTCTGGGGAACCTCCTTCAGCGGCGGTCACGTGATCGTTACTGCGGCTAAAGAGTCCGATATCTCGGCCGTGGTAGCACAGGTACCCTTCGTGGGTTTCGTGGACAGGCTCAGAGCCACGGTCGAGATGGCCGAGAAGCGAGGCTTCGGAAACTTCCTCTCGCTCGCCCTCCGGGGTTTTTCGTCAGCGATATGGGATAATTTGAAACAGAAATTGACCGGATCCCCTCACTACGTGCCGGTGGTCGGCGAGCCGGACGAGTTCGCCATCCTGAACACCGAGGACTCCAAGCCCGGGATCCTATCCATAATCCCCGATGGATACCCCTGGGAGAATAGGACACCCGCCAGAATCTTTCCGAAACTGTTCACCTACATGCCGATCTCCTCGGTGGAAGAGGTAGAGTGTCCCACTCTGATCATCAAGACAGAAAGCGACTCGATCATCCCCCCGTACACCGTGGACAGAGCTGTCGAGGAAATCGAGGATTCCGAGATCATAAGCCTGAATTGCGGGCATTTCGACGTCTATACGGGTGATCTGTTCGAAGAAGTAGTCGAAAGGGAGTCGGAATTCCTGAAGAGGCATCTATTCTAAATCACCAAATTTCCCAAATTCTCCTTTCAATTTCTCGGGTAATTAATCACACGAAAACTTACTCAATCCGGAGGTGGTATCCTTAAAAACTATCCTGATTCTTTCAAATTCTCACTTTCAGAAAGAAACCTTAAGATTCCTCTCACATCGTCGACACTCTTTATACAATTCTCCTTCAAAGACGAATAGAGTTCCTCGGCCTCGCCCCCCGTAAAATCCCGTTCCGAAATAGGATTCCTCTCTACTAGAAGAACCGGTTTATCCTCCGCCACTTTCTCCGCCAGTTCTAAATTCTTCAAGTTGCCCTCACCAATGGGCATATCGGTCACAATTAACAAATCGGAACTTTCCACCAGTTTCCGATTCCTCTCGACCGCCTTCTCTCCTATAGGTTGAAAGGGGGAACCTTCGACCAGACTTATTCCGAGTCTCCTAGCCTCCTTATAATCGTCATCGAGGGGGGAAAGAACCCCAGCCGTGACCTGATGGCCCTGTCGAAGTAGCGGGTGCATCATGACCTCTCCGGTTCCGCCCCCACAGATCAGATGAATCTTATAATTGGGAGATTCCTCCTCTTCCACGAAGGAGGCGGTAAGAGGAGTGACGGAAATAGTATCAGTCTCGGGCTGACGTCTGACTGCCACATCCGCCCCGTAAACTTCCTTGATATTATCCTCACTCAAAACCTCATCCGGGGGTCCGTGGTCGTGTATCTTCTTATCGTGAAGGAGAATCAACGAATCGCAGTATCTCGCAGCCGTATTTAGATCATGGAAAGTAGAAATTATCGTCTTTTCTCCCTTATCGGCAAGGCTCCTAATCAAATCAAGGACTTCCAGCTGATTATTGATATCGAGATGGTTAATGGGCTCATCGAGGAGAAGAACCGAGGGCTCCTGGGCCAAGGCCTTGGCTATGACAACCCTCTGCTTTTCTCCACCCGAAAGCTCGGTGAATGACCGATCGGCCAATTCCCACGTATCGGTCCTTTTCATCGATTCCTCGACAATGGATATATCCTCTTCGTCCTCCATCTCCAAGGGGCTCAAATGAGGCGTCCTACCGAGTGTCACGACCTGCAACACGGAGAAGGAATAGTTGGTGGAAAACTCCTGCGGAACCACACTCATTTCCCTGGCTATTTCCTTCTTATCTAACTCCTGGATATCCCGCTCATCGAGGAAAACACTCCCCTCCCCTGGTTCTATGACCCTGTCTATCGTGCGCAGAAGGGTAGATTTCCCCGACGCATTGGGACCAATGATCCCCATGAATTCGTTTTTTTCGACGGAGAAATTTATCCTCTTTAGGACATCCTTATCTCCATACCCACATGAAAGGTCCTCGGCCCTTATCGAAAATTCCGACATTCCGACCACCTAGTAAGAGTATTTCTTCCTCTTTAAGAGGTAAATGAAGAACGGGCCTCCGGCCAAGGCAGTAATTATCCCCACGGGGATTTGGCCTCCAGCAGGAATAGTCCTGGCCAAAGTATCCGACCACACCAGAAATATGCCTCCTCCTAACGCAGCGGACGGGAACAAAATCCTATGGTCGGGGCCCACCAAAATTCTCATTATATGGGGGATTATAAGCCCCACGAAACCGATTATACCGCTGACCGAGACAGCCGCCGCAGTAATCAGAGCAGACAATATTAAGAGAATCTTTTTCAGGCGCTCTACCTTTATTCCGAGATGCTGAGCGGACTCTTCCCCCAGAAGCATGGCGTCGAGACCTCGAGAGAATGTAAAGATGGCCACGCTCCCCAGAAGAATTGGCGGGAGTATCATTTGAACGTGGGTCCAGTTTCGATTCCACAAGCCCCCCATCATCCAGAAAACCATTTGATGCAATTTTCCTCCAGCTGTGTACATTAAAACGGAGACCAGAGCCTGAATAAAGAGGCTGACAGCAATTCCGGAAAGCAAAAGAATGCCTACCGGAACCTCACCGTTAACTTTCGCGATGTTGTACACCAAAAATATTGTGCCTAACGCGAAGAGGAAACTCATGATTGGGATGGTATAAACCCCCAGCAAGGATAAGTCATAAAATATAACGGTTGCTGCACCAAGCGCCGCCCCGGCAGAAACCCCAACAGTGTAAGGTTCTGCCATCGGATTTCTAAAGATCCCCTGAACGGTTGTACCTGCTACCCCTAGGGCTATGCCTACTAATGCTCCAACTATAATCCTCGGCAATCTAATGTTCAGAACTATATTGACGGCAGTTCTCGGGAGGGAATGAGAAACTAAGTCACCCAGAAACGGGATTTTATTCAGAACTATTTTTAAAACCTCTGATGGAGAAATATCCGCGGGCCCTATCGCAGATGAGAAGATGATCGTCACCACGAGAGCTGTAACAAGGGCTATCATTATCCATTTCCAGTTTACGAGCCTTTGTCTCATAATCTCCATCGCATCATTATCCATGTCTATTTCATCTCAATTTCGAAAAGGCAAACTTTATTCCAAGCCAATATGGACCACACAGGAATCCGGAAATCAAATATAGAACTCCGATAAATCGATATAGCTAGGATGAAATATCCATCTCGGGATGTAATAAATTGGCCATCTTTCCCAAAGCATCAATCAATCTTGGACCGGGGCGACTAAACATATCGATCTCTTTGGGAGACAATTTGTAAACACGATTTTCTTCGACGGCATCTATCCCTTCAAAACGCCCCTTTACACTGCTCACCGTGGACAACGGAACTTCGGTTCCGTGGACTGCAATCACAAACACATCAGGCTTCATAGTTATGATCTCCTCCTCAGTTATCGAAGAATATTGTTTGCCGATATTTTCAGCCACGTTAATTCCTCCCGCCAAGTTGATTATTTCATGAATGAATGTACCCGGTCCAGCAGTCCATAGCGGGTTCGTTCCTACCTCGTAGAAAACTCTGGGTTTCTGATCCTCTGAAATGCCGCTCGTCTTTTGAGTGATTTTATTCATTTCTTTTTCCATATCTTGGATCATTTCTTGAGCCTTTTCTATAGTACCGGTTGCCCTTCCAACAAGTCTTATATCGCTAATAACATCCGAAATATTTTCTCCCTCAATTCCTACCACAGGTATACCAAGCCTTTCCAACTGGTTTATCGTATCCATAGGTGTTCCAGCTGCAGTGATTACCAAGCTGGGATTTAAACTTACAACTTTTTCAGTATTCGTTGTAGTGATCTCTGAGACAATTTCTATTTCCCCATTATCCACGAGATTCGGAACCTTGGGTGGGTAATCGCAGAATTTTGTCACTCCAATCACTTTATTGTCTAGTCCGAGTGAAAAGAGAACCTCAGTAACGGAAGGTGCCAAAGAAATGATATTATCCGGTTCTTCAGATATCACTACCTTTCTATCCAAGTCATCCTTAACTACCATTGGAAAGGTTTGGCGAGCTATTTCCTGAACAATATTGTCGGGGGCTACACCTAGGATTTCTTTAACTTCGTTTTCGGAAGCGTTTTTAATGTAGTCAATTACCTCCTCCTGATCTGGAGAACTTGGAGCCAAACTAAAACCTACCCCACCGAAAACAATCGCAACTACGACAATGATAACAATTACTACGGGTGTACTGACTTGACCTACCTCTCTTTTAATCTCCAACATGTTGAATACCTGGATGGTATATCCAATTATTGGATAGTATATCCAGCCTTTTTAAATTTTTTTGTGAAAATCTTCCCATTCTCCTCTAGGTATTCTTGCTGAAACTTCGACTGAATCTAGGAAAAATCTCACCTAGTCTGAACTTTATATTTTTATTCAGTTCCTAGAAGAGGGTATAGTTTCGATATTATTCGCCGAAAATCGATAAATACTTTAACTCTGTATCCAGAAAAGTGAGTCTCAATTGGGTGTTTCAACGTGATAAATGTCCTCCTCGTCGACGATGAACCCGATCTTCTTGAGCAAGCCAAACTCTTCTTGGAGAGGGAAGACGATTCACTCGATATTAAAACAGCTCCCTCAGCGAAGGAGGCCCTTGAACAACTTAAAAAGGAAAGTTTCGATGCTATCGTCTCGGACTACCAAATGCCGAAAATGGACGGGCTCGAGTTCTTGGAAGTAGTGAGGGATGAAAGAGAAAGTGAAATCCCTTTCATCATATTCACCGGTAAGGGTCGGGAGGAGGTCGCTATGGAGGCCCTCAACCTCGGGGCGGATCGGTACCTCCAGAAGGGCACGGACATAAAATCTCAGTACAAAGTCCTGGCGGATGCGATAGTTCAAGAGGCCGAATATTTCAATATTAAGGATAGATTTCACCTCGCCAACTTTTCCCTTGAAAACGCCGATGTGGGGACTCTCTGGATTTCCCCGGGTGGTAAAATTAGATATGCGAACAAGCGGATTTGCCAATGGCTGGGATACGAGCGAGATGAGCTTACGGAAATGACCATATCGGAGATCGACCCGAACTTCCCCGATGAGAGACCCGAGGTCTGGGAGAAAATTAAGGAAGAGGGGACTGCAACCTTCGATTCCGAGCACAGAAGGAAGAATGGCGAGACTTTCCCCGTAAGGATAACTAGTCATTATTTAAAGAGAAATGGCGAAGAATACGAGTTCGCCTTCGTTCAGGACATTACAGAAGACAGGAGAAGGGAAAAGAAAATTAGAGAAAGGCGAAGGGCTGTCGAGGCTTCGGATGACTCCATTTACATGATTGACAGAGATTTCCAGTATGTATTTGCAAATGAAGAGCATCTCTCAAGATTGGCAAAAACCGGCAAGATTTCTCAGAGGGGAAAAGAGAAAGTAGTTGGAGAGGAATATAGTAATATCCATTCTGAAGAGGAATTTCAGGACTTCAAGGAAAACTTCCGAAAAGTTATTGAAACGGGTGAACCGGTTCAAGAAAAATACGAAATCAAAAATTCGGATAGGTGGTCAAGTAGGACATATAGCCCCGTGAAAAACCCGGAAACCGATGAAGTCGAGGGCGTAGTAATAGTATCAAAGGACATCACAGAACGAAAAAAAGCCGAGGAAAGGTTTCAGCATATCTTCCAGAATTTGGGCGACGCGGTCTTCGTGACTGCCATAGGGGACGAAAATAATGGCGAAATTCTTGAAGCGAATGATATGGCAGTAGGACAAACTGGATGGTCGGAGGGCGAGTTAATTGGAAGGAATATCAACGACTGGCTCGTCGAAGGGCCACAGGAAATGACGCTCGAAGAAGCTAATGAGAGACTGGAAGGCGGTGAATCAATCACCCTGACGACCAAAAGGAGGAGAAAGGATGACTCCACTTACTGGGTCGAGGAAACGGCAGTCCCAATCGATTACGATGGGGAAGAAGCCGTTCTCTCTATCTATCGTGATGTCACGGATAGAATGGAAGCCGAGAAAAAACGGGAGGAAATGAGGAAGGAGTTGAAGAAGTCCAAGGAGAAGCTGACCGCCATTTATGAGGCTAGTCCGACACCCATAACTCTATCCACCCTCGAAGAAGGCCGATACATCGAGGTGAATGAGGCCTTCACCAAACTGACCGGCTGGGACCGGGAGGAGGTAATAGGAAAAACTTCGTCCGATCTGGGGATTTGGCCGGAATCTGCCGAAGGGGAGCGTGAAAATCTTGTAGAAGAATTGAGAGATAGGGAATCAATTAGAAATCGGGAGGTCCGATTCCGAAATAAGGAAGGAGAGGAGGGAGTTGGTCTTCTTTCCGCCGAACTCATTCGAATCGAAGGGGAGGAGTATATACTCTCCAACTATATCGATATCACTGAATTGAAGGAAACCGAGAAAAGATTGGAAAGAGTCAAGGGGAGATACGAGGAATTGTTCAGAAATTCAAACGAACTCATGGCTACTACGGATCTCGAAGGATACATAAAGAGAGTGAATCGGAAATCGGTGGAATATTGGGGGTACTCTGAAGAAGAACTAGTCGGCGAAAGTATTTTGAAGATTGCTCACCCCGAAGACAAGGATAAGTATATTGAATTTTGGAATGAAATCGTGGATAGTGAGGAAATGGTAAACAAGACCTTAAGGGGTGTGACCAAAGAAGGAGAGGTTTGCTGGCTAAGAGCGGGCGGCAGGCCCATAATTGAAGATGGAGAAATAGTGGAGATTCAATATAACTCTCAGGACATAACAGAGCTAGTAGAAACTAGGAATAGAGAAGAATTCCTCCACTCTTTGTTAAGGCACGACGTTCGAAACAAAGCACAAATAGTAAAAGGTTATTTGGATATTCTCCGTGAAGCCGACCTATCAGAAGAATACGAGATGTATCTTAAAAATGCGAGGAAAGCAACGGAAAGAGGTATCGAACTAATTAAAAAAGTCAAAACGTTGAGGGAGATTGAAGAGAAAGATATCAGTGAAGTCGATGGTGAATCTTTGATTCATGAAGCAGTGGAAAAATGTAAATCAACTGCAGAGGAGAAGGAAATTCAAATCGAGCTTGATTGCCCTGAGAGGGAGTGTATGGTCGAAGGAGGTCCTCTCTTGGAAGAGCTTTTCTCAAACCTCATAGAGAACTCAATTCGGCATTCGGAAGGTAATAGGATAAGAATTTCGAATAAGGAGAGAGAAAAGGATATGATTTACATTGTAGAGGATGATGGTAAAGGTATTTCCGAAGAAGTCAGAGAGAATATATTCGACAGGGGATACAGTAAGGGCGAAAGGGGAGGAAGTGGTCTTGGAATGTTTCTTGTGAAGGAAATAGCAGAGAATTACGGTGGTCTTGTAGAGGTCAAAGACTCCGAGCTAGGTGGAGCCCGTTTCGACGTTCACTTAAAGAAAACGGGGACTTAGGTATTTTGTTACACCCATAACAAAAAATTAAAACTGCTAAACTATTCTAGATTTCCCTATTAGCAATAGTTGAACAATCTCCCTTATCCGAGATTTAAATACTAATTCCTTAATGTAATTTTACATCTCAGATTTTTAACTAGATTCGATTAGATGGCCAAATTCTTCGAGACCTTCGATTTTACCTAAAAGTTCTCTTTTCCTCTTTTCCAACTGAGTCTTATCCCTCATCACAGCCACAACACCAAGAATCTCTCCATCATTTTGTAAAGGGTAGTATGATATTTCGAAAACGTGGGGATTCGTTTGCTCATGTTTCCGGTTCATCTCGTACTGAACACTTTTTCCTTCTAAGCATCGGTCTATTTCAGGTTTTATCTCATCTTCAAACGGCTCGGAACCTAAAACTTCGTCCACTTCCTTCCCTATAATTTCCTCCCTATCAACACCGTGGTATTCCGCGTATGAGGAATTAGCAAACAGGTATCGGTACTCCTCGTCCACTGCAGCTATTAGATCTTCCGAACCCTCTACAGCCATCTTATACATCCTTAGATTCTCCTCCATCTCCTCCCTCCCGGAAATATCCCTAGCAATTGAAAGAACCCTTTTTTCGCCTTCTAGTTCAAAAAGATGTGAATGTATTTCAACTGGTATTTCGGTGCCGTCTTTAGCCTGATGAATCATTTCAAATCGAACATCTCTCTCCTCCGCTAACTTGTTCATCACCTCAGAAACTTCGTCGGCCCTCTCCGAAGAATCGATTTCCTGAGGGGTCATTTCCAAGAATTTTTCCCTGGAATAACCCAGCATCTCGCAGGCCGTATCATTAACTTCTATGAACTCCCCGGGTAATCCTTCCTCGGTCAGCTCATGCAGGTACATCGCATCATTCGCGTTGTCGAAAATTTCTTGGAACCTTCTCCTTTCCCTCC
The DNA here is from genome assembly GCA_964399085.1 of Hadarchaeota archaeon (SeqCode). Classification (GTDB taxonomy): domain Archaea; phylum Hadarchaeota; class Hadarchaeia; order Hadarchaeales; family JAGGTB01; genus CAYLJV01. The sequence continues at coordinate 25,768 of CAYNPN010000007.1, read as the reverse complement.
GAAGCTCTCCTTCCCTTTTCTTCCGTTCGGAAATGTCTCTGATGTTGCACTGAACCACTTCCTCTTCACCTGCTTCATAAGTGTTGCTGACGAACTCGACCGAGGCTTCTCCCTCACCTTTCATATCCAAAGGTAAATCTTCGTAGCGGATGTACCCCTCCTCCACGAGCTCTTCGAACTTCTCCTTATTCTCGACAATATTCCTAAAGGTCCCTATCTCCCAGAGTTCTCTCCCCACGAGCTCCTCCTTAGAATAACCCGTCAAATCCTGAATGTAGGGATTGGCATCCTTTACCTCCCCTGTCTTTGCATCCAATATGAGCATGCCGTCCTGAGCCGTCTCGAATAATCTCCTGTATCGGTCCTCACTTTTTTCAAAAGCTTTTTTAGTCTCATAATAATCAAACTCCTGAACAGTCGCCTGAGCCAGAACGCCGTATTGTGATTTCGGGTTACCACCCTTCTGCAAATATCGGTCTGCTCCCAAGTTCAGAGCTTCCATGGCGACTTCCTCACGTCCTTTACCAGTGAAAATGATGAAAGGGATATCGCTATTCCTTTCTTCCCTCACTATTTCTAGAAATTCAAGACCATCAGTTCCCGGCATTTGGTAGTCCGAGACGATAGCATCGTAATTATTCTCTTCCAGCAACCCAAGAGCTTTGTCTGCGGAGGACGCAGTTTCGACCGCCAACCGATCGTTCTCTCTCTCGAGAAATATTTTGGTCTGCTCCCGAATCGCCGAATCGTCATCGACAAAAAGGACTCTCATATTTAATTGCCTAGTAAAAACATATCCTTATTCTCCGATTAATAACCACGCTCTCTATATAAAAGGGCGCATACTAGACTCTGAGTGGATCCATCTTTTACTTTCCAAAAACATCATTATATGGAAGCGATTTAATGGCTTCGAAGAGCTCTTCGATTTGTATAGGTAAATCGGCTGCCTCAAACATGCTCTAGCTTTCCATAATGAAACCAACTTAAGACCTCAGTTACCCGTATTTATAGTGGTAAGTACATTCTTGCTAATCATTGAGAAAGTAGCTACTAATCGGGGAGCTATGTATAAGAGAAACTTGGACATAAACAAATATCTTTATTATTTGTCGTCAAAAGTGTTTTCTAGGTATTAAAATGGTGAGAGTTAATTTCATCTCAGATGATGCTGCCGGCGATTTTGAGACGGATTCAAGCCTCTTAGAGATTGCTGAAAGCTTGGGTATAGAAATAGAAAGCCTATGTGGAGGGGAGGGTAAATGTGGTAAATGTAAAGTGGTGATAGAGAAAGGGGAGAATAACTTAAACCCCTTAACTAATTCTGAAAAAAATCTAATGTCCAATCAGGAAATAGAAGATAATTTTAGACTCGCCTGCGAAGCGAAGATAAAGAGTGGAGAGATCGACGTTAGAGTGCCTGATCTATCACGTAGAGAGAAACAGATAATTTTAACTTCCGGACTCGAGGTCGATTTTGAAAGAAACCCCTCTGTCGAGAAATATCATCTTCAGGTCCCCAAACCCAGTCTCGAAGACTTCGTCGCGGACTATGAAAGGGTAAAGAAATCCCTCAAGGATAGTTATGATGTCTCAATAGACGATATAGATAATTTCCTGCAGAGGGATTTACCCAGTTTGCTTAGGGAGAAAGAAGGAAAAGGGGATTTGTTTGATTTAACTGCCGTCCTTTGGGAGGACGAAGAGATAATCGATCTTGAACCCGGATGGAAAGGGGATTTTTACGGGCTAGCCGTCGATTTGGGTACAACTACTATTGTTGGGTATTTAGTCAATCTTGAAACGGGGGAAATTGAGGAAGTAGAATCGATTCTAAATCCTCAGGTTGACTTCGGGGAGGATCTGATGACTAGGATTAGTTTTGTGAGTCGTCATGAAAATGGGAGGACCAAAGTGAAGGAGAAGGCAGTGGACGGCGTGAACAAAATCATGGAAAAAATAGAGAAAAAAGCCGGAATTGACGGAGATGATATATATGAAGCTTTAATGGTTGGAAACACCGCCATGCATCATCTTTTTTTAAAAATAGAGCCGAGAAATCTATCAATGTCCCCGTTTGTTCCGGGCAGGCAATCCGCCTTAAAAACTAAGGCAAGAGATGTCGGCCTGAACATGAATCAGCGGGGTTACGTCTATTGGTTACCAATAAACGGTGGCTGGGTTGGCGCGGACAACGTCGCCGTTTTACTGACATCCAAGATTTATGAGAAGGAGGAAATAACTCTTACCATCGACATCGGGACTAACGGCGAAGTCGCGGTCGGGAACAAGGAGAATACCCTTGTGACATCCACTGCAGCCGGACCCGCTTTTGAAGGGGCGAGTATCGAACATGGGATGAGAGCTCGTGCCGGCAGTATAGAAAAGGTCAGGATAAATTCTGAAAATATGAAACCCACTTTTGAAACGATCAACAATAAACCGCCCATAGGAATTTGCGGTTCGGGTATTGTAGACGCCGCGGCTGAGATGCTCAAGGCCGGAATTATCAGGAGGGATGGAAGATTCGGCAAAGGAACAGTGGAAAGGAGCGAAAGAATAAGGAAAAACGATGAAAATATCTTAGAATATGTATTAGTTTGGGAGGAAGAAAGCGAGACAAATTCCGATATAACAATAACGCAGAAAGATGTCCGTGAAATCCAAAAAACCAAAGGCGCCATCCAAGCGGCTAGTAGGGTTCTGATGGATAAACTGGACGTAGATAAGGTAAATGAAGTTCTTCTCGCCGGTGCTTTCGGAAATTACATCGATAAGGAATCCGCTATGACAATCGGATTATTCCCGGAATGCGATCTTGATAAGGTAAAATCTATAGGCAACGCGGCCGGTGAAGGGGCCAAACTAGCTCTTCTGGATAAAGAAATGAAAAAAGAAGCCGATGAAGTGCCCGAAATAGTCAAGTTCGTAGAAATTGCCGGGACGGATGAGTTCGAGAACAATTTTATGGAAACTATGTATCTCCCCCACCAGGACATATCTCTATACCCCCGGGTAGAGGAAATGCTCCCGAAGGATATAGATTAATTACCGCCCTTACTATTTTTTTGGTCTGAATATTTTGCCAATCGGAGAATCATCCACCTTCGGCCTTATTCCCTCGTCCATCCTCATCGAATAGGAAACGTAGGCATCTGTCAAGGAACAAACGTCGAACATAGTCTCGGCGCTGTCGATGGGTCCATACAGAGCGAAATCCGCCCCCATCACGATCGGGAATGAATTTGCAATCGCCGTTCTCAGTTTATAGGATTCCGAATCCATTTCCCTTCTGTCTCTCCATTGATCAATGGCATTGTGAGCGCCACAACCCGCGGGGAGACCGTATTGCTTTTTGACTTTATGTATCGTTTTTGAGGCCGGCCCTGGGTCGGGTAGATCTAGAACGCTAGGATCTACCAGCTTTTTCTCTATTCCCGCCTCCTCGGCCATATCCAAGACTTCTTCCAAACTCTCCATTCTGCCATCTATCGTGGGCTTCTTGGGATTATAGCACAACAATATGGCAGCATCGATTTCGGAATCCCTTATCGCCTCTATCTCTTCTTCATCACAATCCGGGCTAATTGAATTATATATCGCCCTGTCGGCTAGGCCTACCTCTTCGACGTGTTCTACGGCGGGAATTTTCACATCAGCTGTCGTTCCATCAATTAAGAAAGGTGAATCGGTTTCCTCTCCGACGAAGTCGATGTATTTTATCATCGCATCCTCAAAGCCACCAACGACATCAGTCACCCTCGGAAGCCCCGTTTCTTCAGAAAGCTCCCTCTCCCTTTTCAATAATTCTCTCGCGCGTTCTTCGTCGAAGTCTCCTTCACGGCTGTCTTCCACCAGATCCTGGCCTTCATAGAAAATACTTCCGATCATCACCGTGGGGTATTCTCCCGGTTGTCCGCCTATCTTTACTCCATTTAAATCGTATACTTTCTGATCCTCTTGTAATCGAAACATCTTTTCACCTCCGTTCGTTCCAGATTATCTTAACGGTCCTTCCAGATTAAGAATCTGGTCCGGGTGGCAAATCTACCTTTCTAAAATAATAAAGAAAGGGGAAGGTTATTTCATCGACCTCCGGTTAACTCTTGGGAAGGTGTGACCAGACCTGAAATTTTACAATCATTCAGATTCCCTCTTGAGACCCTTACTTAGTGGGTTTCCGATTTTGCTTATCCTAAAGACCAATTTTTTTCTTGATGTGGCGTGTCTGGATATCTATCGAATTCTTTCTTTTCATCAAATTCTCTTCCATGGACATGGGATATAAAATTCCCTCGGACTTTCGATGTTTTTGTGCGGTTTAAATTTCTAATTGTATCCTAATAGAATTCTTCACTAATATCTGTAACATATGTTGGAAGAATATCTGCCGGAATAATATGTTTTGGTCTACATTTCAAAAATCGTGAAAACCAGCCGCTAACCCTCTAACTCCAATCTACTCCAATATTAGGAAAAGAAATGAACCCCTAACTTACAATATGAGTATGTGATAAAAAAAGATGAAGAGGGTATTATGCATTTTTATAACCTATTTTAAGCTTTTTCAGCTATACTTTCTCTGTCTAATTTTCCGGAGGAGAGTCTGGGTAATTCCTTCATAAACACCCATTCTCTGGGCCTGTTATAACCTGGGTACTCTTGTTCTTTCCACCAACTTTCCATATCTTCACCTGACAGGACTTCATTCTTGGTTTCGATAAATGCCTTTCCTACCTTACCCCACTCTTCGCTCGGTATGGGGACAACGCACACATCTTCGACTGACGGATGAGCTGAAAGCAAATCTTCTACGTTCTCCGCGTGTACTTTTATTCCTCCACTCTTAAACATAAGATCTGTTCTTCCGGTAACCCAAAGATATCCTTCTTCATCTACATAACCAACGTCGTCACTCTTCCACCAGCCATCTTTGAATACTTCGTTTGTTTTTACCGGAGAATCGTTCCATATTGTGGCAGTTTCAGTCATAGGGCATTTGACATATATCTCGCCTTCTTCTTCACTTTCTTCGATTACTTCTTCACCAGTTTCAACGTCCCGGATTTCAAATTGTGCGTTGGAAAAGGGCTTACCCGAACTTCCTAAATCCATCTTCGGATCATTAAGGGGATATCCTTTGGTACACATCATCTCCGTTGCTACATATGTATCTTTTATATTGGGAGTGAATACCTCTCCTACCTCTTTTAAAACAGGTTTTGGGGTTGATGCTGATCCTGTTATAGCCTTACTCACAGAGCTAAGATCATATTTTTCTTTGTTTTGTTTGTACTCATTAAGGAGCGCTGGCCATAATGATGCTACAGATCCTATAAAAGTAATATCTTCGTCTTGAACTGCTGATAGATATAGCTTCGGTGAAAACTCTTTTAGAAAAACACATGAGGCACCGTTGTGAAGGATGGTAGGAACAACCCACCACCAAGCTATGAAATTAGTTCCAAAAGGCCATAAAGTCCGATCATACTGTTCGATGTCCCAGTTCTCTATAATCCATCGGGCGCCGATATGGGAGTGTGTTATGGGCTTAGGCTTACCTGTAGATCCTGATGTGAAATTAATAAATGCAGGATCCTCTCCTTTGACTTTAACGTCCGGATCTTCGGCGCCCTTATACTCCTCAACCATCTTGTCATATTTATACTCGTCCGAGAAATTTTCTGCTTCATCAAGAGATATATATGCGTCTACACTGGAGATATCCTCTTTGATTTTTTTGACTAAATCTATATGTTTATTATGATAGACCAAGGCTTTTGGCTCCACATGGTTTATCATCCATTTTATTCTATCTGGTGATTCCATAGGAGCTAGGCTTGAAGGTATACCCCCAAATTTCATTGGTGCAAAGAAAGACACAAAATGATCCGCACTTGAATCTGCGATATAGCATATTCTGTCGCCTTTTTCCATTTGTACTTCCTTTCTCAAAAATCCAGAGAAAGCCCTCATCTTATCGATAGCTTCGCCGTAAGTATATCTTCTTTTGGGCTCCATATAGTCAATAAGAGCTGTTTTATCCGAATAACCTTCTTCGACCCACTTTAGAGTTTCAGTTACAGTTTCAATTTTGGACAATTTTATCACCTCCCTGGAATTATTTCAAATTTTACTCTCCTTCAAAATCAGGCTCACGGTTCTCTACAAATGCTTCCATACCCTCCTTCATATCTTCAGTTGTAGCGCTTAACCCAAAAAACGTTGATTCAAGCTCCAAACCAATATCTTGAGGAACTTGTCCACCATAATTCAACGCTAACTTAGCGTATTTCAGAGCAATCGAAGGACGATTCATTAACTTTTGTGTAAACTCACTCAACTTTTCATTAAATTCTTCATCCGGAACGACTCTGTGAACTAGCCCCATTTCCATTGCTTCCTTAGCAGAATATCTCTCTCCCAGCATAACTATCTCCTTAGCCTTTGCAAGTCCAACTAGCCTAACAAGCCTCTGCGTAGAACCTGACCCTGGGATTATTCCTAAGTTTATCTCGGGGTTTCCAAATTTAGCGTCTTCAGATGAAAACCTAAAATCACACGGCAAAGTAAGTTCTAGGCCTCCACCCAAACAGAAGCCCGTTATACCAGCAATTACCGGTACCCCCAAGCCCTCGACTGTAGTAGTAAGTCTCTTCGCTTTTCGCGAAATATCATGCATAATCTCGGCGTCGGCCCGAAACATAGAAACGTCGGCACCGGCACAAAAATTACCACCATTTCCAGTAAACACAATACATCTAACATCCTCCGATTCGGCCCTCCTAAAGCCGGATATCAACTCTTCCATCATCACCCTATTAATAGTATTCGCCTTTTGAGGCCTATCTAGCGAAATTCTAAATATGTCCTCTTCCTCTTCTATTGATATAGTCTCATAATCATCATTATTCATAGAAACCACGTCCTTCTTCTGCGTACTCTTTCAAGAGTAGGCACGGCTCATACATTTCCATCTCATGTTTATCATGGAGATCTTCGAGGAGCTCGACAAGGTTGTCAATGCCTTTGTCGTCCGCTAGTTTGTAGGGGCCTTCTCCCCAGCCCAGACCGTATTCGATAGCCGTATTGATATCCTTGGGGTCACAACAAGGATACGCATAATTATTGGTGATTGTTTTGTTTTTAAAATCAAGGTCAAAATCACTAAGAAGTTTTTTCCAGTCATATCTACCTTTTAGCAATTTTTTCAGATTTTCCATCCCTGTTTCCCTCCCGAAATTGGTATATCTAGGTTTTCCTTTATAATTTTCATTCTTGTTGAACTTTGTAGGTAGGAATTCGTCGCCATCCTTTTACGTAGCTATTTTGTTTGATACCTTGCTGATAGCGCTCTTGATCAATCTCAGGAACTCTTCTTTTGCTTCGAAGAAGGCTCTAAAAATTTTCGCTTGACCCCTTTCTACACTTGCTCTATCGGGTTGAGGTTAGGGGAGTCTCTTCAATTCTTTCTTTTTTTTTTCGATAGTAGTATTCCGTGATCTTGGTTTCTGCACATCTGATGTATGTCCATATGGATTCTATCAAAATTCACCGGAGAAGTTTGTCGCTTTTATTTTTGATGCCTCTCAACCTCTTATTATTCCCGAACTGGTGGACTTTAGGACTAGACCGGCGTGCGAACATAGATTCTCAGGACCGGAAAACCTCTCTACATCTCCGACTTCAGCGACAATCGTCAAAGCGGAAGGGAACCCACCTCAGAATAGCCATCGGAAGCTGAACACTCTCATCTTCCATAGCCTCATCCTTCAGCTCTCGTTCTATCCATATCCTTTTAATAGCTAATCCGAAGAAAACCGTTGTTCTATAATTACTTTGGGAGTCTTACTTGGGCTTCTCCCTTTCCAACTATTTCCTCATCTTGATTTTTTGCTTCTATCTCAATAGTGACGTAGTTATAACTACTAGTTTTGTCGAGCTCTCTCGGGCTCTTTGCAAGCTTAGATCCTTTCCCCTTTTCATCATAAGCAGCTCGAGGTTCCTCTACGGGATGCTTTTTCTTAACCACTCCAGTACAGGTTACTGTCTCTCCCGGTCGGACAGGGCGAATCAAAGTAGCGTCTATCGACGTCAAAAATCCGCCGTCTTCCAAAACCCAATCAGTAATCAGGCTTGACATCCAAGACATTGTCAACATGCCATGCCCCACATTTTCCTCAATGTCCCAAATCCCTGTGAAAAATTCATCTCCAAACTTTTTAGTTGCTTTCATCCAATCAGGATCAGTATGCACTGGGTTGTAATCCAAATCTGCGACTGCAAACTTGTTGATGTCTTTCTGGGTGATTTTTCGATCAATAGGTGGAAGCTCATCACCCACTCTAACGGAATCGAAAGATACTTCGCTCATTTTTTATCTTCTCCCTCTTCCGCTTTCTGATATTTTATTAGGTCTTCTCTCGTTCTCGGAAGTATTAGACTAGCCCACCATCGAGCCTTTAAGTTGCCGAATTGGTTATAGAAGTCAAATCGGGATGTCAGAAAATGGTGTCCGCCTCTTTTCCATTTATCTACTGGAGTTTGCTTCATCGAGATTTCCTCGCCGACCTTGAAACGCTCGTATCGTTCTATTTTTTGCCCTGGATTCATCGCTCCGGGACTCCGAATCCAACTCCCATTAGGACCTTTTCCTATACACCAAAAAGCAATTAACGTAAGAAACATGGGGTGATCAACAATTTCTCCGTAAATTGACTCTTTAGCTGCTCCTTCATCTGTCATTAGAGGATTATCATCCATAGCTCCCTTTGCAAATTCTATTAAATCTTCTTTTTGTATCTCAAAGGTTTGGGCAGATTCATATTCTTTTCCAATCTCGATTTCATCCCATACCTCGTACTCATGTGCGTCTTTGATAAAATCGGTTCCGAATTTTTTCTGCTTCTCAGTTTTGAAATATTTCTTTAAATTATATTGAGACATTATATCTGTTTTGGGCTAGTAAGATTGATAGCTTTTTAATTTTTTGGGAGGTGGTGCTGTGTTGCGTAAAAACTATATCTGACCTGCCGTGTGTAGGTATATCTAGTTCTCGGGGGCTGACCGCCGAGAGGCTGGGTCGGAGAAAAACAAAAGGAGGCGGTCTAAACGACCCGAGATTGGGAAAAATACAACCAGGAACTCGTCAAAAGAGGCGAGTTCTATCTGAGTCCAGACTTTTTGGAGAACTGGGGCTAGGAACTCGAGGAAATGAATGAGGGTAAGATCGGAAGACCTTACCGTTATCCGGAAAGTTCCGTCCAGTTTGCGGCTCTTTGGTACGAATTTTTCAACCTGACCTACCAGCAGCTCGAGGGCGCTCTGAAGAAATTTTCCGAGCTTGTCCCGGAGCTGCAGTTTTCCGACTATTCGAGGCTGTGCCGGAAGTTCAAGGACCTGAAGATCGAAATCCCCGAGTCCGAGGAGAAGGTCGTGGCAGCGGTGACCGCCACCGGAGTAAAGGTGACGAACCGTGGCGAATGGCTACGGAAATACCGCAAGGGAAAGCGCCGTGGATGGATAAAGGTGCACATCGCAGTGGACGCGGAGAACAAGGAACTGTTGTAGTCGAGGTCACGGACGAGAGGACCGGAGACTCCGAGGTCTTCGAGGATCTGGTCGAAGACTTGAATCTGAAGGACTGCCTGGCGGACGGAGCCTACGATACCGAGGAGATCTTCGAGATTCTAGAGGAGAAGAAAGTGGACCCGCCGCAGGGAATCAAACTTCGCAAGGACGCGAAGCCAGGACTCTCACCCAGAGGCGAAGCCACCAAGGAGTTTCAGGAGCTCGATTACGAGGACTGGAAGGAAGATTACGATTACGGCAAGCGGTGGTCGGTCGAGGGATTTTTCTCAGCGGTCAAGCGGTGCTTCGGCGAGACCGTCAGAGCAGCGAGTCCCAAGGGAATGATCCGAGAGGTGGAAAGAAAGTTCGCACTCTACAACTGGGTGACGAACATCTAAAAGAAACGAAAAACGCCGGACGAAAACCAGGACAAAGCTAGAGATGTAAATTTTTATCAATATTTACGCAACACAGCATCAAACTGGAAAAATTTTTAAGCAATCATCGTATTCGCTAAAAAACAGAAACCGGTCACAGTTATGGAATCAGAAACTCTCAAACAGGTTAGGGAGGATAATGTAGCAATCCTGACTGAGCACGAATCCAAAAACGTACTTAGAGAATATAACGTCAAATGTCCTCTAGAAGTATTGGTTGAAATTAGTGATCCTAACAAATATAGTGCAGAGAAATTCCTCAATCAGTTGGAAAAAGAAGAAAACAAACCAAAACTCCCCTTTTACCTAAAAATTTGTTCAAGAGATGTTCTTCATAAAACCGACGCTAGATTTGTAAAAAAGGTTGATAAAAAGGAAGATATCCCCACAGCAGCAAAAGATATTCTCGAGAACGCTATTAGATATAATCCAAAAGCGGGGATAAAAGGCATAATCGTTAGTGAGGATGTTTCGGGAGGGGAACCAGAGAAATGATATTAGGGGCAACCACTGACGAACAATTCGGACACATAATCTCGTTAGGCATAGGTGGAATCAGTGTTGAGGTATATGAGGATATAGAGCTAAGAACCGTTCCCCTATCAGAAGAAGATATCCACAGCATGATAGAAAAACTACGGAGTAAGAAAATTCTTTCCAAATTCAGAGGGAAAAGACCTATAAAAAAGAACTTCTCGTCTCTAATACACTCAAATTTTCTAAAATTATTGAAGAAAACCCTGAGGTTAAAGAGATGAATATAAATCCCTTAATAGCTGGTCCTGAAGACATCAGAGCGGTTGATGCACTAATGTGGATTTCCTGAGGGTCATGAAATGAAACTAGATAAATTATTCAAACCCAAAACAATTGCCGTGATCGGGGCATCCGCCCAAGAAGGGTCTATAGGAAATGATTATATGAAGGCTCTAACAAACTTAAGAGACCCCAATAGCGTTTATCCAGTTAACCCAAAGCACGAGGAAATCCTAGGTATAAAAACCTACAAAAGCATCACGGACGTGCCGGAAGAGGTGGATGTAGCCTATACCTTGACACCTTCAAAATACACCCCTAGAACTGTTGAAGAATGCGTAGAAAAAGGAGTGAAAATGGTTATCGTTGTGAGTGGAGGCTTCTCAGAAAAAGGAAATGAAAACCTAAAACGTAAAATGCTAGAAGCTGTAGAGGAAACCGATACGAGAATAGTCGGACCCAACTGTATGGGAGTTCACTCGATAGCGGGCGGAATTTCCTTCCCAAATCCCATAACATCTACCAAGCTAACTGAAAAAGAAGGAAATATCGCATTCGTAAGCCAAAGTGGAGGAATGGCCCAAATTTTTATGAACCTCTTAATTGAGAGGGGTGGGGGCATAAGCAAAATGGTAAGCACTGGAAACGAAGCCGATTTGCAATTTACTGACTACCTAGAATATTTTGCAGAAGACGACGAAACAGATGTCATAGCAGGATATGTAGAACAGATAAGAAACGGCAAGAGATTTTTGAAAACTACAAAGAAGATTTCGAGGAAAAAACCTGTAGTCCTAATGAAAGTGGGTAGAGGAGAAGCCGGTAAGAGAGCCGCAAAATCTCATACAGGATCTATAGCAGGATCTAGCGAAGTATATACTGGATTATTTAAACAAACAGGAGTTATAGAAGCTAGAACTCTGAATGAACTCGTTGACTACGCAACTACGTTCGCCTGCTTAGATCCGACAGAAATTAAAAAATCGGGAATAATTACTGGACCTGGAGGCCTAGGAGTAATTATAGCTGATGTCTGCGAGGAAAATGAAATTGAGGTCCCTAAATTCTCTGAGAACCTACAGAGTAATCTCGTTGAGTTTCTCCCATCATACGCTCAGGTCAGAAATCCTCTCGACATGACTCTTGCGGCAATAATTAATCCAGAAATTCTAACAAAATCAATAGAGGTACTGAGCGGTGAAGAAAACATAGACATTATTCCTTACGGAGCTTCTGGACCAATAATAGAAGACAAAAAGCAGAAGCTGAAGGAATGTAGAGAAAAAAGCGATATTCCTTTAGCAGTAGTATTCCCAACAATAAATCTCCTTGATAAAAAAGGGTTAGAAAACATAAGATCACTCACAAAAGCTGGTATACCTTTCTATTCTACCGCTGAAGGCTTCGCAAAGTCTATGAAGGCAATGAACTATTATTATCGATTCATATCAAAAAAAAGTACTAATAATGCTTAAAATAGGAAATTAGGGAAACCTAGCATAAAGGTACATTCCAGCTAGGGTAATTCTAGCCCAGAAGACCGCCAAACCGAGAGTAATTTCATTCAGCATCAAATTGTCCTTTGTTAATTATAACTTCTATTTTTCCATCATGCTCCAAGTTTTTTGAGGTTTTGTTCTAAATTCTTGAATTGTTAATAGTTTTGAATCGAATCTTTACCAAAGCACTTCTGGACCTCTAAAATATGGGATGCCATTTTCGGCCGATATTCCCGCTTCCACAAAGGCTACTGCTGATTTTCGTTCTACTAATAACTTACCTATTTTTCCTCAGTTAAAACCCAAAGAATCACCTCTACCCCGATTTTAACTAGGTATGTACTCATATTGTAAGTGACGGACTATTACTTTTATCATTCTAGGAGTAGCTTTGATTTGACGTGTTTTTCGCCCAACTTCTCGTTTCCAGGGTGTAGACCAAAAATATGGTTAAGTAAAGTTTTAAAAATGATATCGGAAAAATTGTAAGTCCAATCGTAAAAATTCATGTCCATCCGAGTTATTCCCTCCCCGGATATTCGTTTTGTTTTGGTTCGGGGCTTGCTTTCGGAGGAAGCCTATTCCTTAACAGTATTTACCATCGCTTTCAGGTTTTCGGGCTTTGCTTGATCGACTACGGCTCCGGTGTTCAATATGAATCCTTCGGAACCTACTTTGTCTATCAGGTCCTCGCAGTAATCCCTAACTTTTTCTGGAGTCCCGGTTTGAATTAGAGAGCTCGGAACGTTGCCCATAATACAAATCCTATCGCCAATCATCTCTTTAGCATCTTCCATATCGGTCTGATCGAAATGCCAAATCACTCTGCCATCCGGATGATCGTTCTTCAGGACCTCGAGTCTCTGATTATAGGCACCCTCGGCAAATACCCAGGGAACCAACCCTTCGTCGATAATCCCTTGGATGACTCGCTTGAGGAAAGGCCAGTAGAATTTTTTGTATTCTTCATCGGACATGAATCCATCCGCGCCCTTGTGGAGGGGCATGAAAACTATCGGTATCCCGGTGGCCTTCGCGCCCGAAACGCCCAACTTAATCATCAGAGGTGTGAGCCTGTCCATCGCTTCCAGAAGCTTCTCCGGTCTCCGCTTCATGTCCAACATGACTCCTCTGGATCCTCGCAAAGTGTCTCCCAGAACGTCGTAGGGGGCCTTCGAGAGCCCATCCAGGAATAGAGGGAATCCTAATGCCGTGATTTCTTGAATAACCTTACCTATCTCCTGTTGCCATTTCAAAGATTCCTCGCCAGCCTCCATCAAAGATTTTAACGCGGACTGTACATCGGGCATTCCGAACGGGAGGGTGGCCGCGGGAATTGATGGCAACTCAATAATGTCCGTAAGAGGGGAGAGCTTTTCGAAAGGTTCTAACTCTCCGCAAATCCGGCCGAGATATGTCCTCAACCAAAAATCGCTCGGATCCTGTATCAACTTATCGTAATCCTCTGGCTCCATATATTCTCCTTCAACGCACTGATATGACGTATCAGGAGAAGTTCCGTGACCGGGCCACCTATATAACTGGTAATCGAGGGCTTCGAAAATTCTTCCATTCGGTATGATTACAGGAGACGTCGTGTGAACATCGGGTTCGAAATCAAAAACGAATTTCTTGAAAGCGTCTCCCATTTTTTCCGGATCATGCATGGCCTCTTCAGCCGAAATTCCTGCATAAAACGCAGGGAAGAAGCCCGTATTTATAAAGACCGGTGTCCTGTCGGGTTCTTCCAAATCGATTGCCCTTCTAACTCTCCGCGCGCGTTCTTTGTACTTTTGTTCTGCTTCTTCGTCCTTGAACTCGTATCCTTTACCTTCTTCCCAATTTTCCAAATTTACTTCTATATCCTCAGAGTTTTCCATTATTCCATCTCCTCTATTCTTTCACCCATTTTTTAGCCAGCTTTACTCCGGCCGGAGCGCTCGATCCGTATTCATCTGCTCCAACGTATTCTTTCACGTCTTCGTCGACCTGTCCGCCACCAATCATTATCTTCACATTCCCGCACAGACCTTCTTCATCCAAAGCCTCAATCGTTTCCTTCATAGAGTCAAAGGCGACCGTCAGAAATCCACTTAGGCCAAGGATATCGGGATCTTCTTCCTCCACTTTTTCAACGATCTTTTCAGGTGGGACATCTACACCCAAGTCGTGGACTTCGAAACCATTCACATCCAACATAAAGACGACCATGTTCTTTCCAATGTCATGAATATCATCCTTGACCGTAGCTATCACCACTTTACCTAAACTCTTTTTCTCAGCGTCTTCTGGCATTTTTTCCTTAACTATACCCGTTATCTTTTCCAATATATCTCCAGCAAAGACCAAATCCGGAACGAAATACTGTCCCTCATCAAAGCGTTCGCCGACAATACTCATTGCCTCACGAATATCCTTCATAACTTTCAGCGGATCCTCACCAGAATTAAGCCTATCCTTAGCCATCTCTATAGCCTTTTCTTCCTCCAAATCAGCCAAAACTTCAATAAAATCTTCGGACATGCTTTGACCCAGTTTTTCTTTTCAGTTTAAGCTAAATATCGTTTAGGGTCTTCCGGGGTTCTGGAAAATTGGTTTAGGTTGATTTAATTCGATTTTTTTTGAAGCAGAATATAACTTTGTTTAGAGATAGGCTTAATTATCAGGATAAGGATTCCGCGGCCGCTAGAGCCCCTCTCTCTGCATCCTTTTCATTATCTGCGGTGGCGACTACTATAATATCATTTTCCGAAGGGTCAAAGAAATCGAGTAATTTGGACCTTATCTGAGCATCGATTTCTTCCTCGGAATCCGGGAGCTTTAGATCCCCGTCCCGAAAGACGATTACGGTGGCACCCTCTGCCCCGACCTTGATCGCCTCATCTCTCTGTTCAATTCCCTTATCGACATTTTCCGAGGCATCTCGGACCATGGTAGCCACGTTGGTTGAAGCCACTGTCAAGTCTCCCGCGTCTATTTTCAGGAATTTTCGGGGCTCTCTGTCCAATTTCTGTTTTCCTTTGTCCGTCAAGAGGTGGCCTCTCGGAGAGGAGGTAATCAAATCCTCGTCCTTCAATCGGCTAAGAATCGTTCTCATGCTCCCTTCTCCAACGCCGAGCTTGTCGGCCAGCTTCTTCCTCCCTACGGGTCCGTGCTCGCCGATGAGCTCAAGTGCTCTCTTAACTTGGCCTTTATCGAAAAGGGGTTCCGGTCCGATATCGGAAGAATTCATGGTATTAGAAAATTTAGTTCAAGAACATAAGTAAATTTTCGAAGGTCGGCTCATTGGCCGAGGGACATCTCTATCCCGTTGGCGGTGTTTTCCAAAATTTTCCTGGCAAATTCCAGTCTTTTGGCTCCACCCAGTCCACATTCGGGGCCCATATACTCAATCAGGTCCCCGTATCTATCCTTGACCCCTTCAATCCTCTCGGCGATTCTGGCGGGTGGTTCTGTCTCGCTTACGAAGGTCTCCCAAGCCTCCTCATCGCTCCAAACATTGGCATCGTTTCTCTCATTGAACTCGGAGGCCATTGAGAGAATGTCGCTCCTCGTTATACCCGTCCTTACCCCCTTCCCGTGGCTCTCCAGCACTTCCGGAACGATCGATTTCATGTTTTCCGGTGAAGAGGCCATGCCTATATCGATTATATCGATGGTCTCCGTCCTGCACGCAATCTCATATGGATTAGGAGAATGAAGATGAACCTGTACCTTAGTATCAACACCCCCAGCGATGTTCCAAGCTTTCAACAGAACATCTTCCTCCACCTGCAGACGAGGATTGGTCCCCAGACTAGGCTCGTCGATGCTCACCACCTGGAGGTCTATGCTTTCGTAAGATTGCGCATTTTGGACGAACCGTGTCAGGCTCTGAGCCATGTTGAATATTACATCCTCGTAAATCTCGTTATCGAATTCGTGAGCTGAGAGCTCTACGGGTCCGGTGAGGCACATCTTTATTGGCGTGAGTTCTATGTCTAGCATTGCCAACGCCTTAATTTCGGGCAAAATAGCATCGTCCTCATAAACCAGATAAGGTTCCTCGGAAAATTCGGAATCGTTCATAATGTCCAGAAACTGGTCGTTCATGTCCCTGAGCTGGGGATAACAAGGAACCTCGACCCCCGCATCTATCTTCACCTGCATAGCTTTCTCGTAGATATCAAGCGCCCAATCCTCGTATTCCATTAAACCTTCGGAAAACTCCCCTTTATCCACGTTTTCGGGGAGGGGCAAGCTACCTACATCATCGTACCTAGCCATTCATCATCTCTCCAGTGGGAGAACTGCAAAAACGTAAGGTATGAAATCCGCTAGGGACTACTTACTATAAGCTTCTCCGAAGAAACATCTATTTCCTTAATCTCCACATTTCCAAGTTCCATCTCGTTTCCGAGTATATCCCTGGCAACCACGCCATTATTGTCGCGATGTCTTTTCAGATAGACTGCCTCTTCAAACACTTTTTCTCCGTCCTTGAAGACATCAAATTCACACATATCTATCAATCTCCATTATTCTTCTCTTCCCAATAAGACTTCGTGAGTTTTTAAACTTCCCTCCCATAGAAATGTCTTTTATAAATTCTGAAGCCGTGAATAGATTTGGAAAGTAATAGAATCTCAGCAGGGATATGGATGGATGCGGACAAAATTCCGGCCTTCGTGAGCCAGTCGGCCCAGCTCGCCTCTCTTCTCGAGGTTAGCGGTTATCCGAAACCAGGGAATGTGCATAGGACCCGAGACTTTCCGGACGTAAGATACGAACACTTTCTGGCCGGGAGCGTCGCATTGGGTGAATCCGTTCGGAATGCAGCACGAGAGGGAATTAAGGTGGAAGAGGGAGAAATAGATTCTCTCGAAATCGGAATCGGCGGGCTGGTAAATAGGGGCGTAAAATCAGTTAAGAATTCTCATGTTGGAGGAAACACGCATTTGGGTATGATTCTCCTTTTTATTCCACTTGCAGCCTCGGCAGGAATTGCCCTCGGGGAAGGAGGGGAAGCTGAGACGGGTCTTTTGCGTGAAAAATTCGGACAAATCATGAGATCGACCACCGTAGAAGACAGTTTAGAGGTATACGAAGCAATTCGCTCAGCCATCGGAATTGAGGAAAGAGGAAATGAAAGCAACTGGCTTGGAGAAGAGGACGAAAGGAGGCTAAGCGTGATGAACGACGATACCAAGGACAGACTATCCCAAAAGGGAATTTCTCTCTATAAATGGATGGAAGTTTCCGCGAGCTGGGATGGCATCGCCCGGGCCCTCACCTCGGATTTGGAGGTTTCAACCGAAGTCGGCCTTCCTGCACTCAAGGATGTCTATAAGGAAACCGGGGACATAAATACAGCCATTATCCATTCGTATCTTCGGATTCTCTCCGAGTATCCCGATACCTTTATCGCCAGAAAAGTCGGGCTAGAAAAGACCTCGGATATAGTCGAAGCTGTCGAAATCGGGATGAAGAAGGCCGAGGAAATCTCATCGCGAGCCGCCTCGGCCCTTGAAGCCGGAGGACTAACCACGGAGGAGGGAAGGGAGAAAGTAATGAAACTCGACAGAGATCTCCAAACCGAGGACGGGAATCTGAATCCCGGGACAACCGCGGACTTAACCGCCGTTTCGATTATGATCGCCCTTTTACAGGGGCTCAAATATTAAACATCGTCGTACAAAAACGTTAGAGGGGGACAAATATCTCTTCCGACCTACCTGAAACCGTGCTCATAGTCGGGGTTAACACGAGGCCCATCGTAAAATCCGCAAAAAGATTGGGAATGAAAGTAATCGTTGTAGACTGTTTTGACGATATCGACATTTTGGAGGAAGCGGATCAAACATATATTATCTCGGAAAGGTCATCAGCCGGTAGAATGAGTAGAGATGAAAGAATGGAATTCCTCAACCTCTCTTTGCGAGCTCTTGAGAAACATTCAATAGATGCCATTATTCCTGGTTCAGGATTGGAGCATGACCCGCATATTCTTAAGGAGCTTTCCCGGAGGGAGAAAACCGTAATGAATGATATCGATAAGTTGAAAATTTGCGAAAGAGAGGAGGAACTCTACGAAATCGCCGATGAACTTGGCATTCCGCACCCAATTACAAGGAGAGCAACCGAGGTGGAGAGAGTCCTAGAAATATCGGAAGAACTCGGGTATCCCGTCTTGCTGAAACCGGGCGTGAGTGGAGGGGGTATCGGAATAGAACTGGCCGAATCTGCAGAAGATGTAGAAAAAAACTGCAAGAAAGTACTCTCTTCGGGGAATGGTAGGCCTCTCTACGTTCAAGAATATATTCAAGGCCGAGATATGAGTACCTCGCTCCTATCCGACGGGGGGGAGGTAGAACTTCTGACCGTAAATGATCAGATAATAGGCGACGATAGATTGGACGTGCCCAGAAGATTCGGATACTGTGGTAACGTGACTCCATGCTCTGAAGATAATAGTAAACTGTCGCAAATCGAGGAATACTCTAAAGAAATCTGCAGGGAGATAGGGCTCGAAGGCTCAATCGGCATCGACTTCATTCTCTCCGATAAACCATATCTGCTGGAAGTTAACCCTCGATTCCAGAATACCTTCGATCTTGTGGAGAAGGTTATGGATATGAACCTGTTAGAGGGTCATCTACTGGCGTTCGACGGAAAGATGATCGAAACTGAGGAACCTAAAAGGTATGGTGTAAAACTTATCCTCTACGTTAAAGAGGATCTCGAGGTACCCGACCTCACGGAATTCAAAAACATCGTGGACATTCCTAAGAAAGGATCCAGAAAAAGACGGGGGGAGCCCCTCTGCAGCGTCGTAAACTTCGGAGGGGAAAGAAAAGAAACAGTCGAATCGGGATATGATACCGTGGAAAAAATAAAACGGAAGTGCTACAGTTCGTCAAGATCCTCAACCGAGATGGAACCCGAGTGAAGGGCAGTAGCAACCAATGCTCCAGCTCCGCCAATCTCTCTGAGATCAATCAAATCCCGAACATTTCTCACTCCGCCACCGGCAAATACAGGGATGTCGACGTGTCGAAGTCCTCTTTTGACTAGCTCTGTATCCGGTCCTGCCGAGCTCCCTACCTTTTCTAAATTGAGCAAAATCATCTCCGATGCACCGTTTTCCTCAAATTCCCGGATAAGCTCGGGGAATGGCCTCTGCAGTTCGGAGGACTGGGCGACGATTTCTCTCCCCCGAACATCGACACTGGCAACTATTTTCAATCCATACTTGCCCCGAACCTCCTCCACGACCGCCAGACTATCGAGGGTCTCAGTCGCGAGAATAACTCTATCGATCCCGCTCTCGACATACGGCTCGATATCCTGGGAACCCCTAAACCCCGCATCAACCATCACATCCAGATCCGTCTTTGAGGTAATTTGGTCTATCAATTCGACATTATTGCCATTATCCTGAATAGAATTCAAATCGGCGATATATAGCTCATCGAAACCGATATCTTCGAATTCCGAGGCCACAGAAAGCGGTTCTACAGAATCGGTTAGAACGCTCTCTATGGGCTCGTACTTCTCCCTATCCCTCCCTACTCCATGGACCACTACCTCATCCAGAAGATCGATTACTGGAATTACCCTCAAGCCTCATTCACCGGAGATATTTTTGTTGACAATGCCTTTTCACCGTTGACCAACCTCTCTATCCTTTCCGGGAACTCTCCGTTGACTACCCAGCAATCTATACTATACTTCCCCAGAACTTCCGGTAGTTTGGAATCCACAACAGTCTGACTTATATCTTTCAAACCCTCGGTCGATATTCTTTCACGAAGGTGGTCGTGGTCAGGGATTCCATCAACCCTTTTAACCAGAATAAGCCGATCGAAACCTAGCTCTCCGCAGACCCAAGCGGCCAGCGAGTCCGAGGTGACTCTCCAGCTCCTCTCAAGCTGACAGTCCTGATAGGCCTTCCTATACGGTAGAAATATTACATTATTTTTTTCGATTTCATGAAAATCCTCAGTCGTGGGGAGCTCCAGCATCAGTTCGTCGAGGGCCAGCCCGTACATGTTCATCGCCATGACGGCCATCTGGTGTGCAGTCTCGTCAGAGAGACCCTGACTGTCCTGTAGATCTCGGACGGCATCAGCGAATTCTCCGCCTCCGGGAATTACGACGATATTATGATCTTTCGAAATATCCTCGATTGTTCCGCAAACATCCCTCAGGGTAGGGGAATCCTGAAGGCTGCCGCCTACTTTGATAACTGACTTCATCATCCAACCTCCTCGTAGGTCAGCCTACCAAGCCCATAAGCGGGCGTCATCACAGCCGCTGGCTCGTCGTATACCTCGGCAACATCTATAATCTCCTCAAAACCGGCCCTTCGAGCAGCCTTTTCGGCCAAGATATTTCTCCCGATGCCGGTGGCTAGTAAGGGGTGAGATTTATCTAGATTGTTTTGGTCTGAAACCTCTCCAAGAGCATCTCTCAGGGTGGAAACCTGCTCCTCATGGAAAATATCTGCCGCCTCTATGATCTTATCCTTTCCAATCTCCTCCAGATCGCTGCAAAACTGCCTGGCGATTCTCCTCATGCACTCTTCTTTGCTCCTCCCCCTACCATCGGGGGTTTCACAAGTATAATCTGACTCATCAATTAGGTCAAGAACTCTATGAGCATCGGCCATGTTAGCAAAGTATTCCGCCACCACTCCAATCTTCTCTCCTTCCAGAGAGATCTCGGATTTAAGGTATGAAATGGGTGTGCGCAAAACTCCGGTGTAAAGCAATTCCTTCGTCTTAAGTCTCCCAAAATCGGTCCATTCCTGAGGGTCGGGTCTCTCATCCTCGATGGAAATTAAATCTGAGGTCGTGCTCCCCACGTCAACTAGAAGCGATTCGGGGTAATCTTTCCCCAGAAAGAGAGCGCTCGAGACCCAATTTGAGGCGGATAACTCCTCCGGAGAGGACAGGGCCTCATCCTTGGTAAGAAAATCTCCCTCAAGGGAGAAAAAGTATAGAGAAGAATCGGAAAAAATATCGTCGATCGTTTGAACTAGTCTTTCGGCACCCTCCCTTTTCGAATTGAAAATGTCCGCGAGCTCTCCCGTCATCGTTGTCGCGATAACCTGAGGGTCGGTCGATTGCTCAATATTCTCCAAAAAAATCTCCAGTTCCTCCAAACCTTTCCACAGTGGAATATATTCGAGCCAATGGTCCTCCAATTCACGGTCGCGGAAAAGGACTGCCTTCGTGTTCGCTCCTCCGATATCAATCCCAACGACCCGCACTCTCTTCAACCTCCAGCAAGTTCAATGCCTCTCTAATCCTCTCGTCGAGCTCTTTTTCGACCCTTTGATAATCATTTCCATGGCCCATTGCCATAAAAATCGTCGATGCTTCTTTCAGATGACCATCGGGCGCGAATGGAGGAGAGACTATTTCCGGGATTCTTCTCAATTCGCTCATATTACCAGAATTCACTTCGGTAGGTTTCTTCAGCTTTGGAATTTTTATTGCGGAGCACCCACGAAGCTCAGGGTTCGGTAGAGGATCATCCTCGAGAAGTACATCAACAGCCATCTCACCCAAGTTAGCTCCGAGCAGGGGTGGCAGGCCGACGAAGGAAGTTGTTGGCCTGGGGTTTATCTCCATGAAATAAGAGGTATCTCCAATAACGAAATCGACCCCGCAGTAACCGGACAGGCTCAGTTCCTCAGCGGCCTTCGAGGCAACCCTTGCACATTCCTCCGCTCGCTGGTCCGAGAGGGGAATCTTTCCGCCCATATATTCAAATCCGCTATCTCTTCTCACTATCCTCTGTCCATTTATCGATAAGACGGAGGATTCACCATTCCTAGCAAGCAAACATGCGCTCGCATGCGTCCCCCGGATAAATTCTTGGAAAATTTCACCGCCCGAAGCAGAGTATCCGGACGGAGAAATTAGTTTCATTTCCGAACAGCTCTCACCTATCCTGGCCTTCTTAAGTAATTCCTCCCGATTAAGGGGAGGATTCTCCCAAGTAGCCGGTTGCGGGACTTTATCTTCTAAGGCCAAGTAGGTCGACCATTTATCCTTAGAAATTTCAATAGATTTCTCATCGGCGCCCAGAACGTTGATACCTTCCTCTCTCATTTTCTTGGTGATATCCCGAAGCTTTCCTTCCGGAGCGATAGGTAAGACGGCATCCGGATCTCGGTTAATAGCCTTCTCCAACTCGTTCTCTCTATAAACCTGATCGGCTTCGAGCCAATCATCAAACTTTTCCAAATCTCGATGCAGGGTTGTCATTACCTCGAAGCCAGCCCCCTTGAACTCCTCCACCATTGTCCTTAGCATCGCAAATCCTTCGGGAAATAGATGTGAATCGACACTCTCCTTTAATCCAACCGTGTATTCGATTACGAGAATTCGCATCCTTAATCCTCAAAGACTCCTCTCAACTTCCGGATTCTTTCCTCGGTAATCCTGCCCTCGTCCCGATCTCCCCTCTCACACACAGCTCCTCTAACCCCAATGACATCCGGCCCGAGCTCCAGCAAATCCTTCACCTCTTCAGGGCCCAGAGATCCGGCTAGAGCGACCTTGAGATTTAGGGAATGAGCATTCTTAGTAAATGCCCTCAGATCTTCAAGAGAGAGAAAATCAGTTACGGGCTTGCCGTCCTTTATAGCGGTGTCGACCATCACAAAATCGACATCGGCCTCTTCGCCCACTTCGGGGAGTTCGGCGGGATCGAGCGTATCGGCCCTTCGATAGTCTCCGTAGGCGCATGCCACAACTTCTGCCTCCTCCGAATTTTCTCTGATTGATTTTGAAACACTCGACATGAGTTTAGTCGCAGCCTCAGGGGACTTGGAGCCTTTCAGGCCCACTTTTATAATATTTGCACCGGCCTCAAGCGCTCCGAGTGCGGCGAGGGAGGCACTGCCTGGAAGATCGGGAAAATCTCCGATGGCCGCGCTTATCGGAATCTCGTCCGGAACTTCCTCCCTTATCTGGGAAATAATCCATGGAAAGTTGGCTCCCAAGGAACCCTCGTCCGGGTTCTTCACATCGATAATATCAACATTCGGCCCTGTGGCCGTTCTGGCCTCCTCGACGCTTCTCGGGCTCACTAGAAGTTTTGTCATCCTATCTCCTCTATATACTTGTTCAGTTCCTTAAGAAAAGAATTTATGTGCTTGGATTTATGGTGAGGCATTACGACAAGCCTTATGCTCTCGGGTTCGGAATTTTTTGACACAAGCCACCCTCTATCTTTCAGGTCTCGATAAATTCTCGATTTTTTCAATTTTTCCGAGCGAAACGAGACCACGTTTAACTCCGGCTCGGTTAATAGGCTCAAATCCTGAATTTCCCTTATTCCGTCCGCCAAATCGGAGGTCATCCTCAAGCAACCCTGCATAATATGCCGATAGCCCTCCTTACCGAGGGATTTCAAGGCAGTCCAGACCGAAGCCACGGGAGCTCCCGGCCTAGTGCCCAATAGGGTCGCCCCAGTTTCTTCCAGATAGGGAGCGTTAATGTTGATCTCGTCCAGCCACTTTTCCTCACGAACCAAAAAAGCTCCGGCCGGAATCGGAACCAGTCCCATTTTGTCGGGATCGGCCGTTATCGAAGAAACTCCTTCTACTTCGAAGTCCCAGACTGGTGGATTATCCAGAAAAGGAAGAATGAACCCTCCGGAACTCGCGTCAACGTGAAAGAAGCAATCATGATCATCCGCAATTTCCCCGATTTCCTCAATCGGATCCACTTTACCTAGGGCCGTGGTCCCAGCGGTCGCCAAAATGGCCGATGTTTCACCATCGATATGTTCCTTTATACTCTCAGGATTGGCCTTGTATTCATCATCAGTTTCCGTTAGAACCAAATCCAACTGCTGTAGGTCGCAGGCCTTCTCTACCGAGTAATGAACAGATTCGGGAGCTATCACTTTGTTTCCACCATAAAGTTTCCGGGCCAGCCAGAAGGCCAAAATATTTCCTTCCGTGCCTCCCGAGCTGACGAACCCGCCAGCCCCGGGATGAGAGAATAAATCTCCGAGCATTTCCACCGTCTCCTCCTGCAGAACGTCCACGCTCGGGAAAATATCGGTATCCAGAGCGTTGGTATCCTTATAAAATTCGTAGGCCCTCCAAGCTTCACTCAGCGGGACCGAACACATCGAAGAGAAAATCCTACCGGATTCGTAATCCCAGTCCTCTTTCCTCCTCTCCCTAAGCTTCTCAAACAGTTCCTCCATGCTCATTTCTCCTATCCTTAATGATCAAATTCCAAGACCCTAGATTAACTTTTCATAATCAAATAAATTATCTTCCCGGGAGGAAAATCCTCAAAAAAAATAAAAATAGTGGATTTTGAGCCCCTAGATACCCAGCGATTCCGATAAAACTTCCTCATTCACTTCTCCGGCCCGATAGGTACTGCCCGAATTCATGTTATTCATAACGATTCTCGCCGGCGAAAACAGCTTATCGTCGATCTTGAAAAAGTCATGATCGTATTTCTCGAAGGTCTCTATGAAGGGCTGACCGTAGTCCTCGGAAGCACTCGACGGAACTTCATCGATTATTTGCTCGATTTCGGAGTCCTCGGTATCCACGAAGTAAAAAGTTCTGCCTCCGTATAGAGTACAGTCGTTTGTCCTCCCCATAGCCTGTAGGTCGTTCTCGGCGACCGGCGCTATCGGGGCACTTCCGCTTCCGCTAATTATATCGTTCACGTCGAAATCGAGATAGTGAAGCTTGTGGAGGCCCGTCTCGACTACTCTGGCCGATATCTGGACGCTGCCGACGATGCTCGCAGTGGGTGCAACCACCAGAAAGAGATTCTCGGAATCGACTCCGCACTCCTCGGCTATGTAATCGGCGACCTCCGCGTTCGGAAACTCTCCCGTCTCCAAGGTCAGAACCGCAACTTCCGAATCATCTTCATAATTCAATTCATCAAACAAATCTTCGACTCTGCAGAGGGCTCTAGCGGGTCCGGCGCCCATGGCGAAATAGTCTTCGACCTCTATCGACCAGCCTGCGTACTGGGATGCCATGCAAGCTATCGGGGCGTGGTCGGCAACAACCTGAACCTGGGGCCTTTTTCCTGTAGTGAATTCCACGCTTCCTAGGCCCCCCAGACATATCTCCGAGTAATACTTGCCAGCCTCGTAACTACCATTTACATCAATGCCCGCATCGATTACCGTTGTCCCGTTGTCCAAAGTAGAGGAGCCTATCCTGAGGGTTTCTTCTTCGTCTAGCATAGAATTGACTATATCAAGGGCGTTCTCATTGATGCTGATCAATTAATCAACCTCCCTTATCAACTATTCATAAATCTGAATTAAAATTTCCGGAAGAATCCAATAAATCTTTTGATAAAAGTGAACTACCTCCACCTAACTCGCCTCGCTCGTTAGGAGGGGGCTTCCCTCCTCGGTCTCCCCACTTGTAGAGCCAGAGGTGGAGACCATATCGGAAGGGTTAAGGGCTGGCTCACTCACAGCCCCGACGCCGGGGATGTTACCCGACGCCACCTTTGT
>CAYNPN010000006.1:0-54631 GCA_964399085.1 Hadarchaeota archaeon (SeqCode) | reverse complement strand
AAATTTCCACTTTCTCTTCCCATATGTTTTCAACATTATCAGCCAATATTTCACCTCCTTTTTCCATTGTAAGTAAACTCTTCAAAATACAAAATTATAAGATTTTCATATCAATAATTTCTTCCTCACAGTTAATAACATTCTTTTTCCGAAATCGTGTGCAGACCTTTGCTCTCCTATTTATTTCTCAAAGGGGATGTGGTTTCTGATTTAATGTCCGTTTCTGTGAGGAGGGAATGAATTATCTCTGAATCTCCTTTTAACTTCCACTATAAATTTCATTATCTAACTGATATTTAGGGTGGTACAGACAAAACTTCAACCATTACGGGGTCACTACCAAATTTTCTTATTGTGAAGACAGAGAAGTTTCGTCATTAGGGATAACTTCCACTTCACTAAATCTTTTCTCATGAAGAGGGATAATGATATCAGCCTCGTTTTTAACCCTAAGCATGCTACTATAGGCCTCTTTAGGATTAATATGGATACCAGGAATTATAATTTCTCCAAATCCCTCTGGCGGATTGAAATTATCATCTATACAACAAAATCCTGTAATAATTGCATTGCCAGCTTTTGTTTCCACAATGACTGACTGTCCACCCACTGAATGACCGGGTGTGGGAATTACTTTAACTCCATCAGATATTTTCATAGGTCCCTCTATTATCTCAAACTCCACTTCATCAATCACTTCCTTAATAGGTTCATAAAGTGATCTTTGGATAGGATGCGGCATCATAGCCTCCGCTAGCTCGGAGCGTTGAACGATTATTTTTGCGTTAGGGAAACGATTTGCATACCAACAGTGATCATGATGTAAGTGAGTTAAGATAACCTTATCAATGGATTCGACATCAGTTCCCACATTCGATAAGGCTTCTCTATAATCTTGTATCTGGGTCGCCCGGTAACCGCGCTTATTTAGCAACTCTGCAGAACCGCCTGCATCAACAATTATCTCTTCATCAGGGCCCTCTATATAGAAAATATATATCCCTCCCTCTGGTTCTTCTTTAAAATTACAAAGGTAAGTTTGAACTGACTTTGAAGGACTAATAGCACTTATATTTTGGATTGGTCTTATTCTATTCTCATATTTCATTTCCTCACCTCCCTTAAAACTTTTGAATCCCTTTAATATAGCAAGCTGAAGTTATAAAAATCTAATTACTTTTACAGTACCTCCGTAAGTAATTTTATTTTCCTCTATAATTTTATTTTCCTCTAAATCGAAAATAAAACCATTATATACCTCTAATTGCCTTTTTCACTCTAAAAAGTTTGAGTAGTGCGGGGGACGGGATTTGAACCCGTGAACCCCTATGGGACAGCGCCCTCAACGCTGCGCCGTTGACCTGACTTGGCGACCCCCGCAATTGCTGTAGAATAGTTTTTAGAACTGCATTCTTTAGAGTTTTCCTGATAACTTTAGGGGATGGCAGAAACTCAAAAGAATCTCGAGGGTGAATTAAAAACAAAATTCAGGCCTTTTTCAGGCGAACATCAAAGCGAGCTCCTCCCAATTCCGAATCCTTGACCTCCACGGTTCCACCGTAGACTTCCGCTACCCTCCTAACAACGAACATGCCCAGCCCCGATCCGGCGGTTTCACCCATTTTATGACCTTTCTCGAAAATATTTTCTTTATGCTTGTCCGGGATGCCCTTCCCATTATCTTCGAAAGTAACTATCCATTCTCCGTTATCCTCCCCAGCCGAAATCTTGATCAAATCACAGTTTGAGTGTCTGATGGAATTCTCCATCAAATTAGAAAATAATTCCTCGAGAAGAGGTCCTCCCATAACTTCGGCTTCCAGATTTTTCCTTTCTATATCAATTCCCTTCTCCGACAACTGGTCCCTATGTTCATCTACCACGGTTTCTATTATCATGGCTAGATTTAATTCCCCGATTTCCTCTTCCTGATCAATCCTCCTCAGTTTTCTCACCTTCTGGGTGATATTAACGGCCTCATCAATGGACTTTTCCGACTTATCTATGTATTCTTCGCCCTCCTCCGGTAAATCGAAATCCTCCAACAGTTCGAAGTAACCTTTAGCTATCTGTAACTTATTCCTCACATCATGCCTCAGGAGAGAATGCAAAAACTCCTCCCTTTCTTCGGCTTGCTTTCTTTCGTCGATATCTATTACGACCCCGGTAACCTTCTTGTATTCTCCTTCTTCGTCCTCCTCCGTGATTCCCCCGACATCCCTAAACCATTTATAATCTCCATCTTTCTTCTCGATCCTGTATTCCACCTCATACCTGGGTTCTTCGCCCTCCAGATGATCCCTCATCGCCTTCATAGTCCGGTCGTGATCCTCCGGGTGGAGGAGATCCGTGAAATCTTCGTAATGGGTAAATTCATCGGGGGAGTATCCCAGCATTTCCGCCTTCCGATCGTTGAACACGACCTCGCCCGAGGGTAGCTCCATCTCCCACCACGCCAGGTTTCCGGCGCCCATGGCTTTCTCGAGCCTATCCTTGTAAATCTTCAATTCTTCCTCGAGCCCTTCTCTACTTTTCATATTCCAACCGAGTCCTCCTCAATAAACATTTAGTCCGATTAATACTTTATTAAATATCGAATTTAATTTCTCCCTATTTGAATGCACAAAATAATCTAAATGGTTATCCTCCTTTATTAAAGGAATTCGATAGTAAAAAGCGCTATTTACTTTATAAACTCAATCCAAGGAGTACTATACCCAAAATTCCAAAAGAAAGGCCTTGCAATATCTCCTTCCTATGTTCCTCAAATATAACTTCTCTCCCAATGAAAAGCCCGTAGAGAACGGCGAAAATGCTGCTCGACATGGCCAAGGGCCAGCTGATAGAGAGCCCCACCAGCTTTATCCCAATCGCGAGTCCGACGAAGGCAACGGTCCAGAGAAGGCCACTGAAAGCCGCAGTCAAATGTCCTCTCGGTGATACCTCCCCCCAAGTGTGATTGGAAGTAAGGGTCGCGTCGGATACTATCGAAGTTAGGAAAGCCCCAAATCCGACATACGGTAGAAATTCGAAAACGCTGTCGGTGGAAAAGGACAACACCCTCACTGGAATCGATTGGACCCCGTAAGCAAAGGCCGTAGCAACGGCAAATATTAAACCGGCCGTCAAAAACGTCTTCCCATCATCGCTCAAAAATTCGGGGACTATCAAATCTACGGGGCAAGAGGGCCTCGCAACATCTTCCCTGCCCTGGACCGAGCCCAGGTACTTTCCCGAAGCTATTATTAAAATTGTCCCTATAGAGAGAAATACGAATTTGGAAATAGTTAGGCCTCTGTACTCTTGAAATATCACCAACCCAAAGATTACCCCCAAAGCGGCCGTAATATTCTTGACGGGGGTGGCTCTCCCCACACCTATACAATCAACTGCATAGACGTAGAGTATAGTTCCCAACGCCCATAAAATTCCCGCGATCAGGCCGACAATAATTTCGTAGGGCGGCAGATTTAGGAACGGTACGCCCGAAAATACGCTGAAAGACAGAGCTGACAATAAAACTCCCAAGGTCATGCTGATCATATAATCGTTGATTCCAAACTCTACATGCCTTCTCGGCACCGGGTATAATCCGAAAAATGCCGCTGCCAACAAGCTCGCAAATATGCCGAGGATAGACGGACTTAACATTTTCAGGATTATTTTATCTTATTGAGCCGAGAAGACACCTTCCCAATCGTAGATTGGGTGGGTGATGAATCGGCGTTTAGTTTCACTGCCCCCTTCCGATATGGTCTCCACCTCTGGCTCTACAAGTGGAGAGACCGAGAAGGGAAGCCTCTTCCTAACGAGCGAGGCGAGTTAGGTGGAGGTAGTTCACATATAGAATAATTTGAATCATTGGATTGTATCACCGATTCTACTGACTTACCTAGTTCTCCACCTCTATTCAATCTATAGCGAAAAGCATTTAGAATTAAGATTAATAAATCTAGGAATCACATTTAAATTTCGGTATTTAACATCAGTGGAGAGAAAAGGAAATGTTAGAATCGGTTGTCATAAGCGTTTCCGATAAGAAAAATTTGGGCGAACTGGTCGAAGGATTAATCGAAATTAATCCCGACGTCGAAATAATTTCAAGCGGGGGGACGGCAGGAAAAATTAGGGACTTGGGTTACGAGGTTACTGATGTCTCTTCCTACACGGAGTTTCCCGAGGCCCCCGGAGGGCTAGTAAAAACTCTCCATCCCAAAATCCACGGGGGGATTCTACTGGACGGAGAAAGGGACGAGGAAGAGAAATACTTGGAAAAAAACGATATCAAGACCTTTAGCTTGGTAGTCTGCAATCTTTATCCCTTCGAAAAGACCGTGAGTAAAGGGGCCCCTAGGGAGGAGATTATTGAGAATATAGACATAGGTGGTCCAACCCTCATTAGGGCTGCAGCGAAGGGAGCTCTGAGACACGGAGGAGTTGCTCCCGTCGTCGAGCCCGAGGATTACAAAAAAATAATTGAAGAGATGAAGGAAAATAATGGGAGATTGAAAGATGAGACGCTTCAATTCCTCGCACACAAGGCTTTCGATCACACTTGGAAATATGACGAGGAAATAAGGAATTGGACCGAGGAAACAATGGAGGTATAAATTTTGGATTTTCCTGAGGAAATAACAATCAAAATCGAAAAGGTCGACACTACGAGGTACGGCGAAAATCCGCAACAGGATGGAGCAGTCTATGAAATTTCGGAGGAGACCGAAAACCTACCAAAAGTTTTCCCGATTACAAAAGCGGAAAAACTCCAAGGAAAACAAATGTCCTTTAACAACTGGCTAGATGCCGACGCAGTATTAAAAATGCTCTGGCAGTTCGATGATCCTTTCGCCACGGTCTTCAAGCACTTGAATCCTGCAGGGGCCTGCCAAAACGAGGATATACTAGAAGCCTATAAGAGGGCCTGGAATGGAGACCCTCTGAGCGCCTTTGGTGGGATTGCCGGGATAAATAGAACATTCACAAAGGAAATCGCGGAATATGCAATTGACAACAAGTTTTTGGAAGCCATAATCGCTCCGGACTTTGAAGACGGAGCCCTGGAGGTTCTAGGGGAAAAGGAGGATCTCCGGGTCCTAAAGATTGATACGGAAATGCCCGAGAATCCAGGATTCGATATCCGCCAGATAAGCGGCGGATTTTTAATTCAAGAGTACGACTACGCCGACCTAAAGCCGGAAGATCTGATATTTTTGGAAGATAAAGAGATAAAGAAACCCACCGACTCCCAGATAGAAGATATGATATTCGGGTGGAAAGTAAATAGACGGACCAAATCCAACACTGTATTGATGGTCAAGAATAAGGCCACAATAGGTGTTGGCGCGGGTCAGCAGAACAGGGTCGATGCCGGATTCATCGGATGTTTCCGGGCGAATAAACCCTACGAAAAGCTAAAGGATATAGACAGAACTTGTTCAAGTTCGAGACTGGAGGAACTAGCGGAATACATCGGGTTGAAAACTCAGGGGAGAACGGAGGGGAGTGTCGGAGTTTCGAGTGCCTTCTATCCATTCCCCGATACCGTCGAGGTCCTAAATGCCTTCGGCGTGAAGGCTAGCCTGAGTCCGGCCGGTTCGATAAGGGACGAGGCCTCCTATGAAGCATTGCGGAGGAACGATATGGCTGCCGCCCATGTTCCGAACGTGGAAAAGGGTGACTACAAGGGTGGCATGAGGGCATTTCTCCACTGATAAAGATTTTAAGTTTGAGCGCCCCTGCTCGATAAGCAAGAAGTCAATTCGGTCAATCAACAGAGGTAAGACTTGGTGCTAAAATCTTTCCATTTGCTCGGAAAAATCATCGCATTTTTCCTTCAAAACTTCAAGCGCTTCTCTAACTACTCTATCAGGCGATATTGCTCCCGTTGATTCTATCCTGAATATAAACTTGGTCGGATCGCCATCCACCTCAATGGCCTCGGGGCAGGCATCGGAACAGGCTTCACACATGGTACATTTTTCGATATCGGTAACCTTAAGCTCTCCGTTTTCAGATTCAAGTATATCCTCGGGGCATGCTTCAATGCACTCAGTCCATTCATCGCGAGCGTCTTGATTTACATCAATAATGGGCATATACTTATAGGAGGCTATTGCCGGCTGCCAGTTGGCATGTTCCTCTCCGAAACCTAATCTAGCGATGGCGGTTAGCTCAAGTTTATTACCCTCCCCGATACGGGCAACTGGAGATTCCTCCTGAACTGGGGCAACCTTAGGATCTGAGGGCTCCAAATCTTTCGCCCTGACTACACCCGGGCCTTCGACCGCCAAATCCAGAGTCGCGCTACAGTTAGAACACACACCCTCTCTACAATCGCACTCCGAGGGAAGCAAGTAACCTTCCGGTGTATTGAGCGGTAATTGTCCCAAACGATGGGCCAAAATCTCATCCGACATTACAGTGTCATTTGACGCGAACTCGACCTCATCTATGGCCATTACCGGAACTCCCTGCAAAATGGTTCTCCTAATTGAATTCGCAAATGCCGGAGTAGCGTCTGTGAGTAGAAATCTCAGGACTCCATCTTCAAACTCTCTAAGTTCGACATCCATATTCAGCACCTTTAAACTCTCCTACCTCTACTTCCACCTTTCTTCTTGGTTCCATCGTGGGGAATAGGCGTAACATCCTCGATTTTGCCTATCTCCAACCCGGCCCTGGCCAGAGCACGGATAGACGCCTGAGCTCCGGGACCGGGACTCTTGGATCCGCTCCCTCCGGGAGCACGTACCTTTATGTGAACTCCCGTAAAACCTTTATCCATTACTTCTTCTGCTGCTCGGTCGGCGGCTTTCATCGCTGCGTATGGGGAGGATTCTTCCCGATCGTTCTTGACGACCATTCCCCCCGAATATTGAGCAATCGTTTCGGCTCCCGTCAGGTCCGTGATATGGATTATAGTATTATTAAAGGATGCATAGACATGGGCTACTCCCCACTTGCCTTCTTCGGGCATTTACCTCCCACCTCCAGATCGAGCAGATCTTGAAGATTTTATCTCTTCAGCATCAATCTTCTCCCGATAGGAGGAATCCGGATGATGATCTACTTCTTCCTCCTCCTCTACCGAAACCAAATATCCGGGTTCGGTCACGGTTTTGTCCCCAATTACTATGTGATCATGAATAATCATCTGTCTAGCTTGGTTTGGGGATCTCGCCAATCCCTTCTCATAGACGACCGACTGTAGCCGTCGTGACAAGACATCCTCAATATCCAATCTAAGAATATCCACAATTGTAGAATCTTCTCCAATCAAACCTAGTCTTTTGAGTTTCCCCAAGAGCTGGCTGGATTCCTTCTCCGCTTGTTCACCGGTAGCTGCCATAAGCTTTCTTGCTTCCCTCCGGAAATTTCGCAGTGTCGTCTCAGTCTTCCAGAGTTCCTTTTTTGATTTTAAACCGAATTCCTTAATCATCCTAGATTCATCTTCGATTCTCTCTCTATCCCACGGCCTACGGGGAGTTGCATATTGCTTCTTCTGTCTCTTAGGGTCTCCCATTTTACTCTTCCTCCTCTTCTTCTTCCTCTTCGGCTTTTTCTCTCAGTTTCTCTCTTTCCACACCTACAGTCATGCCTTTACGGCCAGTAGATCGCGTTCTTTGACCCCTGACCGGTAATCCTCTCTGGTGGCGGATTCCACGTCTGCTCTGGATATCCTTCTCGCGGGAGATATCTTCTCTTTCCGTCATCTCGATTTCTCCTCCTAGGAGATGGAGGTCTTCTCCACTGTCATAATCTTTTCGTCTATTGAGCATCCATGTAGGAACTCCACTTTCCAAGGGGTTCTCGAGGACATTCTCTAATTTCTCAACTTCGTCCTTTTCAAGCTTTCCTATTTTCTGAGTCCTGTCAAATCCGGCCGCTTGGATGATTGCCCTCGCCATTGAGGGACCTACTCCCTTCAACCTGCTCAGAGATAACTGGATCTGCCTCTCTCCTCGTAAGTCTCTACCCGCTACACGGACTATTTCTTTCGTTTCTTCTCCATTTTCTTCTTCAGGCATTCGTACCAAGCTCCATTCTTACGTAATCTTGAGGGATTCCCTAATAAGGGTATTGAGTTTCCCACAGGAAGACTTACTCTCTCTCCCCATAAAAACTGAAGGTGGGTGTGACTAAAATTACGGTTTGAAGCAGGAAATATAATTGTAATAAAAATTTCCGATTGACCTCAATAGGAAACAAAGGACACAGAGGTAGGTTTCTCTGGATCCTAAACCTAACTTTGAAGTTAAACTATATTATTAATCCACTCAGATTTGGCTCGTCCATTGGTTGGATTTTTTACAGAGAATCCCTCATGGGTGTCCCAACTCCGGTTTACCTGTTAAAGTACAATAATATAGAAACAATCAGTACCAATTGTCCATCAAAACAATTATACAGGCAGCTTCAAGGCACCGGCCAAAAAAGATCGGCGGGAAAACTGAAAAAGTCGTCATTTCTACGGGTAAGGCGGCCGCAGGTTCTCCGGGCATCGGATAATAATCTAAAATAAAAATCTGGCGATAGAGAGGAGCTTTTGGGTGAACTCTAAGATCATTGGACTAGAATTTATAATCTTTAGATTCTCTAAACAAATTTACCAAATTCCAATAAGCTTCCACCAACCTAAACCAAACGTGAGGAACACTAAAATCGATAAAACTGTTAGGATACCTCCAGCTTTAACTAAATCCTTGACTTCTACAAAACCCGAAGAATAAACTATTGCTGCACTAGGCGTGCCGACTGGTAACATGAATACCATTGCTGATCCCATTGCAATTAGATAAGTAACGAGTTCTCCGGGATAATTTCCTTCCACGCTCAATCCAATTACTGTAACAATTGCAATCGGGAGAACGACAGCAACGGCAGCCGCATTGCTCATCATATTAGAGATAACAATAACCAAAATTAGAAAAGTTATCATAACAACAAGGGGGTTTTCCCCGACAAAACCTACTAAACTCTCCGAAATAAATACTACAGCTTCAGTCTCGACCAATGCATAGCTCAATGTCAGGGCTCCGCCGTAAAGGAAAATCAACCCCCAAGGCATGTTCCGTTTTATATCACGCCAAGTAATAGTTCTGGAGACAAATAAAGCAAAGAAACCTCCGACAGCTATGATGGAGAGGCCCATATCCCGACCTATCGACACCCATAATAATACGGTAGCCGAGAATATTATCCCAGCTTTCTTCTCCCCCCTACTCATCGGACCTATTTCTTCAACTTCATTTTGTAGTTTATTCCTAATTTTTTTAGTGTCTATTTCCTCCCAAGGATAAACCAGCTTCAAAGTGAAGAAAGTCAAAACGGTTAAAACTAAGGCTATAGGGACACCGGCAATCATCCAATCTAGAAAACTTAGTGAAGTACCGGTTATACTTTCGAGAATACCAATAGCTAAGATATTCCTAGCTCCACCAAGCAACGACCCAATGCTTCCAACCGAAGTAGAATAAGTCAATGCCAAAAATATGGCCACTGCAAATTTTCTATCCTGCCCTATTTCTCCCGCTCGAATTATGCTTACCAATACCGGCAGAAGTAACGCCGCAACGGCGTGAGAGGGCATAGCCCAAGACATAACACACCCTATCATGCATATGCTAAAAATTATAGATGACGAACTATTCCCAAATCTATCTAAAATCCTAAGAGAAAACCTCTTGGAAAGATTTGTTTTCTGCATAGCTATTCCGAAAGAAAGAGCACCTATCAGAAAGAACAGTGCGGGATTCATGAATCCGGTAAAAGTGTCTGAAAGAGGAAGTACACCTAGCAAAGGTAACAAAGTCACACCAAAAAGTGCAGTCATCCCAAGAGGAAAAGCTTCAGTGACCCATAAAATCGTGACAAACACTAAAATACCCAAAGCTCTCTGAGCAGTGGGATCCATGGGAGTTGGCATTATAGAAATAAGAGCCAAAACTCCAGAAGCAATGAGAAGGTAGACAATTGCTCTAATGTTTTGCGGTCTTTCAAGAGGAGGAACCTCTTCACTTACCTCAGGTCGCTCCTCCGCCTTATTATCCTCACCCATAACTATCGCCTAGAATTTAGGATACAGTTATAATTCGGCAAGGAGCTTTTTCTCTAAGAAAACCCATCTGGTCGCCAAACAATATTCGATCCTTTTTTTGCCTTAACTGTTCTAAAACTACAAGGTCAATAGAATACTCTTCAATGGCCTCTAAAACTTCCTCGGCGGGATCTCCCTTTACAAATTCAGTCTCTATGGAAACCCCTTCATCTGTTTCCTCCTCTTCCTTCCCCACAAATTCTTCGGTCACTCCTTCTTGCAAATCTTTCTCAGCTTCCTGAAATGACTTAACAACTTCACTCTCTTCACCTAGTTCCGTCATATATCGGACGCTCCTTGTACAGGCATCATCCATTATATGGAGAAGATAAAGGTTTCCATCCTCCTTTAAGTACTTTAGAGCTTCTTTATAGGCTTTCTCAGGTGGTTGGGCCTCAAAAAACGGTATTAATATATTTTTTACCTTCTTTCTGTCATTCATTATAGCTCAAGCCTTCTTACTTCAAGCAATATAGTTGTATATCAAAGTTAATGAGTTTAATCATTCCGCCAATATCAAGCAACTATTAGCTTCACTGATACTCCCATGCCGATCCCAAGGTTAGGCATATCATTCACTACGAAGCATTCCGATAATTATCCAAATTACTGTAAATGCTGTGCCCCCAAGAAGAGCCGGTATGAGTGATTCAAATTTACTCATAATCAGCCACACCACTGAAAATGCTATTCCGCCTATAATCCCAAGCTGGATATCCTTTTTATTCGAACTTAAGGGCATATAGTATCACATCCGAGGTAACAGCCTAACTTTTTTGGTATAAATGCATCCCTATAGTCGTAACAATCATTCCTGAAACCGTTTGACCCATTCCGAAGATGGTGCTTTCAAAGAGATATTGACCAATCCCAACGACTGCTATTACTACTCCCAGTACGGCAAGCGAACCAGCTAGGAATTTGTAGGCTTGGGTCCCCGGTTCAAGCGTCATCGTTCTCTCCGTTTTGCTTCTCACATATACCAACGAAGAGAAGGCTACAAGGGTGATAATTATAGGAACACCGAAGTTTATCCACACTGAAGGGCTGATAACCTGAAAATAACCGGTCAAGAACATCATCAAGACAAGGGATAGAAAAAACCAAGCGATGCACCGTGCAAGTTCTACCTCTACAATCTCTTTCAATTTTTCTTCCATTTTTCTCCCCTAAATCAAGTCAATGACGGTGAATGCATGAATGACAACAAGAACCAAAATAAGGAAGGAAAGATACATTCCTATCTTGAATAATTTAGCATCAGTGATTCCGTAGAGGGCCGAGAAAACAGTTACTAATCCTGCGGTTATAAAGTAACTATTCATTCCAAAAAAGGGAAAGGAACCAATTAAAACTCCTCCTATTCCTAAAGCTATCAACACTAAGCCAACCACAAACATAGCTTTAAGCCATATATCATCAGACATCCATTTACCCTTCTTTTTATTAAAAAATAAAAGGTTAAAAATCGATAAATCGATAGACTTTTCTATTGACACATATCGGGGTCACATGGACTTGGACAGCCTGTACAAGCACAACAGCTAATAAATACACCGACACAATTGACTGCGAGACAAGGCAAACACGCGACTATAGTTGTACATAACGGGACACAAAGGGCACAGCCTCCAAGGCTAGCCCAACAACTAATGCAATCCCAAGCCCCATCTTCAACGTTTAGCACTTTATTTTTGTCAATACAAACAAAAGCGGTGATATCCTTCGTCTGGTCCCCCCTTACAGCTTCTATATATATCTTAGCCGTGTTCCAAACCTTGCCTTCAATACAGCTGGGTACCGCAGCATAGTCTACAGGAAGATATGTCTTAACTACTTTTGCATTATCCTCTTTTACGGTATACCCTTGCTCCTCAAGATTCTCGATTATCGCCTGATATTTTGCGTTCTCCTTCAGGATTTCCATCGGCTCTTCCAAGACGGATGCCGTTCCAGCAACGGTCGCGTAAACCCTCTCGGAAGTTCCGTTGTCTGAGTAGGTAATCTTTGCTTCCACATCATTTCTGTGAGCTTTGAACGGAATTTCGACCACAGCGCTTTGGCTAATCTCTTCGCCGTCCTTATACACGGTGATCTCTTGCGCCTCCGATTTCGGAAGCCGCGGAGTGCAGTGGTCCTTCCAAATCAACTCCTTCATCAGCAATCTCGTGTCTTCATTTGTCCAGGCTCCGATAACTGCCCTCAATTCCTCGAAACCTTCCAGATTTTCCGTGGTTACGGTGATATTGTCCTCCGTTGGACAGGGACCCTGCGATCCGCAGCTAGTGCAGGAGCCGGAGTCGGCGAGAGCCACGGGAGCAGAAAGTGCGGTCGTGAGCAGTAGAAGCGGTAGGACTAGTCCCCCCATTTTGGCAAACTTATTAATTTTTTCACCTCCCCCTTTTGCTCGAATCCATTTGCTTTTTTTTTCGAACTTAAAAATCCTTCTATTTCTGCCTCAAACGTACAATATTGTTCAATACATCTGAGGAGGGATGTTGAAGTCCACTCAAAACTGCATAAAAACGGATTCGAGAAAAAGTTCATTTCGTGAAATCTTCCAGAAGATTTTGAAGTAGATATTTGCAGTCAAAAATGGCGCCGGGAGAGGAATTTGAACCCTCAACTTACAGTTTGAAAAATAATCGTCTTTTGAAGGGTTATGAACACTAAGGTGAGGCGCCGGGGCTGGGATTTGAACCCAGAAGGCCATAAACGGCCACCAGCTCTCCAAGCTGGCGCATTGCCAGATTCTGCCACCCCGGCCAACTTACTCTTATTCATTCAGCCTATAATGGAATTTCCCTTATAGACTATGTTGATGATCCAGATTGAATGGACTTTAAAGAGCCATTATAAGAATCCCGCACAAAATCGAAAGCATTCCTCCGACTGCCTTTTTAGTTGGACTTTCCCCCAGAAGGAAAACGCTGAACAAAAAACCGAATAAAACGGTCGCGCCGGTTAATGGGGCCAGAGCACTTGCACCCTCAAAGGACAATGCCGAAATATATAGAAAGCTTCCAATGGGAAAGGCTATAATTCCCGATAGTGCACTTAACCCGATGCTCCTCAAAGGAAAGTCGAAGCTTTGTCTCCTAATCAAAAATGCAATCCAGAAACAGGCGACCGCCGAAATTAACCTTACAGAAAGCAGTGAGTAAATAGACATTCCTCCTTCTAGGGCAAATTTATTCAAAATTGCATTGAGGCCCCACAAGAATGCAACCACCGAAGCGAGAGGGACCCCAAATCTCCACCCCTCGACATCTCCTTTTCTTCTTTGAGCCAGAAGGAAGGTCCCCAAAAAGACAAGACCTGCAGATAGAGGAATTGAAGGCGAAAGTGGCTCCTGAAGTAGTAGTGCACCCAAAAGGATAGCCCAAAAGGGGTAGGCATTTCCGGTGGAGATTACTCTATAGGCAGCATCTCTCTTCAAAACGTTGAAATATAAAGTCGTGGCGACGAACCAGCCAAAAAATCCGGACATGACGGCCGAAACGAAGGCGAGGTTTATTTCTATCCCCTCTATCAAGCCGAGGAGTAACAATGGCAACACCACCATTAGGGTTGTCACCGAAAATCTCACGGTATTGAAAGGTAAAGTATCAATATCTCGCAGCGCAATCTTACCGATGACCTGAGATAGACCCCAACAAAGAGTGGCACCTACTGTAAAAGCTAAGACCCATATCTCCATATTTTAATCTCCTAATTTTCCGGGAAATCTTCTGGAATCGTGGATCCTATTTTATTCCCAATTTTTGGGATAAGTTCCAGGTTCCATTACTACCCTCTCAGGCTCCGCTACTATACCGTGCTCGGCATCTATTATCTCCTGCGAACTCATCTTTGCCTCCGCCAGAGCAATTAACTCTCCTTTGAGAGACATCTCGGCTATAAGGTCATCCGGCGAAATGCCCGACTCGACCGATAGAACTCCCGGGGCTGCCAAACTTGCTCCCCTGCAGAGGGCATCAACTGCCCCATCCCGGACGACAATTTTGGGAAGATGTTCAACTGTTTTTTCAGCAGGTTGAACCGCCTTCCTCAACGGATCTTCAATGTCATCCTCCTTCCAGAAAGCGAAGGCATCTGCAAGATCGTGCAGGGACGACAGGGTCTCATCTTCCTCAAAGGGTCCCGTCCTCGTCCTTCTCAGTTCCGCCATATGGGCCCCGGTTCCCAAAGACTCCCCTATATCGTGACAAAGCTTTCGGATGTAAGTACCTGCTTGGCACCCTATTTTGAGGAGTACATTCCGATTCTCCCTTTCGAGGAGATTTATATAGTAAATTTTCCTCTCCCTTGGTCTTCTCTTCACGGATGCCCTGACTGGAGGCTTTTGGGTTATCTCTCCTACGAACTCGTCCAAAGTCTCTCTTAACTCTTCTGAATCCACATCGTCGTGGAGATACATTACAGCTACATATTCCTTACCGGCCGGGAGAAGCGTTTGTGTGAGTTTCGTAGCATCCTCAATTGCAACCGGAAGAACCCCGCTTACCTTGGGGTCCAACGTGCCTCCGTGGCCGGCCTTCTTAACGCGTAAGACCCTCTTTATCCAACTTACGACTTCATGAGAGGTGGGGCCCTGAACCTTATCCAAATTAATTATTCCCAGCCTAAGATGTTCCTCCATAGGTCTCGACTCGGGATCGCACCCGTACTCGGGATCGGTAAAATCACTGGCTTTTATCAGAACTTCCCGTTTCTCATCTGCCGGTAGTTTACCCAAAGTATCACCTCATCATTACCCTTTGGATACTGTTTTCACAGCCAATTCCAAAAGGCGAATCATTTCATTTTTTCTAAACTTATCAGTGTCAAGGACTAAATCGAAAACCGAATAATCATCGGCGTCGATTCCGTAAAGTTCCCGATATCTCTTTTTTTCGCTTCTCTCCCTAGTCACGGTCTCTTTCTTGACCTCCTCGTAGGGGCGGCCGTCTCTCTCCGAAATCCTTTTGACCCTCTCTTCAAGAGGGGCTTTCAACAAAATCCGAATGTCGGCCTCCTCTGCCATCCAAGCCGCCAATCTAGCATCTATCAGAACATTTCCCTTCTTGGCCTCTTCGGCAGTTCTCTCATCTATCTCTTTATCAATTTCAGGATGCTCCTCAACGTAATCCGAAAACTCCGAAAGACTCATATCCTTCTCATCCGCCATTTTCCTGAAAATCTCGCCCGCGGAGACATATCTGAGATTAAATTTATCCGCCAAAGCCTTGGCAGCCGTTGATTTACCGGTTCCGTGAAGTCCGCTAATTGCTACCTTTACCATTGTAATCATCCCTTGACTGGGGACACACAGCTTTCACCTTTACTAAACTAATATATCTCTCCAAATCCAAGCGAAGACGAAGTAAGTAAACGCAAACCAGCCGATCGACCCAAGAGAGACTCCTATAGCTTTGAGGAAACCCGAAGTGAACCAGTTAAATGGGAGCCAAGCAATTATCCATTCTCCATAAACTAAACTGATCAAAGGCAGAAGGAGAAAGAAAGGAGCTAAGTAGAAAACCGCCTGTTTGATTGAGATTTTCCAAATCTTTAACTGCTTTTCTCTCCTCTCCTCATCCTTCAACTCGAGCTTCCGCTTCTTCTTTCCCTTTTTTCGCTTAGCCTCCATCATCCTCTTTTTCCATTCATCAAAGCTATCCTTGACCTTGGTTAATTCCTCCCAATCGACCTTCAATCTGCAAAGCAGTGTAGCTAGGAATGCGAGTGAAATTGAAAACATTAGAACAATCAGGGGGGGAAAGTGAAACGCCAAAGGAATGGAAGCTCCTAGTGAAACGGCCATCTCAGAAGCATTTGATCTCAAATCAAAAAGTTCAATTATGCTTACTCCTCCACCGCGAAGGGAGCTAAAAGTATTCTCTATTTCCTTATGTAGCTCTTGAAGATCGGAACCGTTTTCAAAGGTCCTTCCGGAGACGATCGATTCATAATTGCCCTCAGCGCTGTTTAGGTACCCAGATGCATCATCGCCCAATCTCATTGAGGCAATGGTGTGGTCGATATTATTGAGTAAATTTTTGTAATCCCTATTCTTCTCTTCCACTCCTCCCCAAGAATCAAGAGTAATAGCGGTGGCACCCACTAGGACCGCCAGAGCTACGAGAAGACCAATCATTAATTGTTTGGACCCTTCCAATTCATACTTCATTTCCATACCTCTTATCGATTTTATGAGGCTCCATTATTAACTTTCAGATTCCGATGGGCTTCTTTTTCAGCTTGGAACTAAAATCTTTCTAAGTAGCTGAGAGAGGCCGAAGTAGGAGAATATATACCATCCGAAAAATCCGAAGCAGACAAAGGATCCCTTGAAAAAGCGGTTGAGGAGGGGTAAGCCTATATCGAGCCACGGGAACTTGAAGGGAACCCACGCCACGACCCAACCTTGGTAGGTGCTATTCAGTAAACTGAAGACTATTATGAAAGGGATGATGATAATCAGCATCGTCTTCATGGGAGAAAACAAAGTTCCCATGTTCTCCTGCATAAATTCCTGTTGCTTCTTCTCCAGTTTGCGTGCTTTTTTGGTATCGTTCTCCTTTTTGGCTTCCTTAACCTTATCCTGAAGTTCGGACTGTTTCTCCTTGACTTTATTAACTTCCTCCCAATTGACAAACACCCTACTAATCATATTCACGGTGAAAGCGAGGCCCATGGAAACGGCCAGAATAACGAAAATGGAATGTTTGTAAAGAAATGATAGTTCCAATCCCTCATTCTTTCCTTCCCCTATTATGGCTTGACGAAGGGTCTTTAGCTGATGCACGGTAATTTGGGAAGGGTTTTGTTCCATATCCTCTATTATATCGTAGGCCTCTCCACCGCCGCCAGTCGGTAAAACATTTTCGTATCTATTTTTGAGAGCACCAATTCTATTTTCGGTCACCTCATTTCCCATCCTTATGGTTCTAATTAATCCGTCTACAGAATTCACAAGACTTCTGAAACTTTCCTGTCTGTCCTCGGAATCTGGAGCTGCCCGAACTGTATTGGCAGTAAATCCCAGGAGAAGAACCGATACGAGACATATTATACCAATTATCTCAAAGTTCTTTTCCATCTAGTTTTCTCCCTCATCAATCCAATAGTTAGCTTCCTATTTAAAGCGCCGCCGATTATAAATCGTGGGGTTATTATTCTCCCAATAACCTTCTGGCCGCCGGGAACATCTCCGAGAGTTGTTCCTTGGCGATCTCCTTGTAAAGGCGGTAAACGATGCTGACGGTGAGCAGTATCCCTGTTCCACTGCCCAGAGCCCCAAGGAAGTCTGCACCGGCGGCTAATGCCCCAACGAAGGCACCTCCAAGTAAGGTGACGGGGGTTATATATCTCTTCAACATATTCTCCATAACCCTGGTGTCCTTTCTGAAACCGGGTATAGACATGCCCGAACGCTTGAGCTGGTCCGCGACGTCGCTGGGTGCCATATTAGTCATTTTTACCCATAACCAAGCAAAGCCCATGCACATGACAACCAAAGCAACCATGTATATTACAGCTCTCAAGGGGTCCTGCAAAGTCTGCTCCCATCCTGCAGGTGAACTGAGGTAATAGTACAGCCCTCCGACGACATTTCCTCCTTCAAACTTGCCTAGAAGCTCAATGCCCGTGACCCGTGCCAGTATGGAAACATTAGTAAATATTACTTGTGAGAGGATAACGGGAATTACGGATGCATAAAGGAATTTAATGGGGTATTTGCCCCTCATACCCTTAAATCGGCTGTAAGATAGTGGTATTTCAACCCTAATATTCACCGCATAAATCACTATGAGGAAAATTATAATGGTAGCTATTACACCGATTATGCCAGCTGCTGCCCCTGGCCTGAAAAAGGCCGTAGATATTAGGGCTGGATTGCCGCTCATAATTGAAGCGATGAAATTAGGAATCGCCCCGATAAATGCATTCCCTTGGGGAATA
This sequence comes from Hadarchaeota archaeon (SeqCode), assembly GCA_964399085.1. GTDB lineage: Archaea > Hadarchaeota > Hadarchaeia > Hadarchaeales > JAGGTB01 > CAYLJV01. The sequence goes on along the minus strand of CAYNPN010000006.1, from coordinate 36,588 downwards.
GACATAGGGCTAAATGCCTGCCAAAATACAGTCATGGAAACACCCCCTGCAATAAACAAACTGATTCCACTGCCGAAACCATATTTGGACACAAGCTCATCCAAAAACAATACAACCGATACACCGATTATAAGTTGGAATACTAAGAATAACATTAAGCTCAAACTTGCAGGGCCCCGCGTCAGAGCACCCGAAAAGACGAAAGCAGAGGCCTGGAAGGCTCCCACTATAAGTGCTAAAATTTTCTGCGTTCCGGTGAAAAGCGCTTTGTCCCTCCTTTCGTGAAGGTCAAGGTTGATAAGATCGGCTCCCACCAAAAGTTGCATTATAATTCCTGAGGTGACTATCGGACCGATTCCTAACTGCATAATTGTTCCGGCCCTACTCGCCAGAACGTACTGAAGTTGACCAAAGTATATACCCGCCTCTTGGGATGGGATCCCATAAAGAGTGATCCTGGTCATGATCAAATAGATTATCATAGCTAGTCCGGACCACATCAGCTTTTCCTTGAAAGAAACATGTCTCTTCGGGGACCGGACTTCGGGAAATTTCCGAATAAGGGGTTCCAACGCGTAAAGACTTGATTTGGCGGGACCCTCTGCCATCAGTCTTCACCCTTTACAGCTTCGCCACCGGACTCTTCTAACTTTCTTTGTGCTGACTGCGAGAAATCATCAGCTAAAACCTTAAGTTGATGATTGACCTGTCCTCCACCCAGAATCTTATCGCAGTTCAAATCCGAGGCATCGATCACAATCTCATCGCCCTCTTCCTCCGCCAACTCCTGCTCCAATAACTCGTCGACATATTCGTCGAGTTCGCCTACATTAACTGTCTCGGCTTCTTCCTGAAGTTGGGGGGGCCTCTTGAACCCGTATTTTCCGAAGTGTTTGGGATCAGTGCTCTTAATTTCCATCCATCGGTGTTTATGACTTCCGGCAATACCTTTTCCTCCCTTATTCCCTGAGTGTCTTCTATTTCTTCCCTTTCCCCCTCCGTGAGTGCGGGAGCCCCGATGACTTCTCGATTTTTTACTTTTTCTTCTAGACACATCTCTCACCTCTAAATCATCCGGAGAATAAGTTTGTTTATATCTTCACCCCTATCCCCAACAGCTCCACCATGGTTGAACGCGCGATTGAGAGATTTATAACCCTTTCTAGGTGGGTGCAATTGGAAAACATTTCTAAACTTTTTAATCTCATCCAACCCGAATTCATCCTCACAAATCGCCTCCGCTAAATCCCCCACTGAATCGAATGATGTAATTTCCTGAACGCTTTCCTCGGAAATGGATTTACCGCCCCCAACTTCCCCTTTTTCTCTGAGCAATTTTTCCAAAACTTCCGGTTCAATTGGACCCCAGGTGACCATTTCTTTTACTTTATCAAGCATTCCCCTACGGCTCGAATCATCCTCTACTAAGGTACAATAATGGGGCTTCGTAAGTCGCAGCATCTGGAGGGTATCCTTCACCTTTTTTCTAATCTGAGCGTTCCCTCTTACTCTAACTACCGCTAGCTTAGTCACCTTCATCACCAATCTCGCCAGTAATTACTTCGCCCGGATAAGTATCTTCCGTAACTACTTTCGTCGTTTTCTTTAGGGCATCAAAGGTCGCTAAGGCAAAGTTTATAGTAGTCCTAGTCTTACCCTTCGAGGTGGTCCACACATCTTCTATGCCGGCAAGCCTGAGAACTGTTTGGGGAATTTCAGCTGCAGCTATTCCCAGCCCTCGGGGGGCCGGCTTTAGCGTTATTCTAACGCTCCCCTTTTGCCCAGTCACTTCATAGGGAAGTGAATGAGGTCGGCCGCACCCACACTCCCAGCTACCACAGCCTCTCTTTATCTGAATGACTCTGAGTTTGGCCGCATTTATAGCCTTCTGAATAGAAGGGGCAACTTCTCCACCACTTGTGTGAGCTAGACCAATAACTCCATCTCCATTTCCCACAGCGGCGGTGACTCTGAAACTTAATCGTCGACCTGATCTATGCATGCGTTGAACTAAATTAACATTCAGGATCTCATCTTCCAAGTCCGGGACCAAGACATCTATAATCTCAACCTCTCTGGGACGTCGTCCACTATCGAAAACTTCGGATAGGCTAGTAATTTTCCCTTCCTTAACCTCCTTGCCCAGCTTTGTCTTAGGATTCCATTCTTCTAATTCCAATTCTTCCATTTTCATTCACCGTATTGGGTTTTTATTGCTTCCTCAGTGTCTTTAAAATGCTCGGGAAGGCTCTCGGGCTGGAGATCATTTTTCAGATATCCTCCAAATTGAGATTGATATTTTTTCTCGTCATCCGATTTTAGTTTTTGAGCGTAATCCGAGATGTGTTCTCCTCTACATCGGGCATCAGAGGGCAATACTCTCTCCTCGTGCGGGATATCCAAACCGGCAGCGAGAGCGCCCTTCAAAACAGCGAAAACTTTTGCCTGAGGGGAGGCAATAAATTTATCAATATCCAAAATACCTTCGTCAATTCCTTCTTCCTTGGCTCGATAACCACAAAGAAGACCCACTAGATACGCCGCGGGCGTATTCGCCTTATATCCCTTCCAGCCCCACTCGGAAAGTTCCTTGGAAAAAGCGGAGGTCAAAATCTCATCGCCTTTGGTGGTTGGAGTGGCCACTTGAGCCCGTACATGACGGTTTGAAATTCGGGATATTAGTCTAGGCTTTTCAGAGCGAAGGAGACTTCTCCGATAATAATAGTCCGTTTTTCCTTCCCTCTTCCTGCGATATGCAACTCTTTGATGCGGTCCTTCTGAAGTCATTCTGACCCCTCCAGCATTCCTTTATCCTTCAGGTAAGTTTCAAGGTGAGATTTACTCCTGAAAGCTCCCCCTTTTACTTTCCGATACAAATCCCTATATTGACTCGAACTTATCGAGCCATCCTCTTTTAGCTCGCGTAACTTTCGGCGCTGTGGACGAACTTTATCAATCCACTCCTCTTTCTGGGATTTCCTCCCATGCTTGGCACCTTTCCTACTTCCGGGGCCGCTCTGACGCCCTTTGTCTTTTTGTTCCTGGCGTTTTCGTGCCCTAGCTTTACTCGTCGATTTTCGAGATTTCGCCTCTATCGCGCCGTCATCTATCAACTGTTTCACATCAGTTCTAGTAATTGCGGTGGAGACTTCTGCCATTCTGTCGGGGTCAATCCAAACTTTACCCTCCCCAACATCTAAAATGTCAGCTGCTATTCTCTTCTGCATCTTCAGATCCACTTAAATCCCTCCTACTCGCATTCAATACCTTAATATTCTGTTCTACAGCAACTTCGAGGATTTCCTCTCTTTTCCTCTCCCCTACCGTGGAAGCTATCCTGATTGCCTGTGTTTCAGGATCCACTTCCTCGGCCTCTTGAGGATTATGGACTAAAACTTCATGATAACCGGATGGATGGATTCCCCTTTCTGACTTGGGCTTCCTATACCCTATTTTAACCAAAGGGGGCTTTCCACTCTTCTCCTTTCTCATCTTACTGTCTACTCCCCTTGGTTTCCGCCAGCTGTCGCCTACACGCTTGTGTCTGGACGAACCTTGTCTTTTGAACTCTTTCTTTGCCATGGTTACGGCCTCTTTACTATGTAAATCCCATCTTGGAAAACCCTTGGATCGCGACCCTTAACATGAGCCGTCTCCTCAATATTGGCAGCTGTTTGTCCGACAGCTTCTTTATCGGCTCCTTTTACCTCTATTTCCTCCCCTTTAATTTCCACATCCGTGTCTCCCACGATGTCTGCATATCGGGGTTTCTCCTCCCCAATAAAGTTCTCGATTTTTACCTTTCCATCCCGAACACTTACAGAGATGGGGAAGTGAGAATAAACCACCTTAAGTTTACTAGAAAAGTCCTCCTGGGCGCCCTTAATCATATTATTTACGTGGGAAACGACAGTGCCCACCGCCGCCCGTTGTCTCTTTTTTGAAGATTCTGACTTTACCAGAACCTTTTCATCATCAATATCTATTTCTACTCCCTCAGGGTCGAATTTTCTAGAGAGCTCTCCATTCGAGCCGCTGACACTCAAAGTCTTGCCCTCGAGGCTAACATCTATTCCTTCAGGAATCTGTATGGTTTCTTCCATTCCCAGGTTTATCATAATCGATTCCTCCTTTCCGGATAATGATTCACTCCTGTCTTTTCTTTTTAGCTTTTCTTATAAGTTCTGGAGAAGAATTGCTTAAATAAATTCAAGTCTCCGGTTAATAAACAAAGGCTAGAAGACGGCCGCCTAACCCCTCTTCCTTTGCCATTTTATGGGATATTACTCCTCTCGGAGTCGAAACAGCCAATATTCCAAATCCGGCGGCGGGGAGGTACCTTTTTTCCCACTTCTCAAAATCTCCTTTCTTAACCGAAAATCTCGGTTTTATCACGCCGCAATCATTTATATTCCCTATCAATTCCACTTCGAATCTTCCACCCCTTCCATCATCAATGAACTCAAATCCCCCAATATAGTCCTCCTCTTCCATTACTTCCAATACGTCTCCTATGAGGTTGGAAGAAGGCTTTATAGCAACCTCCCTCTTCCTGATTTCCTCATGATTTTTTATCGTCGATAATGCGTCAGATAAAGGATCTTTACTCATGTAACCACCTATTCATGCTTCTCAAAACCCATCTTTGAGGCCATTTCTCTAAAGCATCTTCTGCAAAGGTGTAGGCCAAATCTCTGGAAAACCGCTGCATTAGTACCGCATCTTTCACAGCTCCTATCCTCATGAACTTCCTTTTTTTCTGCCAATTAAACCACCTGAACTCCTAATTCTTCTTCTACAAACTCAATGGCCTCTTCTTTATTAATCCGATGACTCTCCGGAATCTTTCGAGGTTTTCTTTTACGATTTTTTATTCGGAACCCGGGCCGAACCAAATTTACACTGACGTCCATTCCATATATTCCCACATCCGGGTCATATTCCATGTCCGGGATTTCAATATGCTCCTCGATCCCAAACGAAAAATTACCATTTCCGTCAAAAGAAGACTCCTCGATTTGGTGACCCTTTACCTTCAATAACCTCTCCAAGGCTTCTATGCCTCGCTCCCCTCTGAGAGTCATCTTGCAACCTACAGGGGTCCCCTGTCTGACCCCCAAAGTTTGATTAGTCTGCTTTGCGTAGGTTCTGACTGGTTTTTGATCCGCTATATCCCGCAAAACTTCCTCGGCATTTGAAAGTTCACGGCCACCTTCTCCGACTCCGATATTAAGAACGACCTTTCCGATTCTAATCTCCTTCATAGAATTCATCGATAATCACCTTACGGCAAAGAAATCTCCGGTTCCTCTTCTCCGATCACAAATACATATCTTTCGGGCGATTGAAACTCTTCCTCTCGAGCCTCTATAATGAAGCTGTTTTGGGAGGGTCCTTCTACTTCTAGACTTTCCTTGATACTTCCCTCCCTACCAACATTGCTGCCCCCAGTAATCCATGCAAGGCTCCCTTCCTTACGAGGAATGTGACTTTCTATTTCTAAATCCGGTAAGGTAATCTTCACAGTGTCTCCGACCTCAAAATCAGTGAAATCGCCAATCAGGCTCTTCCCATCATGAAGAGTAAGCTGAGATTTTCCTCCCTTGAAAGGAACTATATCGGTAATTTTCGCAAGTTTATATTTTGACTCCTCATCATCTATTTTATGGAACTGAAGGTATCCCTTCCTGTCATGCAGAACTCGCCAAGCATCACCGGTCTTAGGAAAACTTACCACGTCCATGAGGCCTACCGGAAAACCGGTGTCTCTTCTTACCTTCCCGTCGACCTCAACTTCACCCTGTCCTAAAATCTTTCCCGCTTCTCTCTTAGTTTTGGCTAAACCCAAGTTCTCCCGTAGAGACACAGCTAGGGGAAGGGATTCCTGAGCCTTATGGGGGCCAGGAGAAGCAGAAACGGCATACTTCTTTTCCTTCCTATTAACTCTCCTTACTTTCGGGGCGTTCAGCCTCTTGAGATGTTTTTTCCGTCCTTTCTTTCCCACTTTCTGACCTCCTATCAATAACCTTTTCACGCATACTATCTTTTTCCATTTCAATTATTTCAACATTTGAAGGGTGAACTGGAGTTGAAACTTCAGTCTCATCCGCTTTAGGGGTTTCCACACCTTCTACGACTATCCTCTGACTGTCAGTATCAACTTCGGTGACCTCACCTTCTATCCCCTTAAAATCTCCTCTCACCAGTCTTACCTTATCCCCCGTTCTAACGGAAATGGAGCGGAACCCATACTCCTCCCTGAGATCGGGGCCCAGCGGGGCAGCCATCGATTTTTTTCTTTCATGTAAATGTTGAGAATCATTTCCTGACATATATTTCACCTAAGCTATAATAGTAGCTATTCCTGCCACCTGTGGCCACTTTTCAGCAGCTTCTCTTGCCAGAGGACCTCGAATCTCAGAACCCTGCGGTTCTCCCTCCGGACTTACCAGAACAGCCGCGTTGTCTTCGAATTTTATTCTCATTCCATTGAGGCGTCTATATTCCTTTTTTTGCCTGACGACAATACCATGAACTACCTGTTTTCTCAACTCGGGTTTTCCCTTCTTAACCGAAGCGACAAACATGTCGCCGACACCAGCCTTTGGCATTCTCCTTCGAGTTCCCTTATATCCAATAACTGAAATTATTCCCAGCTCTTTAGCTCCCGTATTATCCGTGCATTCCAAGCGAGCGCCCTGGGAGAGTGTCCGAGTAGGAACAACGGGGGATATTTCGCCGGTGGCTGTTCTAGGCATTTTATTCCTCCTCCTTTTCCAAAACTACGAATGATTTTTGTTTGCTCAATTTTTTACACTCCGCTATTTTCACATTATCGCCTTCCCTAGCACCTATACAGGGGGGATTATAAGCGTGAACCTTGGAAGAACGCCTTTCATATCTCTCAAATTTTGGTATCTTCTCGGCATATCCTCTCTCGACGACGACCGTCTTGTCCATCTTATCACTGACTACCTCTCCCTCGAGAACCTGACCTCTAACATTAAGTTCCCCGTGAAACGGGCAATTCTCGTCTTGACATTCTTCTTCCGGAATTTTTATTTTCGAATCTATCATTTTTATTCACCTAAACTTCTTAACTCGGTCTTCCGGCCGAGCTACTAATTTTCTTCCTTCCACTTTTACATCTTCTCCTTCTGGTAGTGTGATTGAAAGTGTAATTTCTTTCTTGGGGATAGTTTTTAATTCCCCACCATGTTTCAAGGTTAGAGTATTCTTCGTCTCGTTCATTATAACACCCTTTTTTCCTTTTTTAGTAGGATCCGTACATTCAACGACTTCAGCTTTTAGTCCAATCAACTCATGCTGTAAGAGGTTCCCTTCCGTTACAGACATAGAGAACCTACTCCACTTCAATCGTATTCGAAGAAAAACCCATATCAACTAACATGTCTTTAACGCGTGATTCATGATTACCCTGGAGTTCAATTCTTCCTTCTTTTACAGTTCCGCCGCAGGCCAAATTTTTCTTCAATTTACTGGCGACCTCTTCCATATCAACTTGTTCTTCATTCAAACCCTCAATAATAGTCACGGACTTTCCAAAAGTCCTTTCTTGCGTGTATACTCTTATTCGCTGCTGTTCCTGAGCTATTTCCTCGCAGGCACAAATCTCCTTGGGTAAACCACACGTCGGGCATATTTCTGGCATTAGGTCCTATCTACCTCCTCTTTCTTTGTTCTTCTTTCATAATCGTCAAAACTCGTGCTATAGTACGTCTTAGTTCTTTCACTCTTCCTGGGTTTTCAAGCGACCCACCGGCCGCAGCCACAGCCCTTTCTCGGGCGAGTTCCGATCTCAGTTCCGCCAGTTCCGCCTCCATTTCTTCCAAATTCATATCCCGAATTTCATTTGGTTTGAGAATGGCCATTAATATCAGACCCTCATTATGTCTCCGGCTCTACTCCTTCTTCCGGCACTTCGCTTTCCAATTTCTCTTCCTCCGGAGCTTCTTCTTCAATTTCTTTTTCTACTTCGATTTCTTCCGGAAGTTCAACATCGGGTGGCATGATCCTTACTTTTACTCCCACCGTTCCTGCCGGAAGTTCCGCAACTGCCTTTCCGTTGTCTACGACCTTCGATGCATACTCTCCAGCCTTCTTTAGATAACCATCGTAAAATCTTTCCTCTCTAGCGAAATCTCCGGTCAATTTACCCGAAATAACTATTTCTGCCCCACGGGCTCCCGCTTCCATAATTTCTCGGAGAGTACCGTAACCTACCCGGCGGAAGTAAACGCCCCGGGTGAGCAAAAAGGCGACTCTCTTTGCCATAATCGAGGCATTGAATTCAGGGACCTCAATTTCATTGACCTCAACCTGAGGGCTATCTAAATCGAAGTCCTTCTCCAGCTTCTCGGTCAATTCCTGAATATTCTTACCGCCACGTCCTATAACCACCCCGGGGCGCTCTACCTGCAGAGTCAATCTGGTCCCCATCGGAGTTCTCTTTTTTTCCATCCCGCCATAACCGGCCTCCTCCAGCTCTTCCTCTAAAAACTCTTCAAGCTTAGCTCGGTTCCAATTCTTTTCAATGAAAAACTCTTCAACCGACATTCTTTATTCACCCTTGACTACGATTTCAACGTTTGTAGTAGGCGTATCGGAAGGTGATGCCCTCCCAAAAGCCCTCGGTTGGATGCCAGGAAACTTCATTCCTCGCTTAGCACTGGCATGAATAATCCTGAGATTCTCCAAAGTTAAACCCTTATATTCCGCGTTGGCCTCGACATTCTCCAGCACATCCAAAATAGCGCTGGCAGCTTTTACAGGATATCCTCCCGAATCATCTCCAGAGCCCTTCCTGTGGCCTTTTTTCTTATCATGCTTCCTATACGGAACAATAGCTTCCTTTTCAGTTACAGCGTCTAGATAATCTTGTGCCTTTCTCAAATCCATTCCTCTAATTTCATTACAAATCTCAACACTGTCTTTCGGAGAAACATGTAATTCTTTCCCCATAGCCTTTGCGCACTTTCGGTCATCTACATCCACGGAATAATCATGTTTGGGCATCGTATCACTTTAATGGAACGTATAACGAACTTCTAGTAGCACCTATTCCCGGAGTGCTGTGCTCTACCTTTTTTCTCGTGAGGGCAAACTCTCCCAGCCTATGTCCAATCATTCGAGACTCTACTTCAACAGGTACAAAAGTCTCTCCATCATAGACCCCAAACCTTAATCCAACCATCTCCGGCAGAATAATCATGTCCCTACAATGGGTACGTATAAACTCTTCCTCAGGTTCATCCATTTCATTTACCTCCCGAACCTTATCCAGAAGTTTTTGTTGTCTCGGCGGAAGTCCCCTTTTAATGACTCTTCTCTCTCTAGCAGGGAGTAGATTGGCAAATTCGTCGATGGACATATCTTGGAGTTCTCCCAATGTATGACCTCGATAAGTAAACTCCTTTACCATTAATAATCACCTCTTTCCAGTCCTGCGGGCACTTATAAGGCCTACCTTTTGTCCTGGCGGGGCAGTTCTGCCCACAGTCCTGGGCCTCCCAGCATGTCTACCACGTCCGGAGCCGAATGGATGGTCTACGACATTCATCGCAACACCTGATACCCGGGGGTAGAGTTTTCCTTTTCCCTTTCTCTCACCATGTTTCTTACCGGCTTTTACAAACGGTTTCTCTCTCCGGCCTCCACCAGCCACAACCCCAATAGTCGCTCGGCATTTAGGATTAAAAGAGCGTATTTCTCCCGATGGCATTTGAACTATTGCCTGGCTTACATCATGGGCAAGAAGTACGGCATTAGTCCCGGAAGCTCGGGCAAACTCTCCACCCTTTCCAGGTTTCCCTTCGAGGTTGTGTATGGGTGCACCTTCCGGAATCTCGGAAAGTGGAAGGGTATTACCGGGCTTGATAGGTGCAGATATTCCGCACTCCAATTCATCTCCCACTTTTATTCCTTCGGGAGCCAATACCAATCTCTCTTCTCCATCAGAATATCTTATCCTAGCCACAGGAGCACTTCTAGAACGGTCGTGTAGTATATCAACTACTTTGGCCTTGGAGCCTTCTTCCGAAGCCTGTGGTAGGCTGACTTCTTTCCTTTTTTTCGTCCTCGCCCTGTAAGTCGGGCTTCCTCTTCCAAGCCTTTGGGCTCTAATTCTTTTTCCCATTCTAGAACACTCCTAGTCTAGCTGCTATCTCATCAGCATTATATTCAGGTGATAGTTTAACAAAGGCACGCTTTTCAGCGCTTGGGGTGATCTGGGTATTCACATCCTCTACCTCTACCTCAAACAGGATTTCCACCGCCTCTTTAATCTCCCTTTTATTCGAATCTTCAGAAACAACAAAGACTAACTTATTTTCATCTTCAATTAGTCTTACAGCTTTCTCAGTGATTCTTGGATGAATTATAACCTCATGTGGATCCTTCAATTTGAAAACCTCCTATTGACTTCTTCAAGAGCCGACTCAGTCCATATCGTAAGGCGGGCAGGAGCTCCCCCGGGCGCCAAAAGCTCAGCATTTAGCTGGTCAACCGTAATTATATCAACTCCCGGAATGTTCCGAGCTGCTCTAAATATACCCTTATCCTCCCCCACCACCAAGAGAGGTCCGACACCTTTTTTGTAGGGCCTGCCTCTGGATTTACCCTTGCCGGCCCGAACGGTTCGGGTTTCTTTTACCCGCTTCACGTCAGGCCAAACCCCTAAGCCCTCAAGAACCTCCTTAACTTTTCTTGTCTTTTTTAACTCTTCAAGATCATTCTCAACGACAAGGGGGAATTCTTCGACCCCATCCACGACGTGTCCTCTTGAGGAGACAAAATCTAGCTCTTTAGTAGCCGAAATCGCCGACCGGATCGCCAAGTTCTTCTCATTATCGTTAATTTCTTCCGATTTATCCTCTTCCGACTTAGGGGGATGGGCTCTTCTACCTCCAACAGTAAAGGGGGCCCAAGCCGATCTCCCAGCTGCATGGTATCCTCTTCCCTTAATTCGACGAACCCTAGTCTGGCCGGATCCTTTTGGGGGCGTTTCCGCAGTGGTATCCATGCCCGCTCTCGAGCTCGATCCCTTTGATTGAATACGAGAACTCTGAGCCGAAACAACGGCCTTTTTAATAAGGTCGGGTCTTATTCCTTCCTCAAAGACTTCCGGAAGATCGGCTGAATCCTCGGATTCTCCCTCTAGATTTTTAATTTCAGTCTTCATCGTAACTAACCCCCCTGCTGAGAGCTTGTATCAATATATGTGATAGAAGGTGGTGTAGTTGGAACCCCTTCCTTTTCCTTCATGGGCTTTCGGAAAAATATCATTCTGTTAGTAGGGCCTGGAACTGAACCCTTAAGGAGAACGTAATCGCTTTTTATCTCACCGAATCTCAAAAAGCCTCCCTTGGGAGTAACCTCAACCCCGTCGTCTCCCACTTTCAAAATCCTCTTATTATGCTCCATTCTTTGGTGATAGCCGGATTGACCGGACATCGGTACCGTCCGCATAATTCGGCTCGGTCTCCAAGGGCCCAAAACACCGGTATGTCTCCTGGCCTGTTGGACTTTCCGGGGTTGAACTTTCACTCCCCAACGCTTGACGGGGCCTTCGAAACCTTTTCCTTTTGTAATGGCAAACACGTCGGCATAATTTCCTTCATCAAAAACATCCGAAAACTCTATTTCGTTGCCAAGCATGTCCCTCATTTCTTCCCACTGATTCTCAACGGAATCTCCTCCGATTCTTATTTCCATAACCTCGGGCTTTTTCTTAGAAACTGAACTTAAACTGGGCTGAGTGTGAACTAAAACGGATATTTCCTCGGCTCTGTCATTATCAATAAACTCTTCGGCGTTTTCAAGCGCACTTTCCTGGTCATAATCCTCGGGTATCTTTACCGATCTCTCTAAGTCTTCAACCGGGTTCATTTCCCAAACCTCGGAAAGGCTCTTTTCCCCCTCTATAACCTTTCCGTAAACTCTTAATCCGCAAATTCGCAAGGGTGGTACTTCAAGCACAGTCACCGGGACGTTGATTTCCTGTCCTTCAGTTACTCTCCCGGGATGGTCATCTATCATGAAGACATGGGTCATTCCGGCCTTATAGCCAGCAAATCCCAATAGACCTACTTCGCTCTCCTCTGGCCAAGATCTTATCCGGGGTTTTTGCTTCGAGGCCCGTTTTCGAGGCGAGTGCGCCAAAGAGCCCCGTCTTGGATGCTCTTTTTCTGGCATGATTATATCCTCCTGAGGAGGATGTTCAGGACCGCAAGGGTGGCGTTTAGAGCTTCTTCCGTTCGAACCGTTGCAGTCCCCTGATCGGGGATTGCATTTACCATGATATCGAACAGGTCGTCCGGATCGACGGCCTGTCTATCACAGACTTCGAAGAGGCCTTGATACGGCCCTCCGAAAGCCACCGTCACGGTTTCACTGTTGTCCGCATTTATCCCTTTAATGGCCTCATATAAATTTTGGCCGTATCGGGATGTTCCAATAGTATAGTCTACACTAGCCTTACTTAAACTCTGGGCGATATCGGGTGTCCTAAAGACATTAAAGCCCCAATAATCGTCAATTTTCTCCTCATTTACAACATCCACGAGCCACCCTTTTCCTTCCATCTTTCTCTCAAGTTTGACCGTAACTCGTGACCCCTCTTCTAACCTACCTCTAAAGATTCCTTTTTCCTGTAGACCTATTTCGAGCTTCGATTGGCCGTCGGAAGATTCAATAACCGCCGCCTCCCTTATACTCCCCTCATCATTTCTTTCATTTTGAAGGGGGTGGTGAGGCGTTCGTAACGGGGGTAAGAGTCCTACATTGCGAAGTTCTTCCTTGTACGGAAATAAGGTCTTCCTCAAATACTGTGGCGTCTCCATATAACTGAGGATGGTCTTTATGAGGGAGGCTTCCTCTTCCGGACTTTCGACATTTGGATCCTCATCGTCATAAATAAAAACCTCCTCTACTCTAAATACGGCAAGTATTCTCCCTACATGTCCAATTTTCAGAGTCTTTTCCCTAAGTTTCGAAAAATCTGACACAAGAGATGCGGGTAAATGAATGGAGGAAAGTTCAAGCGTCATTGGAACTCACAAAAACCGTCTAACCCTTCGCTACTCCCATCGGCCTGAGTCTGGCAACGAGATTTCCTATTCCTTCTTCGTCGCTGACCTTTACGACCTCGTCCACGTCCTTATATGCTCCCGGGGCCTCTTCGGCAATCACCGAGCCATGGGTTGCTCTGACGTAAATATTCTCCTTATCCCATAAATCGTCCTTGACGTCCTCACCCCAGAACTTGCCCTTGGCTCCAGTCCTACTCATCGTTCTCCCGGAACCGTGTGCGGTAGATCCGAAGGTTTTTTCCATAGCTTTTTCGGATCCCACAAGCACATAGCTGGCCGTTCCCATATTACCCGGAATAAGCACCGGCTGACCTACGCTCTGATATTTCTTCGGGATTTCCGAATGGCCGGGTGGGAAAGACCTAGTAGCTCCCTTTCGGTGGACACAGACTTCCTTCTCACTGCCGTTTATTTCATGCTCTTCAAATTTCGCTATATTATGAGCAACATCATAGATGATATCCAAGCCCATGCCTTCGGGATTTTTATCCATGATTTTTGAGAAGGTCTCTCTAGTCCAGTGGGTGATAACCTGTCTGTTGGCCCAAGCAAAATTCGCCGCGCAGGCCATCTGAGAGAGATAATCCTGGCCCTCCTCCGAAGAGATGGGCACATTGACTAATTCCCGCTCGGGTAATTCTATCCCATATTTCTTCGCAGCCTTTTCCATTTTCCTAAGGTTGTCGGTGCAGACCTGATGGCCGAAACCTCTGGAGCCCGTGTGTATCATGGTCATTACTTGACCTTCGTCCGTAATCCCGAACTCTTCCGCCACCTCGGAATCGAAAATCTTATCTACATATTGCACTTCCAAGAAATGATTTCCACTACCCAGAGTCCCTAGTTGGGAGTTTCCTCTATCCTTTGCCTTAGAACTGATAGCATTCGGATTTGCATTTTCCAAACGGCCGTTTTCCTCTATGCTATCGATATCTTCATCGCGACCGTAACCATTCTCCACAGCCCATTGAGATCCCTTTGCAAGAGCTTCATCTAAATCGGAAGTTGATAGGTGAATCTTGCTCTCACTCCCCACACCGGAGGGGACCGTGTCGAAAAGAGAATTGACTAGCCTCTTTATCTCTGGCGAAACCTCCGACTTCTCCAAATTAGTTCGGAGTAATCTGACGCCGCAATTCGAAACGACTACTCCATTGGCCACAAAATTATGATGTTCATTAGCGACAGTGAAATCATACACCTTATCATTATGTTTGATTTCCTCTATTCTAACAACCTCGTCGTAAACCATCTCCCCGTCGGAATAAACCTCAAGGAACTCCTCAAATTTAATAAAGTCTTGTGGAGGCCTTGCGCTTAAGGTATCTCCCCAGAGACTTCTCTCTACGAACCGTTTATTCACGAATTCTCCATATTTGTCCACTATTTCTTTCACGGATAAATCTCTATCTTCTTCCTTTATCTTCCTTCTAATTTCCTCTCTCTTTTGTATAACAGATTTTTTAAGCCTCAAGTAAACAATCGCAGCCGTTGAGATTCTCCTTCTTTCTCTGTTATATTCATAGCCTATTTTTTCCCATAGATTCAACAGATTTTCAGGGGTTCCTCCAACAAGAAGTCTGTAAATTATTTTATTCTCCTCCTCACTAGCCGTAGAAACTGTAGACTCAACCCCAAACTCCTCGAGCATACCTTGCAAATCATAAAGGAACTCAGGTTCTCTCTCCATATCAGTAACTTTCCTTGAAAATTTAATCTCTGGCATATAGAAATTGTAACCGTTGCTCGTTTTGGGTTTTGACATTTCTGCACCAAAAAAGCTGGCCAAAAATAATCTCTTCATCCATTTGGGAAGTTTTGTTATCCATTCGGGGATACTAATTTCAGCCTCGGTCTTATCTCCTTTCGGGTATCCCATTTCCCACAGAAGTTTAGCGAGACTCCTAGCTGAAACTTTAAGGTATGTCTCAGTGCCGCTGAATTCTTTGCCATCGATTTTGTATTCCCTATCTCTCTCGTAAATCTGTCCCTTATAACCCAAGTAATCCACATCTTCTTTAATATCCTCCAAATCTTCCCTCCGGCCATAGAAAATAACATATTTATCGTAGACTGTTCCATCGCCCAAAAGATATCCAAATATCTTCAGTAGATGGGGAAGCTTTTCATTCTTTGAGGATAATGGTAGAAAATCCCGGCTAACTAACTCTTCCTCAATCGAAGCTTTGAATGAATCTTCCTCCAATATTTTGAAATCTTCTGGTTCCTCGTATCTTACTCCCTTGAACGGATGAAGCGCAACTTCATCGCCTTCGGAAAGCTCATCACTTTCTACCATTCCCTCTCTTGTGAGAAGTGGATGGTCAGGTGAAGCTTGAAGCTCATATCCTAATTTGGTACAAATTCTGTAGAGGATATCATCTTCTCTCTTCTGGGTCAAAAGAACTTCCGTAGGACGAGCGTGGTGATCATTCATGACTGTAACATTATCTCCAACGGATATGTCCTCGATATTCACGCGAAATCCCAATGAAGTTAGTACCTCAGCATCGCCTGGAAGGCAATTAATATCATAGCCGACCCCTCCTGGAGATATAACTCCCTCTTCGGCATCGGTAGCAGCTACTCCCCCAATCGGGAATCCATATCCTTGATGTCCGTCCGGCAAAGTCACCGAATAATTGTATATCCCCTGAAGGCTAGCGACATTGGTCGCTTGCTCCAAAGTTTTATCTCCCTTTATTTGATTCAGTAGTGTTTCATTTGCATATACTCTGGCGGGGACTCGCATGTGCTTTTTATGCGACTTTGGAATCTCCCAGAGGTTCTCATCAATCTTATTAATTTCGCCTTTCCAAGACATCTTGCTTCCAACTTAACAACCATTTGGCCGTTCTTATTAATTTCTTCGCATTCCCACAGGCATGTGAAAAAGAAATTTCGGAGGAGTATCCTCAGATCTAGACGTCGACAACAACCTGGACCGAGCTACGATCTGGCTTTTGGTTTATTTCCATCATGTGATAGGTAATCGCCTTTACCTCACTTCCTGGCCCATGCTTTTCCCGGCTGTACTTTTCCCCCCATGTCTTTCCTTCGAGCTTATATTCGCCATTTTCTTCCGAAATTCTCTTTATTTTGAATCTTGATGCGACGTACCCTTTTGCTCCCTGGAGATATAGTAAATGATCGAGCCAATCAAAGAGTAGAGCTTCCAAATCCTCGGATCGAATCTCTACATTTTCCTGCTCTACAGGTTCTACTTTTTCGGAATCTACCATCAACTCGGTGAGAGCTAGAGCTGCATTCTCAAAAGCTTCCTCTAAATTTTCCCCGTAGGCTCTGAATCCGGCATCAGCCGGATGTTCGATCCAATCAAACTTTTTCATAGTCTTTTCAGATTCTTTTAGTAGGTTAATGTCTAGTAATATTGTGGGAACTTCAATTTTTAAAAGTCAAATATGTTTTTAGAGTGGGAGAGTAGCAATAAAGGTTTCTTCCCCTTCCTCGATGTCAAATTCCAGCCTCTTACATAGACCTCTCGTGCTATCGCTTTCTAAAGGGAGACTAGTCCAAACTCTTTCAAGTCCTTTATCTTTGGCAATGCCGATTATAGAGTCAACTAATTTCCCTCCCAATCCGAGACCCCTCCAAGATTCCCCTACCACGCCACCAAACTGAGCTGGAGTTTATCCCCTAAATACGTGGAATATCCTCGGCGATATGATATATAAAAACAAAATAATCACGGCAGGGAGCACGCCCAGTGCTGAATAGGCTAGGGGCCAATTTCTACCAGCTATAGCCAAAAGGATAATAGGGAGCAAGAGAAGCCAGAAAAGACCTAGTGAAAGACAGATTGACTTATTATCATCGACTAATTCTGATTTTGAAAGTATTCTCACGTAAATTCGCGACAGTGTGAAAAATATCACCAAAAATATTCCGAGGCCAATCAAGAGGGAGGAGCTTCGAGTGAGCACTCCTACAGAAATAAGATATTCTACATCACCGAAGGGGCTAATTCCACCTAATAGAAGATATCCGGCAGAACTCAGAAAGGTCCAAAAGGAAAGCCAAAAGAAGAATGTAGATAACCATCTTCGTTCGATAAACCTCATAAGTATAAGCGTCTGGAGAATTACAGAAACAATTAGGGTGACAAGGATACCTCCACTCTGAATCCAGATCATTTGCCAAGGTAAAAAAGAACCGGCCCACTTTATCGATGAGAATGTGTAGGGCCAGAGGATTGATATATTGATATTTGTGATTTTTCCCCCAAAAAGAAGAACGAAGGACCCATGTCCCAGAAATTCATGAACAAATTCACAAATCATTTTCGCAAAAAATCCTGAGAGTATGAAAATTATTAGGAACCTGGCACGATAATCACTCCAGCTCGGCAGAAGTTCTTCACTTCGACTCCAAAAAGATTTTAAAACAATCAAAGCCGAAATCACCATCCAGAATAATAGAAAATCTTTAAGGAAATTTATAAGAACGAAATCGACCCGATTTAAAAGAGGCATTTTTATCAAGAAATAGAAAGGATATCCATAGTAGTATGCTCCAACTATCGAGGCTTTCGGAGTATTTTGGAGTAAACCAGTAATTGATGTCAGGATGAGCGCTAAAAAAAATGAGACAATCAAAAACCTTATAATTCCAGATATTTCTATTTTCATTCGAATCAATGTCAATTTTTTCCAAACTATAGATAATTATATATCTCTAACGTCCTTTTTGTCCCTAAAATACTTCTCTTTTACTTCTAATTTATTTATTTAACATATGAAAGTCACATAAATCTCTTATATATCTCAATCTCCTATCCAAATGTGATAATTGTTTGAATTGTAATTAAAAAAATAAAAACAATTTTAGGAAAGAATGAAAGGTTAAATAACCCATGAAAGACACCAAGAACAAAGGTGAGAAAATGAAAATAGCTGTACTAACCGGAGGAGGACACGTAAGTGGCCTTAACGCGGGGATTGAAGGTATAACGAAAAGGGCCATCGATAATAATTGGGAGGTATTGGGCGCTCTCAACGCCTGGGAGGGAATCGAAAAAGGAGACTTTGTTAAATTAACCAAAGAAAATATCGATTCAATAAAGGAATATGGTGGATCGGTTCTGGGTTCCGGCAGATGGAAACCAGACCTCGAAAACGTAATTGAAACGGTTAGGAAAAAGGATATAGATGGAATTATCGCTCTAGGTGGAGACGACACTTTGTCAGTATTAGCGGAACTCTGGGAAGAATATGGACTGGCCACAGCAGGCTGGCCAAAGACAATGGATAACGATCTTTCCGGAACCTATTTCTGCATAGGATATCCCAAGGCCATTCGAACGGCCGCCCAAACAGTTAAGGAATCCTTCGATGTAGCCTGTACACACCGGAGGATAGCACTCATCTCCGTCTTTGGAAGATCAACCGACTGGGTAGCAGCGGGAGCAGGGGCTTACGGCGATGCAGATATGGTAATCCCAGGGGAAGAAACTACGGAAATAAATGAAATTTACGAGAGGGCGAAAAATGCCTTCTTCGAGAACAAAGAAAAGGACGGCTGCCCTTATGCGGTTATAGTCGTGGGTGAAGGAGCAAGCATAGAGGGGTTGGATACCCACGTGAAAAAGGACGAGATGCACGTAGATGACTTCGGGCATCCCAAACTCGACCCCAACGAATTAGTAAGCAGTCTTGGAGATGCTATAGTGTATTTATCCGAGCAAGATGGTCAGAAAATCAAAACCGCTCCGATAGCATTGACGTACGAGCTTAGAAACGGTAAGCCTTTGGAAATAGATAAAAAATTCGGTTTCGAGTGTGGGGAGAAGTGTGTGGAATTGCTGGAAAATGATGAACCGGGTAAAATGGCCTCAATAAAGTGTGAGGGTAATGACCTATCAGTCGGATCCGAAAAACTCGTAGAAGGATCAAAAGTAAAGAAGGTCAGCGGAACTGATTATATAGATTACGACAATTTCAAGGTCAACGACTCTTATTTGGAATACGCCAAGCCATTCCTCGGCGAAAAATCCGAGAGGGATACACGCATCATTCACTCCTGATCTCTCTTTCAATTTTAAAAAAGAAAAAAGAAGTCAATGGATTATTTGAACTTTTTGGCTAGGTCTTGAGCATTGAACAGTCTAATTAACTCCCTAGTCCTATCGAAGGTATCCTCGTAGATTTTCTCTTTGTACTCTTCACCAATGTCCATTATTTCATTCCTGAACTCCTTGATGCCGTATTTTACGGAACTCTTATCGTTTTCTTCCTTCCACTCTTCCATGTCTCCCTTAAGACCCTCGGGAAGATTCTCCCAAACTATATCCTGGAAATTAGTCGCAACGTTTGCCTTCTTAATCTCGTGTTCCGGGAATTGATCCATTATTATATTAGGTGTCCCTGTGGTACCGTGTTGAGCAATGCCGCTTACTCCATATGGCCTTATTGCTGAAGCAATATCATAGGTTCTTCTTAGATGTATATGGGGAAGTTGGCCCTCTCCATAGTGTCCGTGGACCGAACCGTTGCTTATCGCCAAAAGGTCTGGGTTGATGTCTTCTTCTTTTAAATTCTCTACAAAGTATAATGCCTCTCCGACTTTCGTGATTTCTTCTTCACCTTTTATTTCTCCAACCTCCACTTCCAGTCCAAACCCCTTCTCAACTATGGGCTTGGCCAATTTTGGCGCAACTTCTATATTTTTCTCCAAGTCAAGATAGGAGGCGTCGACGCTAAAGGAAGTATATTCATTCTCAATTCCTAGATCCCTGAATTTCTCCGTGTCCTCAAATTCCTCATCCGTAGCACCAGCTCTTCCGAAGGTGTTATGATCTTCATGTAGGAAGTAAACTGGATCCCCCACTTCATTTTCGTGCTTTTTCGTGAGTTCATTAAGTTCGCTCGGCGTTATACCTGTATAACAAGGATCGTGACTCTCGGTTTTCGCAAGCTCAATGGCCACAACGCTATTCTCCTCCTCTGCGGCGGCTAAAACAGGCTCTATTGATAGTTCGAACCTAGTATTAGCAGCCAATATTGTTACCTTTTCATCTCTAATAGCCTGCCAAACTTCTTTGCCATGGACTCTCATAGTAAACATTCCTCCAATTAAGATGCAAACTCCCAGCCTAAATAAACCTTCTGAATAGTCAACATCCAAAATTTCTCAAATTTTAGAAACAAATGGCGCCGGGGCTGGGATTTGAACCCAGAAGGCCATAACGGCCACCGGCTCTCAAAGCCGGCGCATTGCCAGATTCTGCCACCCCGGCACTATTAGTAATTAATAGAGGGACCTTAAACTACATTTACATTTTCTAGGGTGAAAAACAGAATACTCGGAAAGCGGTACAGAGATCAGGAGGTCATTACGATTTCTATATTAACTTCCTCGGGAACCTGAACTCTCATTATCTGTTTCATCGCCCTCTCGTTGGCTTCCATATCTATCAATCTTTTATGGACCCTCATTTCCCACCTATCCCAGGTGGCCGTGCCTTCACCGTCCGGTGATTTCCTGACCGGGACTTCAACTCGATTTGTCGGGAGAGGAATGGGGCCCGACTTCTCCGCACCTATTCGTTCGGCTATGGATATCAACTCATCGCATACTTCGTTGAGCTTATCCACATCCGTCCCGGAGAGTTTTATTCTAGCTTTTTGCAAGTTTATTCCCACTCTACCAAGAAGCATTTCAGTAGTAAAAAAACTTTAGGGGAAATTATGGATTTTGGGACAGTTCTCAGCTTATTACTTAAAAGTAGTTCAGGGAAAATAGATGAACCGGGATAAACTCAGAAAACGCCAACTTGCATCTTTCAAAAATATCACTCTGCAAAGTAGATGGTTTCGACTGTGTCACAAACTCTCGCCGAAGAGATATCTAAAAACCGGGCATCGAATTAAGAAAACCTCAGACCTATGCCTAAAGGAAAATCTAAGAATAAAAAATACGAAAGATTCTTGGAAACGTCGAAATTTATAGAGAGAAACCTCTATTTCTTTTCCTTGATGTCCGTGCAAACGCCAGCTGCCACGGTTTGACCCATGTCTCGGATAGCAAATCGGCTCAACTGTGGTAGTTCCGAAGCAGTTTCTATAACCAGCGGTCTCGTAGGTCTAACCTTAATTGTTGCCATGTCTCCAGTCTTGATGTAATCCGGATTCTCTTCTTCAACTTCGCTCGTCTTGGGGTTCAGCTTCTGCATGATTTCCGTAATCTCACAAGCTACCTGCGCTGTGTTCACATGGAAAACGGGAGTGTATCCGGCAGTAATCGCAGATGGGTGTTCAAGCACGGCGATTCTGGCGGAGAATTCCTCCACGATGGGTGGAGTATCGTCGGTGTGACTAGCTACTTCTCCACGTCTAATTTCCTCTTTTGACAATCCTCTCACGTTGAAACCGATATTATCCCCTGGCTCGGCGCTTTCAATTTCCTCATGATGCATTTCTATAGATTTGATTTCTGCCTTATTCCCTGAGGGTGAAAAAACAACCTCTTCACCGATATTTATAGTACCTGTCTCAACTCTCCCGACCGGAACTGTTCCAACTCCTGTGATGGAGTAAACATCCTGAACCGGGATTCGCAATGGTTTATCGACTGGCTTCTCTGGCACTTCGAACAGGTCTAGTGCATCAAGAAATACCGGGCCGTCATACCATTCCAGTTCATCGCTGGGCTCTGTGATATTTTCTCCCTCAAAAGCCGAAGCCGGCACGAAAGGAAATGCTTCCGGATTACTGAATCCTATACCGTTCAACAGTTCAATTAGGTCTGACTTGACCTCCTCATATGTGCTCTCTTTGAATCCGACTTTATCCATCTTGTTTACGACTACAACAAGCTGTCCAATACCAAGAGTGTAAGCCAATGCAGCATGCTCACGAGTTTGAGGCATTACTCCATCGTCAGCAGCTACGACCAAAACAGCGGCATCGGCCTGACTAGCTCCGGTAATCATGTTCTTCACGAAGTCCCGATGTCCGGGAGCATCAATGACAGTGAAGAAGAAATCATCGGTCTCGAACTTCTCATGAGCAAGATCGATCGTCAATCCACGCTCTCTTTCTTCCTTAACTGCGTCCATTACCCAGGCGAATTTGAAAGACTGTCCTTTCTCGCCCATTTCTTCAAACTCTTCGATCACCGAATCGTCGATCTTGCCGGTTTCGTAGAACGTTCTTCCGACTAGGGTAGATTTGCCGTGGTCGACGTGACCAATTACAGCCAAATTCATGTGTGGTTTTTCTGCCATTTTACCTCCTTCAACTAGTTCCTTAAGACCATTAAAAAGGCTTTCGCTACTACCTTGCTCCCTTAGCTATCCGTTCTACTCCGGCTTTTTTCTCGACGCCATAGCTCTCTCTTTCCTCTCGAGAAGCCAAAATTAGCTCCTCTGCCAAGCATTTCTCAACAGGATCCTTATTTTTGAAAGTGGAGGAATAAGCTCCATCGGACAAATTTCTCAGAGCTATATCCAACCTCCGCTGAGGTGCAGAATCAACCGCCTCGTGATATGTAATTCCACCATAGCTTATCTTAGTGGTCTCCTCCCGCGGTGCGGAATTTTGAATCGCATCTACCAAAACCTGAATAGGATTCTCTCCAGTCTCCTCCTCGATAATCTCAAAAGCCTTTCGGACAATTTTGTAAGCCTGATGTTTTTTTCCACAATTCTTTGATCCTCTGATACTTTTTCCTCCGGACTTTCCCTTACCCGGACCCGAGCGCATGAGCTTATTCATCAATCTTTCCACAATCGGAACATCTTCCTTATTGAATCTCTTGTCATTTTGCCTTCCTGCCGCATGTGGCGCTAACTTAGGCTCCAATCTGATATATCTACGCAAGCCGCGGTCTTCAACTTCAACGTCATCAACCGACCACTCTCCAAAGTATTTCAATGGCAAAGATATCACCTAGCGGGTTTCTCCTTGTTACCTCTAACTAATTCTTCCAAGGAAACACCATTGACCTTGATAACTTTATGGCCGACGCCCGGAATATCCCCCTTGGCTCCACCCTCAGCTCCTCCAATTCCCTCAACTAAAACCTCATCGTGTTCATCGATAAAGCTAATCGCATTCTCCCCTGGAACAAAGGCAGTTATTCGTCGGCCGTTTTTAATTATCTGGACTCTTACACATTTCCTAACTGCCGAATTTGGTTGTTTTGCTTCTACTCCTACCTTGGCCAAAACTATGCCGCGGGCTTGTGGAGCTCCTTCAAGTGGATCCGTCTTCTCATCCAATCCCAGCATACGCCGTTTGTAGTCTTCATCCTGCCATCTCCTTTTTTGGCGGCTGTTCTTAAGCTTTCGAGCGGCAAATTCTCCACTTGCACCTTGGCTCATTTTCATTTCCCTCGTTGATTAATTAACTTCACAACCCTTTCTTAAAACTTACACGAAAGTGACATCCACCAACCCGTGATGTCGGTCTGAAAGTTTTCTTGCCCGCTTTATATTCCATCCGTCCTTCCCTACAGCACGGCCCTTTTCGGATTGTTTCACGCGAATGCGGGCGGATTTTTTACCTTCCTTCTCTTCAAAATCTATCTCCCGAATTTCTATGGGTGAAAATATGTTTCTCAAAAACTCCTCCGGATCATCGGAATACTCCACAATATCTACCTTTTTGTCCATCTTCTCCCTCACCTTGTTGATATTTCTCCCATTCTCTCCGATAGCCCTCCCCATGTCCTCCGAATCTATAACGAATGTCAGATGATCGCCGTTTCCGCTATCTACACAATCCTTTGGAGTAATACCTGTAATATCCTCAAAGAGTGAAAGGTACTGTAGCTTTTCGTTGGATAATTTTATCTTCATTCCTGATTCTCACCTAGTTCCAAAGCGTTGGAATCCCCGGGATCAATTACGGCCATGGTAGACGCCGAAAAAGGTTTTCCCAAAGCTAAGCCGAGTGCTCTGCCTCCCCCAGAATAGTAGTAAAGGGAGACTCCATTATCTTCGGCATATTCTTCAAGCTTCTCTTCAACCTCTCGTGAACAAGTTGCAGAAATAACAGTAAGTTTGGATTCTCCAGATTTAGTAGCCTCTAAAGTCTCATTTGAGCCTAAAACAGCCTCACCCGTTCTCACGGATTTCCTCAACTCTTCATCCACGTCCACTTTTTTCTCCCCCTGACATCTCCAGTTCCACTGATCCTGTACCGAGCGGAATAGGTTGCCCTGCAATTACATTCTCAACAACGCCATCCAGTTTGTCTACTTCACCCTTCTTACTTGCCTGTTGCAAGTGTTTGACGGTGACCTCAAAAGCTGCTCGGGCCAAAACGCTTGCCTTTTCTCCACTTATTCCATGCCTTCCAATCTGTCTAATCTCGCCCGTATTTGTCATAGCGTCGGCAACCAGCATAATATGTCTCATGTCTACATCAAGTCCCTGTTCCTCAAGCGTATCGACAGCTTCGTTTATAATGGAATTTCGAGCTGCCTCTATTCCGAGCACATCTTCAATTTCGCGGATATGGTTAGTAATAGTTCTACTATCATCTACCTCAGGAAGGGGTAGAATCTCAGCAAGATTGGTTCCTTCAGTATAAACCACATATCCTTCCTCCTCGGCTTTTACGACAACTCTCTCTATACCTTCAATTCCTCCGAGATGTATCTCTTTAGCCTTTGCCACTACCCTTCTCAAATCAGGGGGAGAGGGATTTTCAGGTTTTACACGGAGCTTGAAACCCTGAGCTATAACTTCCGTGCCCAGCTCATCCTGCAGAATCTCCTTGACATCGCTGGGCTTCAAATCCTTACTCTGAAGTTGATCTCTATCAAGATTCATCACGAATTCCATATTTATTAAGTCGGTCTCAGTTCGAGTGACCGCATCCTCCAAAGTCAGCATTTCTATTTTCTCGGCGAATTTTCTCGCCTTTTCTCTATCCTTAGCATACTCCTCTTTTAGGTGAATTTCCATCAAGAGGTTGTCAGGGGTCCTTCTGGCATCGACGATTTCAATCAATCTCGGAAGTCCGAGAGTAACATCAAGCTCTGCCACACCTGCATGGTGGAAGGTCCTAAGAGTCATCTGCGTGCCCGGTTCCCCAATGGATTGAGCCGCAACCGTTCCCACGGCTTCACCAGGCTGAACCAGAGAATCCTCATATGAATCCTTGACTCTTTGGATTACTTTCTCAAGCTGGCTCTCACTCAAATCTTCTTCTCGCTCCTTCAATTTTTGTTCGAGCTCATCAACTATCGCCGGGGGGAACTCTTCCCTGATTTCCTCGAGCCTAGATTCAATCTTTTGTTTTGTAATCTCGGCCATCATTACCACCTATTCCTCAATAACATCTTCCAAAATTCGATCGATATTTACTGCATCGCCCTTATCACTTCGGGCCGGATCCACATTATCATCGCCGTACTTAAACTGGACCACATTTCCGTGATCGTCTCTAACAGTTCCGTCGTGTTCTACACGGATATCTTGAAGGGCATTAATCAAGCGACGTTGCATGTATCCGCTCTGTGCGGTCCGGACGGCCGTGTCCACGAGTCCTTCCCTTCCTCCCATAGCATGGAAGAAGAACTCGGTGGGATCGAGCCCATCCTTATAACTCGAACGGGCAAATCCCCGCGCTTCACCACTTAGATCTCCTGCTTTGAAATGTGAAAGTGATCTCCCTGCATATCCTCGAGAAGGCCGCTCCCCTCGAACCGACTGCTGACCCACACATCCTGTCATCTGAGTAAGATTCAACATGCTTCCTCGAGCTCCCGTCCTCGCCATGACAACTGCATCATTGTCCAAACCGAGATGTTCCTCCGCAATCGCACCTGTTTTGTCTCGCGTCTCGGCGAGCAATTCCATAATTCTCATTTCAAGGGTCTCCCTGAGCGAACGGCCGGGCAATTGCTCGAGCTCTCCTCTCTCGTAAACATCAATCAATCTATCAACTTCCTCTTTAGCATCTTGAAGCACATCTTGGATCTGTTCCCGGGCCTCTTCCGGGATCTCCTCATCGCTGAGACTGGTTGTGAAGCCAAATCTCTGAATCACTGCAATCGCCAATTTCGTCGTTTGATCCAAGAACTTTCGTGCCTCATCATTGCCGTAATCTTTTACGATTGTGTCGAGAACGTGGCAGTCGGATAGAGCCTCATAGGAAGCGGAGTCGATGACACCTTCGATAAGCTGTCCATCCCTAATTACGACCCGCGCATCAATTTCGCATTGCTCGTCAGTCCATCTTTCACATTCGTGACATTCTACACCTTTATCACAAATGTTGGCTTTATAGGTAAGATTCAGATCATCGGGCAGGAACAAACTAAAGATGTCCTTTCCTTCCCAATATTCCTCTCCATCCTCGACGCCCGAGGGCTCGGGCAAATCGGGGTCAATCCTAGCTGAAGCGAGAACTTGTTGAGCCTCTTCTCGGTTTAGAGAAAATCCTCTTTTGGTCAGTAAATATAACCCTGTGATATGATCTTGAATTCCCCCGATAATCGGGGCGCCGAAACGCGGGGAGAGTATTTGTTCCTGAACCTTCATTAACTCCTGAGCCTCTGCCTGAGCCTCTTTACTCTGAGGCAGATGAAGGTTCATTTCATCACCGTCGAAGTCTGCATTATAGGGTGGGCAAACAGCTAAGTTCAGCCTGAAAGTCTGTCCAGGCATGACTTTAACTTCGTGGGCCATGATAGACATTCTGTGAAGGGATGGTTGCCTGTTGAATAGTACGATGTCTCCATCCTTCAGGTGGCGCTCTATTTCATAGCCCGGCTCTACCATCTTAGCAAGTTCTTCCCTGTCGGCGTATCTAAGATCGAATCTGTTTCCGTCCGGACCCTTAAGTGAAGTTGCTCCGGGGTGTATATCCGGTCCTCTACGAATGAGATTTCGGGCCTCCTCAATATTATATTTAGTAATTTGAACCGGGATAGTGAGATTCCTAGCTACGTATTCAGGCACTCCAATCTCATTTATGCTAATCTGGGGATCCGGAGAAATCACAGTTCTGGCAGAAAAATCTACTCTCTTTCCCGAAAGGTTTCCTCGGAATCTTCCTTCCTTGCCCTTCAACCTCTGGGCTAGAGTTCGCAGATTCCTTCCGGATCTGTGTCTGGCCGGAGGAATGCCTGAGACCTCATTGGTAAAGAAGGTCGTCACATGATATTGGAGCAATTCCCAAAGATCTTCAATTATGAGGTGGGGGGCACCGGCCTCCAAGTTCCCGCTGAGCCTCTGGTTAATCCGGATTACATCTACAAGTTTATGGGTGAGATCGTCCTCGGAACGCACACCGGTCTCCAGAGTTATGCTGGGCCTCACTGTAACGGGCGGAACCGGTAGAACAGTCAAGACCATCCATTCGGGTCTACTGACTTCGGGATCTATCCCAAGCAATCGAACATCCGAATCCGGGATGTCTTCGAGTCTCCTTCTAACATCGCTAGGTGTGAGGCGTTCGCCTCCTTCCTTGTAAGTGGTCGGCTTCTCAAATTTTATTTTCTCCTGTTCGGCACCGCAGTGAGGACATTCGTCCCTTTTGTATGCCCGTCTTGTAATCCTCTTGGAGTAATCTTCCCATGATTGGGAGAGACCTTCTCTCTTCCGGAGCTTGTCCCTATATCTCTCCAGCTTATCTTCCGAGAGAAGAATTCGGCCACACTGCCTGCAGGTGGAACGGAGGCAACTGTAAATAGTTCTCGAGAAACCGACGTGAACCACGGGTCTCGCTAACTCAATCCTTCCAAAGTGTCCGGGACACACTCCTGATCTTTTCCCACATGTTCTACATCTCAGCCCGGGATCGATGACTCCCAGCCTGGGGTCCATAAGACCTTTCTCTATCGGATATCCGTCTTCATCATAAGTGTCCGCTGTAACTATCCTGGCGACTGATAGGTCCCTAATTTCCTCTGGGGAAAGTAGCCCGAATTCCACTTCATCCAACGCTTTTGAAACTTGCGGCATATTACCTAACCTCTATCTTTTAATCTTAATCTGGGCGCTAATCCCATTGATCTTAATTCATCAGTTAACAATTTAAAGGCATAAGAGGTTTCAACCTCGCTAATCTCGGAATCCTCTCCACAAACTGGACAGTAGGTCTGATCTCTCCTTTCATCGTGCACTGCGAAGTTTCCACAGTCCTCGCAAATCTTGGCTATGTACCTATCCGAAGAATCTAGGAGCCTGTCCTTGAGCAATCTTGCAGCACCGTGGCCAATCAGGCAGTCTCTCTCCATCTCTCCGAATCGGAGTCCACCTTCTCGAGCCCTTCCTTCTGTGGGCTGCCGGGCCAACATCTGGTAGGGCCCTCGCGCCCTAGCATGGATCTTGTCCGAAACCATGTGGTGGAGCTTCCTGTAGTGGCAAACACCCATGAAGATTTGGGCCTTGAGTCTCTTCCCTGTCTTTCCATCATACATCGTCTCTTCACCCGTCTTTCTGAATCCATACTCCTTCAACATTTCCTTGATTTCTTCTTCCGAAGTGCCTGTGAAAGGGCTACCGTCAATTTTTTCCCCTCTCATAGATCCTGCCTTGCCTGCCAACATCTCGATTAACTGTCCGACGGTCATTCGGGAGGGAATGGCGTGTGGGTTAAGGATGATATCTGGCGATATTCCGCTTTCTGTAAAGGGCATGTCCGCACCTCTTACGACCATTCCGATTACTCCCTTTTGGCCGTGCCTTGAAGCGAACTTGTCCCCAATCTCGGGTATTCTCGGGTCTCTTACCCTTATTCGGGCAAGTTTGTCTCCGTCAATATTTTCGGTCAGCAGGGACATGTCGACAATTCCTTCCTCATTGGGCCTCATCCGCTCGGAGCTTTCTCTCCTCGCATGGGTCATTCCCAATCCGAACTCGTCAGTTTCCTCAAGGAAGCGGGGTGGACTGGTCTTTCCTATCAGAACATCTCTTCCCCTAATTTCTGAGCCCGGATGTATAAGTCCGTCTTCGTCCAGATTTCTGTAAAGTTCCTCTTCAGCGTATCCTCGGATCTCCTCGCTCGGTTTTTCCAATCTATCCAGTTGGCCTCCCGGATATCGTGCTTCCTCGGTCTCGTAAAGTCTATAGAAAGTTGACCGGGCTAGGCCTCGATCTATAGAATCCTGATTCATGATGATGGCATCTTCCATGTTGTATCCTTCATAGGACATCAGAGCGATAACAAAATTCTGACATGCCGGTCTATCATTATAGTTCATCACATCCATCATTCTGGTTTCCACACAGGATTCCTGTGGATAATGAAGAAGATGTGATCGAGTGTCGACCCTAGTCTGGAAATTAGAAGCGGGAAGACCTAGTCCTTGCTTCGCCATGTTCGCTCCATAGGTATTTCGGGGTGACTGATTATGCTGAGCATAAGGAATTAGAGCTGCACTTATTCCCAGCATGCCGATCGGATCCAGCTCCAGATGAGTATGTTCCTCCGTCACGTCTTCGGGAGAAACGGCAACATAAGCATTTTCCTCTTCCTCCGCGTCGAGATATTCAATCACTCCGGCTCCGATCAAGTCGTCCCAACTGATATCGCCGTCTTCCACGCGTTCCACAATTTCATCCGTTAATTGAGGTTCGCCATCTTCCACTATAATTAAAGGACGCCTCGCCCGACCCTGGTCACAACTGACGATCACTTCATTGGTCTCCGGATAATATGTAACGTTGACCTGTTCACTAATCTCAGCGTTTCTCCTTTTCTCTCTGACATTCTGTACAAAATCTCTACCATTCCGGGCAGGTCCCAGCAATTTCCCGTTGAGATAAACTGGAGCCTTGCCTTCCCAATCAACACCTTTCTCCAATCTCTCGACTCCCAGCTCACGTAGGCTTTTTTCCACTTCCTCTTCATCGGTCCCAGTAGAAACCAGAGCGGACAGCGCGAAGTTCTTTACAAGTCCACAGTTCGGTCCTTCAGGTGTCTCACATGGGCATATCCTACCCCAATGTGTAGGATGAAGGTCCCTAGCCTCGAAGTGGGGACGGGATCTACTTAGCGGCGATACTACTCTCCTCAAGTGGGAAAGCGTGCCAACGTAATTTGTCCTTTCAAGCAGCTGGCTGACACCAGTACGGCCTCCTGGCCAATTACCAGTGGCCAGAGCGTGGCGTATTCTTTCCGTCAATACATCCGCTCGGGCAGCCGTCTTGACATTAATTTCTCTACCACGCGACTCGGCTCTTTCAAGCTGATATTTGATGTCCCGTGCTAATTTGATGAAGGCTAATCTGAAAACATTCTCAATAAGATCTCCTGCAAGCTTTAGTCTCTTGTTGGAGTAGTGGTCCTTATCATCGACACCTCTCCTATCCAGAGCGAGCTCAATCGTGCGTTCGGCCATTCTACCGAGATAGTAGGCCTTGCTTACCCAAACGTCCTTGTCCGATCCTATATGTGGCAGCAGGTATTTATTGAGAACTGACTCCGCCCTCTCTATTCTGTAATCCTTTGTCTGTCCCCGAGCAACCCTCTTACCGATGAAGTCCAGTGCATCTTCCTGAGTTTGCACTCCAGTTTCCTCTTGGAGGTTCTCGATGAATTCCTTGGATATATCCGGATCTTCGGAAACGGCATTGACAATGTCCTTGTCACTTTCAAGCCCAAGGGCACGCATCATGACGACGAAGGGAATGTTACCGGGAACGGAGGGGAGCGAAACATGAATAAGAGCGTCCTTCTTTCTTTCCACCACCGCCAAAGCACGGAAACCAGCTTGAGAGGAAAAGACCTTAGCAACCTGAGTTTCTCCTTTTCCTCCTCTTTCGACCAAGATTCGGTTTGATGCCAGATCCTCCTGAGTAACTAGAACCCTTTCCGTGCCGTTTACGATGAAATATCCGCCCGGGTCCAGAGGATCGGCTCCAGCATCAATCCTTTCCTCCCTTGACAAATCGCTCAGGGTACATATATCGGACTGGACCATTACAGGAAGATCACCGATGTAAACCTCTTTCATTTCCCTTTCCTCACCCTCGACGACTGGAGCCATCTCCAAATAGAGTGGCGCTGAATAGTTGAGATTCCGAAGTCGAGCTTCGTTGGGATTAATAGTGGGATTTGAACCGTCGGCCTCCCGAACCGAAGGCCTTCCCACTCGAATTTTGTCGAGCTTTACATCGAAATCCTCTATATCCAATTCAATCCAGCCGCCCTCCGGTTTATCTCCATAATTATCGATAACCCTCTGCAGGCCTTTTTCTAGGAAACTATTGTAAGAATCAAGATGTTGCCTGACCAAGCCTTTTTCTTTGAAAAAATGTTTCAAGGGTGTCCAAGTATCCATTAATCTCCCTCTATATTACATACCTATAAGCCACACTTTTTCCAGCAGTGGCACTATCCCTTATTACTTTTACTATGTCTCCCGATTCAGCGTCGATTTCCTTGGCTACCGGGTCCTTTGACTCCAATTTCGGAAGCTGCGTCGCCTCAATTTCATATTCTTCCAACACTTCTTCTGCTTCCTCCTCCGAAAGTACCTCGTGCTCAGGCACAAGCTTATGATCCGTTGCGTCAAACCCTTCTTCTTCTTTTGCCACAATTATCCACCATCACTTCTCAGCGGGCCCGGCGGGATTTGAACCCGCGACAGCCGGCTTAAAAGGCCGGTGCGCTAGCCAGACTGCGCCACGGGCCCCTAGGACAGTTTGATTTTGTACAAAATTACCATACTTAATTTTTTCGCTTTTTAAAATTCTATACCCTCCTTTTTAAAGCTTTCCCCTAAATATTCGGTTCTATCTGTAAAGAGGTTATAGGTTATCGTTGGGGATTACGGAGAGTTCGGTGTCCGCCGGGATAGCGTCAACCACTCTTTCGAGGAGGAACGTTCTCCTCTCTTGGCGGAGGTGGCAGTAGCTTTTGATTCTTCTGACACCGGAGTAGGGTTCGGTTTTAATCTTCAGAGGTTCTATCATTCTGCTCGTTCTCGTCCCATTTCGATCTTTGTAGATGATGGTCACCGGGTCGTCGTTTCGATAAGCTTTCAACACCACTTCTTCCGGGTCAACACCGTCGTGTCGTGGACCCTTCCGCTTCACAGAGACTTTCCGAAGTCTTTCGTAAGTTACGACTTCGTTTTTGAAGAAGGACTTGATATCGTCTCTATCCTTCTTTCTCACCCTCGTCCGGAGGAAGAGCAATATCTGGGCGAAGGCTTTTCCGTTTTTCATGGTCCTATGAGCTTTCAAAGGCGGCTTCACGTTGAAGAGCGCCTCTGCCGTGTTTGAAGTGATGTAGTGTCCGCCGAAAACCTCTTTGAGGATCGAGAAAGCTCGTTTGACCGGCGGAATCTCCTTAGCTTCCTCAAGCTTCCCCTTGAAGATCCGCTTAGGGGTGTCAGTACCGGAGGCTATAACCCTTCTCTCCTCCTTTTCCACTTTTTTCTCCGAAGTCTCTTCAGATCCCTCGGAATCGTCTTTGGCACCCTCAGAGTCCTTCTCTTCCTGAAAATCTTCGGACCCATCCGATTCTTTTTCTCCATTCATAGCCTCGGCTACTGTCACCCCCTTGTCCTTCTTTCTCCTCCCTCTCGGGTGTTTGACGATACCTTCCCAGACTATGATGTCGTCTGAAAGCTCAGCCATATCCTCACGGCTGCTTTTGCGCTTCGTTTTTCCAAGCTTCCTCCTCTTCCTCATCCTCTGAGCGTCCTTGCTCGTCACACCTTTGTCCAGAACCACGTCCCATGGGAACCGAACCGTGTACGGCTCCTCTTGGTGGCGGAGATGAACATATATAATTCCTCTGCTGTTTTCCGAGTGGAACTGCCGGACATGCACAGCTTCGGGAAAGAACGATTGAATGGGGTCGAGCCACGCCTTCCCTCCGTCCGTTATAAACACCACCGTGGCGTCGTCGTCCGCCTCCAGCCTCTCCTTGAGACCTTTCACGAAGTTCCAACCAGTCATCCAGTTCATCGTCGGGCAGACCTTGTAGGCGACCTCCCCTCCAATCTTGGACATTATTATCCCTGAATTTTTCGAGATCTGAGTCCCTGAAAAGTCCGCGTAGATCACGACCAAGTCACCGTTAATCTGGACCGACTCCTTTCCATCGCTCCCGAGGTAGTCGAGCAGCGTCTGTTCGCTGAGTTCCACCATGTGCTTCGAGATGTTGAGGTACTTCGCCACACCCTCACAAGAACCCTCACAGGTCGTCAGAAGGGTCAAAGCTTCGACGAGAAAGTCCTGATACACCTTGTACGCCTCGTAGGAAGTGTACGTGGAGAACATGAAATCCGTGGTGTCCCGACCGGTAAGCTCCGGGTCGTGCCACTTTCTGCATTCGAACTTCTTCGTCCCCTTTTTCCCGTTACCCGTAATAACGACCTTCTCGTTGTCCATATGGCGGGGGCAACACAACCTCTCCCCTTCAAGCAGATCGTCGAATTTGGAAACCTTCTCCCTGTACTCTTCACGGAGCTTCCTCATCTTCCTCTTGGTCTCTCCCCTCGGGGCGAAAGGGGTGAGCCTCTCCGCCAAC
Organism: Hadarchaeota archaeon (SeqCode); assembly: GCA_964399085.1. Taxonomy (GTDB): domain Archaea; phylum Hadarchaeota; class Hadarchaeia; order Hadarchaeales; family JAGGTB01; genus CAYLJV01. The sequence goes on along the minus strand of CAYNPN010000006.1, from coordinate 3,017 downwards.
ACATCAAAGTCTTCGCAGATGGCGGCGGAGGCTCCCGACACACTCTCACCCCTTTCTCAACTCAACCTCGATTTCCACGAGTTCCCAAAGTTCCTCCCTGAACTTCTCATAATTCTGAATCCGTCTTTTCAAATCAGAGACAACATCTTTAGGTATGGATACCTGTTTTGTCTTTCCAGTTTCCCTACCTGGATAGGCGAAATAGTAGTACGGACCATGTTTCTCACCCCTCGCACACTTACAATCAGGATTACCACATGTCAACCGTCTCTCCTGAATGGAGCCTGGAGAAAGTTCTCCCAGTTTATACACCTTTTCTTTTAACCCCTCATATCTAGACATCTTTCTTACAACTATTTGTTGTAAGTTACATTTAAGTGTTCCGGAAATCAAAAGTATAGATCAAAATCAAGAAGCACTTTCAACATATAGCCTCGTTACAGATAGAACCAAATATTCAGAAATGAAACGATATAGGGTCTCAAAAGGGGGGACCCCTCTCACACCCCAGGACGAAATCACTCGGCCGAATATGTTTCCTCGACCACATCTTCCGCATTCTCTCTTTTTTCCCGATGACTCTCCAGGAATTCCTTTAGCAATTCGACGGCTTTTTCTTTACATTCTCCACATATAATATCCCCTGATTCACAAGACTCTCTCATTTCAAGAAGTTCCTCATCGTCGGGGATTAAATGGTAGACGAATAGGCTGTAAATAATACACTCATCAGGTTTACCACCCTTTTTCCTCTGCTCGTCGATGGTGTGTCTCCCGCCCGTCACGGCATCGGCTATTTTCTCCTCAACTTCCTCGACGGAATCCGTCAAGAATATTGCACTCTCCGGCTCACTGCTAGACATTTTTTCTCCGGTCAGTCCCGGAATCAACCTGCTGTATGTAGAAGAGGGAGGGAGAAAGCCAAATTCGTTTTCAAACCGGCTGGCGACATCACGGGCCAATCGAATATGCGGGTCTTGATCTATACCTACCGGAATAACTGAAGGAGAAGGTCCCTCAAACTCTTCAAGTTGCGGTCTGAGAATATCGGCCACATCTATCATGGGGTAGAAAATATGCGATGCATCCGAATCATTTTCAAAACCATAAATCGCTCTCAACTCACTGAAATTTACCTTCTTTCCGAGGGTATACGCCAATCTCTGAACGGGATCGCTTTGAGATTGAAAATATACATGACATTCCTCGATATCCAAACCCAGAGCCTGATAATTGGTCAAATACTCGTCAACGGCAAATTTCCGCGCCTCCTCCAAGCTTAGGTCCCTAGCTATGTGGGCCTCCAAATCGGCGACGCATAGGTATATCTCGGCATCATGGTTCTGGTACCATATCAATTGATCGACCACCATCTTATGTCCGAGGTGCATTTTACCGCTGGGCATTAAGCCGGTCATTGTGACGTAGTTATTCCCCTTATTGATGGCCTCGACAACTCTATCAAAATCCCTGTGTCCAAAAATTATCTTCCTCCTCATTAGGTGATTAGGATCAGGGACTTCATCCATGAGTTCCTCAAAAGATTCAATTCCAAATTCATCCTCTAGTTCCGAGTAGTCCTCTGGAGTAGCCTCGCCCCAAGGATCTATTTGCTCTGCCATTTTTGTCCTCACCAGCTAATTCATTTTGGGAATATTTAACCTTCAGGTTCTTTGGAATAGGAGAGTTTATACTTAACTGATTTTGACCAGTTCAATCCACGAAATTTCAAAAATTCTATTTTGCCGTGCCAAAGGTAATCGACTTGGTGAAAACATTTTCACATTTTCTCTCGGCTGAGAGAGTAGTAAGTTACGTCTCCTTCATCATCGACCACTGCGAAAATCATCTGTTTCCGGACTCCATGAGCTAGACGAACGGCCCTGGCTAGTTCGGGAGGGGTAAGTTCGGAGTTCTCTGAAATGGCATGAACGAGATAAGGGGAGTGACTCGAGCCGGGGGACTCCCCACGCTCGTAAACGCGGAAGTGGGTCCCGTACTTTAGCCCGGTCTTGACTACGAGACCTCTCGACCTGAGGTCCTTGTACGCTCTATATTTGAGAAGGAAGTCGGAATCATCCTTGACAAATTTTGAAGATAAATCATCGAAATCAAGCTCCTTTTTACCCTCCCCATCTATCACGCGAATATTTCCCTTCTCCACCAGATAAAGAGCCTCCACCGGGGATAACTGCAGACGGCCGCCAGACAATGGCTTCCCCATTGACCCATGCTGATGGATCTGATTGGCCTCGGACTCGTCGGGGACTATTATCCTTTTTCCATGACATTGCGCTTCAATCATTTCCTCTGACATTCTTCCACACCCTAAAAATAGATTTTAATTGTGAATTAAAACTATTGATGATTTTTAGAAAATCAGGCCGTTTACGGGCACGAATTCGACAATTATTCGAACACCACAAAGGAGTTACAAGTGATGTGAAAAGAATTCATCGTTATTTCGAGACCGGGTAAGATTTATATAACGCCGTTAATTTATCTAATTGTTGAAGGTGGTATCGACAATCGTCCTACTTAAACCGGGAGGAGGTCGAGACAATGGCGAGACCTCAAACTGAGAAATCTTTTTTCTGTGATGTCTCACCTCCAGCCAAGTCTGTGTGACCCCCTCCCGGTTTTATATCACCTTCTAAATTTTCTTTAAAACCCGATGGAAAAACAATCTAGAAAAACGAAATCGCTCACATTGATTATTTTCAATCAGTCTATCATCAAGGAATCGATTACTTTCTAAGTAAAAGTGGGGCCGCCCGGATTTGAACCGGGGGCTGCAGGTCTCTTCGTCAGCTCCAGCGGGTCATCATCTTGACCATCAGTAGACCCGCAGTTGAAATTACCGCTGGAGCCTGCCATGCTAGGCCTGACTACACCACGGCCCCACACCATTCCACTCTTGGAATTAATCATAAAAAAATTCGCTTGAAATCTCTTCCCAGTATTTATCTCTTTTGTCGGAGAAGACACCTTCCCAATCGTGGATGGGATGGGTGATG
>CAYNPN010000005.1:0-70119 GCA_964399085.1 Hadarchaeota archaeon (SeqCode) | reverse complement strand
AAAGGACAAGGGTGGCGTCGGGTAACATTCCCGGCGTCGGGGCCGTGAGTGAGCCAGCCCTTAACCCTTCCGATATGGTCTCCACCTCTGGCTCTACAAGTGGGGAGACCGAGAAGGGAAGTCTCTCCCTAACGAGCGAGGCGAGTTAGGTGGAGGTAGTTCACTCCTAAAGAAATCTCTTACCTAGCTCGACTCGATGCCAGTCCTAGGGTAAAATCTCGCCCGATTCGGGTCCAAAAAAGCTTTTATTTACTTACAAGTAAGCAAAAAATGGTGTACCAAATGGCGAAAATGGACAACCTGGTCCCCCCAAAGGAGGAGTTTGCGCACATCATGACGATAGTCAATCCACCTCCGACCCTAGAGGGATGGAGGAAGACGCACCGGAAAACGGTAGAACGCCTCGAGAGGAAGCACGGTAAACCCTTCAGAAAAATCTTAAGGAGGTGTGACAAGGACCGTGAATCCAGATTCCCTAGACCTCCACGAAGTGATTGAAGAGTTCGCAGACCTGCTCGAAACAGCCGACATTCCCTATATGCTCATCGGAGGATACAGTGTCATTCTTCGCATCCCTTTCAGGGAGACCTTCGACGGAGACTTTGTAGTGGAAAGGGCGGACGCCGAGAATGTCCAAAATTTTGTGAAACTTCTCGACGTTTCCGACATATTCAGCGTTGACGAGGCAGCGGCGAGAGACGCTTTGTCGCGGGGAGGCAAATTTTCGATCTTCTCGGAAAGATATGGAATTCACGTGTTCGTTTGGAGGAGAGACATATCGGAATTCCGAGAAAAGGAGGAGGAAACGGGCCTGTACGTTGCCGTTCCAGAGTTCATCATCGGCGAGAAATTGAAGCTAGTTAAGGATAGTGATACTGATCCCGAGGACAAAAAGGATGTCATAGCCCTGCTCACGTCGGACGGAGTCAAGCTGGACGATGAAAGGCTAGAAGAGATTGCGGAAGCGTACGGAGTTTCGACTCTCCTCGAGAAATACAGGAGACGAGCTTCCTCCGCCGAACCCGGTGACTTGAGCGAGGTGGGAGATTTTGCACCTCCGGACTCGGGAACTACACGCGTGGAACAGGTCGCTCGAATGTGGAAAGACGGAAAATCCTACAAGGAGATGGCCGAAAAGCTCGGTATATCCCAATCCACGGTCGGCGTTTACGTGGGTAGGGCCCGGGAACGGGGTTTGATTCCCGAGGATCAAAGACGGAAATGAGATGGAAAGATCGAAATATCTCTCCAGTCCAATAAAATGGAAAAAATCCATTCCTATGTCCTAAACGAAAGGGAGATCACAAATGGATTCTTATTTTGATTCTTCCTCTTTCCACCTGGTCGTGGAGCTACTCTTGGAAGTTAAAAAGCGGTGTTTTTCCTCTATATGGCATTGCCATGTCACATCGCTCCAGTAGAGAAATAGTTTTGATAAGTTTGTTCTAAAAATAAGGAAGCATCGTATCAGTAAAACTGCTATCTCCTGATTGTTTTACAAAATGAGGAAATTTATTAATGACTGCCTAAGTATTCATAAGAGGGGAGTATTTAGAAATGAATTTCGGGCGGAAGAAAATAACCACCTTCATCATCGTCGCCGTTGTGGTTCTGGGCGTATTGAGCGCTTATTCTATATCCATTGAAAGTGCTGCTGCAAATGAAACAAGCAATAATGAGAACGTCTCTTCCCAGAAAGCAACCTTAACTCCTACAAAAGACTCGTACATAGAAAAACTGGAACCGTCCAAAAATTTTGGAAAAGAAAATACTCTGTGGGTAGTTGACTACCCCGATAATTGGACCTCGAGGTCTCTTCTAAAGTTCGATCTCTCGACTATCCCTTTGGGTGCGGAGATTGATAACGCTACGCTCAATCTGTACTTGTACAACTTTGATGATGAAGATAACTACGAGGTCAGCGTCCATTCTCTGAATGGTTCTTGGACGGAGACTGGCGTTACTTGGAATAACGCCCCCTCCTACACTACTTCCCCAATAGACACTATACCAGTAGGATTTCCAAAACCGCCTCACTACGTTTCGTGGGACGTCACCGATGCCGTGAAAAGCATGTTAGAAACCAATCATGGCTTCTTGGTCAAGATGACAAACGAAAATAAGGGAAGCCCAAGAAAGATGAAAATGTTCAGATCCAGAGAGAACGATTCTTGTTCTCCAGAACTTGTGGTCGAATACTCGGAATGGGTGCCTTACGTCCCTGATAACGAGGAAGTAGAGATCGATATTTCTCCACCATCCCCTACGGAAGACAATGAAATCACTAGTGAAGTTACTATCACTTTCTCTGACATGGGTTATCGTGTGAAGGACTGGGGTGATGTCTCTCAAAACAATAATGTGTTTTCCGTGAATGCTGAGATTGAAAAGGACACCGGCCCTTCTCCGCAGGCAATCAAGACAGTTGAAAACTCCTATTCCCTCGGTTATCTGGAGGAAGGAGACTACGAGTTTCAATTCATGGCCTGGGATAATATTGTGAAAACTGAGGAGTTCACCGTAAAGGGTGCGGCTTTTGAACAAGAACTCACGATAAAGGTTGAGGGTGAAGGAACTACTGATCCTCCTCTTGGAACCCATACTTACGAGGAAGGTGAAGAAGTAACGATTAATGCTGTTCCGGACAATAACTGGGAGTTCGTAGAATGGAGTGGAGATGTCTCTTCCGAAGAAAAAGAGATTACGGTGACTATGGACGAGAATAAGGTGATTACCGCAAACTTTGAGGAAGAACCTGTTATACCTCCGGATGAATCCCAAGAAGGTTTGCCTTGGTTATGGATCGGAGCCGGAGTGACTGTGGCAATACTAATCATTATAATCCTAAGGTTTGTATAGAAACGATATAGTGATAATTCGAATCATGGTTCATACAGTTCTCACTTCAGATTTTTCATACCCCGATTGGTAGGTTTCTTCAACCACTTCGACAAATTACCTAGTGGTAATTGTCCCAGACGGAGCGAAGAGGCATCTGTTAGATATCTGAGGGCAAATGGAGCCTATTAAGATATTTCAACAAATTAATTTACCACAATCTCATAAAAATAATTGGTAAACGATGGGTATTGTAGGTACAATTGATAATATTATTTCTACTCTGGAAGATATCCGAGATTACAGGAGAGAGAAAGTAAGTGAGGACATAGCCGAGGAAATAGATCGCGAAGTGAATAATGTTAGAAATCTACTTAATTATAGAGAGATTAATGAGGATGATTTAAAGGGTATTGAGGATAGTCTTGAGGATATTCAGGAAACTGCCGAGGCAGGTGGAATTGAAAATACTCAATATGATGACCTTTTTCAGCTTTTCGATGACAATCTTGTCGCGTTAGTGGAGAACTCTTTCGATTTATCTATGAATTCTATCGAGGATTTGGAAAAGGAGTTAGATTCAATTAAACAGATAATTGAAGAGTACGGGAAGAGAGCCCCAGATGGGGCACCCATGCAACGGATGAGCGAATACGATAGGGTATCTATACCTGAGGGATTTTGTATCTACATAGTGAAGGACGAGGAATCCAGACATTACAATCAGATGTTTACTTTCGATGAAGAAGGGAATCACAGGTTGGTCGAACCGCACGATTTGCTCGAGAAAATAAGAAAAACGGAAGAAAGAACGCGTGAGATGGGGAGTAAATGGGAAGATCTGAAAAAGCAACCTATAAGGGCTGAAAAAATATTCATAGAATTTCTCAAAAAAATGGATATGACCTATTCCGAGTTTGATAAAGCGTCAAAGGAAGAAAAGATACAGATTAAACAAGCTTTCAAGAATTGGTTCAAAGAGCAAGAAGACCTATAATCGCGGGAATTAAAGGTTAGATCCGTTCTAGATATCCGATAAGCAGGATATTTCTTAGCTATTTTTTTAACCTACAATGCTTTGAAGCTCCACTTCCTAATCGGAGAATAGTTAGGTGATAATTTGGTACAATATTTTCCGAGATTTTTGCTAGTTTACAAACTGTCGACAGAAAGCCCACTCACTTTAGTGGTGGGATGAATGGCGAATACTTTCACAGACCTCTCCGGAAATTTCTTTATAACCGTCCCGGTCATCGCATTATCGGAGTTTCGGGTAAGCTTCGAGTCCCCGAAGCCGGTCGGGGGCGTCAGGACGGGGAGGAACGAATACCCTTCCTGCACACTTAAAGCTTCTATCCGGAACGGGGGTTCCACTGACTGAACCCTGAACTCCGAACCGTCGAATCCATCCTCTGTAAACCCACCTTTGGTGGGAATCAAGTTGGTTTCAGGTAGGGAACCTGCAAAAAGACCCGTCTGTGGCGGGGGCAGTTCCACCGGTAGCCCGAAATCCGGATGGCACGGGTGAATGGGTGGAACCCCCCGAATTTATTCGTGGGGGGGGGGTCAGTCCTTCTGCTAAGGTTCCAGGTCTATATGCCAAGACCGATTGGCCGAGGATTCGGACGATAGGCTCCCCCGCGTTTAATAGAGAGGAGGTTTTGCCACGAGCTCCGGCAATGGAGCCTCCAATCCGGGCAGATGGTGTTCGATGTAGTGGTTCTTGTGAAAGTTCAGGGAATCGGCAAATGAGTGGCAAACCGTTTTGCCCGAAAAGACCGCTCGGTAGCAGCCCGGCCTCCGGGCAAGAACCCCCTCACACGACCTCCTTCATTTTCAAAATAGTTTTTTATATTTTGAACTTCTCCTTTTCTTGTTGGGAATATGAACTGGGATTCAGTACGGCCGATTAGAGATGAGATAGAGGCAGTGGACATAGACCCGAAGAAACCAGATTTGGTCATAATCAAGATACCCTTGAACAAGAATCCCGAACTGGTGTGGGAGTACTTCTTTGAAAACCCCAAGGCGTTAAAGGGCCCTATTTACTCTCAGAAAGTCCGGGGTGACCAGATTATGATCTGGGCTAAAAAGGACCAACCCGTTGTAGCTGTAGACCAGATTTTTGATTACATAGACTCGACGAATGAACGATACGAAGAATTTTTGGAAAAAAACGAGGATCTGTACTTGGACAAAGATGAAGAAGAATTGAAAGAGATAACAGAAAAAATCAGAAACTCATAGAGGGAAATCGAAAAAACATTGCGGAAAAGCTTTCATTCGGATGCTGAATTCTTTCCAATTTTCTGGATAGGTCGATAAAGCTAGTAGAAGGGTAATCGGCAACGGCCATGTCAGGATAACCAAGGAAAAGCCACGGAAAGTACCTTTTTCCTAGAATTTCCTTAAAATGATTTTTCACGGCGGGGGATCTTCCTAATAATATAGCCGAAAAGTACAATGGCAGGGATGACTTCCAATCGTCCGATCCACATCTGAATTATGAAGAGAACTTTGACGACGGCGGGCATGCCAATTCCAGTAACACCGGCGGATAATCCGACAGTGCCTTGGGCCGAGGCCGAGTCGAAAATACAGTTGATGGCGCTATGCTGGGGCATGGCGCCCATCGTTATCATTGAACCCACGACTAGGAGGAACACATACGAAAAACTGAATATAGATATTTGGAGGATCGTATCCTGCGAGATAGTTTCCCCTCCAAGTTTCACCGGTACTACGGCCCTTTCCGGAAGAATGGCTCTTTTTATAAGCCAGTAAAGGGCGGCTCCAAGTATTATAGTACGAATTAGTTTTATAGCTCCTGCCGTCGACCCGAAACCACCACCTATCACCATTTGCACGATTATCAAGGACTTCTGAATGGCTCCCCAGCCAGGGCCGTGTATCAGGCCAGCCTCCCCAACGCTGGAGAATCCTACCGTCGTCTGAGCCGTGACCGAGGAGAAGAGGGCATTTACCCACCCCAGATTTGAGGAGAGTATTACGGTGGCTATGGCTATTATCAAAAGCATTAGTTTGACTTCGTGACTTTCGATTATTGCCTTGAGATCGCCCTTCGTAAGCCGAATATGAGTGGTAAAACTTGTTGCGCCCGCGATCATGGGAAAGCAAGCGACCACGAGAATCAGGTTCGAGTAAGATGCGAAACTGTCGGAGGTTACCGAAAATCCTCCGGTGGCGAGTGCGGTCATCGCGTGGTTAATCGACTCGAAGAACGGCATTCCCGCCAGCAAAAAAATCAGAGCTGCCAACGAGGTGAAGAGGACGTAAATTTTCCATGTTGACCTCGCTATCGAGCTAATCGTAATCTCGGGACCCCTTTCATCTACAGGCCCGATTCTCCCTCCTCCACCCTCCGCCGAAAATAATCTTTTGGAAATCCTGCCCGCGCCGAGAATTGTCGATAGGAAAAGAATCATTATCCCTAGGCCTCCAACCCACTGGGTCAGACTCCGCCAGAGAAGTATAGTCTCAGGAGCATTGATCATCCCTGGCCCCGCCATTTGGAACATCGTCAGGCCGGTCGTCGTGAAACCGGACATGCTTTCAAAATATGCGCTGAGGGGATCCAAACCGGCCCCCCATATGAATGGAAAGCTTCCGAAAAGTGATATCAAAAGGAAGGAGAGAGCGGCCAGGATCATTGCCTCGCCGTAAGTAAGTTCATCCTCCTCAAACACCCTCCAAAACAGGATCCCCAAGGAGAACGCTATTACGGACGGAATCAGGAAATAGGGAATCAGGCTAGTTTCGCCCAGGAGGGGGGCGATAGGTACCGGGGCGAGCATCACTCCCCCAATAACTATCAGCGTGAGACCCAAGAAGTAAAGCATGATATCATCCCAGTTCTGCTATCTGAAGGCCCCTTTTTAATTTGAAAAGAAATGACTCCTTTTAACCTCTCTACTTCCTGAACAGCTCTCCTGTGTCAATAACGTCTTCGGGTTTTCCAGCCAAGATTACACGATCTCCCTCCCGAAACTTAGTTCTCCCTCTGGGAGAGACTAGCTCATCATCCCGCGTTATTACCGATATCGTACAGTGGTCCGGTATGTTGAGTTCTTCGATGGTCTTCCCCATGGCCTTTGATCCCTCGGACACCGAAACCTCTATGACGTCGGCATTGCTTCCTCCCAAACTTAACATTCCGTAAATTTCAGGGCCCGTTATGGCTCTTTCAAATAGGCCGATGGAGGCATCAATAGGATTTATTATAACATCGGCGCCTTCATCCTCAAACATTTCTGCATGGCTACTATCGTTTACCCTCGTGATTATCCTATCGACCCCTACCTCTCTGGCGAGCTTGCAGGCCATAAAGTTCACCTCGTCAGATCCCGTCACAGCGGCGAGGGCGTCGGCGTTTTCGGCGTCCGCGTCCCTTAAGTCATCTATGTCCGATCCACTTCCCTTTATTACCAGAGCGTCAAGGGAACTAGCCAACTCTTGGGCCTTTTCCTCGTCCGACTCGAGGATAGTGGTTTCGTGGCCAGTTTTTAACAACCTATCAGCTAGGCCTCGACCCGTTCTTCCGCCTCCAATAATAATTATTTTCACGATTTCTCACCTGTATTTTTTATTTTTTGGAATAGCCATCACCCGGCATATATGCACCGGGAGGTAATCTTTTCTAAAGCCGATTTCTGTAAGAATATTAACGACTTCGAGTTTTCACTGTTTTTCTTCAATGTTAACCCGATTTTAGCCTTCCCCCTTGGGACTTTCAGAGTTTCCTCTAAAAAATCTCCCATCCTTCTCAGCGACAAGTCTACTTCAAAGCCCCTGCTCCCTGTCTCATCTTCCATTATTTCTATCTTCCTTCCGATGGTCTGCTCTAGCCCGCTTTTCGCTAGTTGCAGTCGATAGGAGACGGAGCTTGGTTCAGTGTTATTTGCCTTCTCCAGGAGATTTTTCAAGAGACTTACTATGTCATCTGCAATTTTGTTCGAACCCTGAAAATCCTTGGTGCAGCCCTGCAGTTTCAACATTTTACCTCGCTAATAGATTCCAAATGTAAGGACCTTTATTTTTAAATTAACAGTAATATTTAACTCTTTTAATTATTTTTCCCAAAAAATAATGGAAAATTTTTTTGTTTAAGCAACGAAGATAATTTTATGAAGTCCAGAAAGAAGGCCTCCTAGGGTGAATGACGGAAACACCAGAAACTTGGGGATAAGCCCACCAGCCTCAGAGGTATGGAGAGTAGCATCAGAAAGACGCAGAAGAGAAGACATGAAATGGGAAGTTAATGAGGGGCTAAAAAAAGGAACCTATAAGGGCGGAGAAAATTTTGGATGTTTTGAACCTCAGTTACAAAGCTTGACTGGGCATACCTTTTTTGCTAATCTTCTCGCTTGACTGTCGAGTATTTGGAAGACTAAAGGATGTTCATTTCATTCTTTCTCAGTATTTACCTCTCCCCTAGCTAAGATACCATGGGTGCCAAGCGAGGGGTGTTTGGTAGATTAAAGAAGGCCTCCCGAGCATATAATTTTTTTAGGTTCTTCGTCTACTGGTGAGCGGAGTAAGAAAGTATCGCCGTAAGGGTTTTCCTTTTCTTCAGCTTCCGCCCGCCCGAATTTCAACTTAGTTATAATTGGAAGAAACACGAGGATTTGAAATACTTATCAAAAAGAGTATTCTGAGACTTATCGAAATGAATCTTTCCTGAAGAGGTAGAATGATCCCCGACGACGAAAGTTAATGTATCTTAAACCCCTAAATTCAGTTGTCTGCAGATGAGGTGAGAAAATTATGAGAGACAAAGGAATTGGTGCCACCGTCGGCCTCGGAATACTAATCATCTTAGTAATATTGGGGTTTTCAGGGTATACTTACTATCAGGAAAGCAAAGCGATGAACAATATTGAAGCGGGAGTCATAGGTTCAGGAGTCCCCGATGTAAGTCTCACTAGTATAGATATCCCTTTTGAGATTAAGTTCCACAATCCCTCCAGTTACGATTCACCACCTTTCACCGGTGTTTACGAAATTTACGTCAGTGGCCAAAAAATAGGGGAAGAGAATATCCCTAAAATTGAAGTCTCAGCGGGGGAAACAGAAACGGTGAGCCAGTCAGTCACTGTTGAGTATGCCGATTTAGGTGAAGCTTTAGTAAATACCTTAGAAGGTGGGAGCTTTAAGATGACTGTTGAAGGGAAGATAAAAGCGAAAATGGTCTTTGGGCAAATCTCCGATTCCCGATCGTTTGAAAACTCCTACACTTTCTAGTCCTCAACGATGAAAAATAAAAAAAGAAAATCAGAGAAAAGCGATCTCTATGCGCTTTCTCCGAGTGTTATGGACATGGAAGAAACATTCGAGGTAGTGCCGTCTTCGTTTTCTAGTTCTTCCGTGTCAGTCGTTATATCCAAAATATCCAGATTCTGTAGGAACCTGTTTTTGGTTATCTCCGCAGTATCGACGGCTCTGCTGATGGCTCCTCCACGAGCCTTCAGAATCACTTCGTCACTTCCCTTGTTGAACTGGGTCGTCACCGCCAACACATAGCTCATTACCTCTTTCTTGCTTCCAACATAAACCACGTTATCATCTGTCATTATTTCACCTCCTATCGAATCACCTGTATGCCCGACTTTCGTTGTCTCCGAAACTTTTGGATTCCCTACTTAGTCGTCGCAGGTTTCTCGATCTATTCAGTTATAAATCGGCTTCTATACCCTTAAAACTTATCTATTGAAAATAAGACGTAAAATTGTTGAATTAGCTTTCAAAAATAGAATCTATGAAAAAAGCCTCCACGAAAATTGCCTAATCTCCATTTTCAATATTATAAAAATCATTAGTAAGGATATAGACTCTCTAAAAAAGTTTTATTTTTTTCTATTGGCTTAACTTTTCTGTTAATTTTAAGATAAAAACCTCTGGAAAATCTTCGATATGGTGAATTGAAAGATTTAATCAACTTCTCCATAAATGAGGTAAAAAATTCTACTTTTTAGAATGTATCCTTTTGCACCTGCTTGGGAATCCTCCTTCGTTTTTGAACAAAAAGGAGAAAATAGGTTTTTATTTCATTTTAATGACCCTATGATTCCGGAAATTTTTTTTATCTAACTATTCTAAATTTATTATTGATTGATGGTGAATTATTATCTTTTTATAGACAAAAGGACCATTTAATTTGTTAATTAGAGATATTTTTCAAAATAAGGATAAAAATAGATATAGCAGGGAGGTGATTTAATGGAAGAAGAAAAAGAGAAAGGAACGCCTTTGATAGGAGATAAGTTCCCCAAGATGGAAGTAAAAACGACTCATGGAACGAGGAAGTTGCCCGACGACTACGAGGGAAAATGGTTGATACTTTTCTCCCATCCGGGCGACTTTACGCCGGTGTGTACCTCGGAATTCTACGCATTTCAGAAGAGATACGATCAGTTTAAGGAATTGAACACGGAGCTGCTGGGCCTGAGCATAGATCAGGTTCACAGCCATCTGAAGTGGGCGGAATGGATCGAGGATAACCTGGGGGAAGAAATAAAGTTCCCCATTATAGCCGACGGAACTGGAAAGGTGGCGGAAGCTCTCGGCCTTATTCATCCAGGTTCGGGAACCGCGACCGTGAGAGCTGTATACATAGTCGATCCCGAGTCGACGATAAGGGCTATATTGTATTATCCGGCCGAGCTGGGAAGAAATATGGACGAGTTCGTCAGAATGATAAAGGGGTTCCAGAAATCCGAAGAGAAGGGAGTTGCGATACCGGCCAACTGGCCCGATAATGAACTTATAGGAGACAGAGTAATTCTCCCACCCGCGGGCGATGTGGAGACGATAAGGAAGCGGGAGGAACAGGAGGAATCCGGAGAGATTGAGTGCTATGATTGGTGGCTCTGTCATAAGGAGTCGGAATAGTAGTAGCTACCCCCCCCTCCCTCACCTTTTTTTATTTTCAAACTTTTTCATCCGTTTAGCAATTACGAAAATAGGTCAAGCACTTAAACGAGTAGTTATTATATCGCGTTGAGATGACGACTAAATCAGATTCTCAAAGAAATTATGAAGAGTTAATCGAGAGGATTAAGAAAATCAGCAATCTCGGACATGCTGGAAGCATTCTCAGTTGGGACCAGCAGACTATGATGCCTCCTGCCGGTACACCCGCCCGTTCCCGACAGCTTTCGACACTCTCGTCAATTCAGCACGAGTTGTTGACCGATGAAAAAACTGAAGGATTGCTCGACGATATCGACACGGAGAATATTTCCCCCGAAAAACAGGCAGTCGTGAGGGAGGTCAGGAGGAGATATGAAAGGGCCATCAAGGTTCCGACGGAATTGGTTGAGAATATATCGAAGACCGCTTCAGAGGCCTTCACGATTTGGGTAGAGTCAAAAGAGCAGAACGAATTCTCCGAATTCGAACCTATTTTGAGAGACATGGTCGACATGAAGAAGGAATATGCCAATCATATCGATCCGAACTCACCTCTATACGGCGTACTCTTCCAGGATTTCGAACCCTATATCGGACTCGACGATGCTGCTGAAATCCTCAAGCATTTGAAAAAGGAACTTGTCCCCTTCATCGAGAAAATAAAGAGTTCAGGGGCAGATTTGAACAAGAAGAGATTGAAGGGCGACTTCCCGGAGGAAAAACAGGAAGAATTCGCGCGAGAAGTATTAACATTGTTGGGTTTCGATTGGAATCACGGCCGCTTAGATACCTCTCCCCACCCGTTTACGACGGGCACGCAATATGACGTTCGAATTACTACAAGATTTGGAGATAATTTGTTGGATTCAATCCTGAGTACAATCCATGAGTTTGGACATGCTACCTATACTCTAGGCCTCCCGAAGGATGACTACGGAACCCCCCTTGGAGAGTCGCGAGAGATGACCTTCCACGAGTCACAATCTAGACTTTGGGAGAATCACATAGGTAGATCTAGGTATTTTTGGAAGTTGATCCTACCCAAGCTCAAGGAAAAATTCCCTTCCTTAGACATTTCGGTCAATGATACCTATGAGATTTTGAATCAGGTCCACGAAGACAATGTAATAAGGGTCGAGGCGGACGAGTTAACATATCATATGCACATAGTTCTCAGATTCGAGATTGAGAAAGATATGATTCAGGGAGATTTGGAAATCGAAGAAATTCCGGAAGTCTGGAACGACAAGATGGAAAGTTATCTCGGAGTCCGTCCGGACAGGGATTCCGAGGGATGTCTGCAGGATGTGCACTGGTCTCACGGGTCCATCGGATACTTCCCGACTTACTCCCTCGGAAGCGTTCTAGCCGCTCAAATCTATGATACACTTGACAAAGAGATCGAGAGGATAAACGAGAAAATCGAGAACGGGAATTTTGAGGAATTGAAAAAATGGCTTGGGGAGAAAATACATCGTCATGGAAAGCGATATCCCACCCAGGAGTTTATTCAAAGGGTAACAAACGAGAAGCTTGAACCGTCCTATTTTACGGAATACATCAAGAACAAGCTGGGAAAAATCTACGAACTCTAGAATAGATCCGATTCCCTAATTTTTCTCACGTAAAAATAAAAAAGAGAAAGAGAGACCAGGAATATTCGAATGTCCTTTCAATCCTTTCCTGGAGAGGCCGTCTCTATCTGGTTTCGTACAGTTCTTCGGCGTCCTTGGAGGATTCGATGATTCCCCACTTATTTAATGCGGCTTGCAACTCGGGATGTTCTTCTGCGGCTTCCTCCAACGGAATCTCGTTTACTGCGGCATCAATGGCCTGTCTGAGAGCTCTGCCGCCGGCACGAGGGCCGTCTGGGTGCCCGTGAAGTCCCCCTCCTACGCCGATCATTATGTCTTCACCGTAGTCGCCTATCAATCCCGGTACAACTCCGGGGTGAACTCCTCCGCCCGTGACGAAGGGCATGGCTTTGGGAATGTCGTGTAAATCCTGCGTAACGGCGGTAAGGCAACGTTTCGCCAGATCCTTTGTCGCACCCGGGAATTTGCCTCTGTAGTCCGTGGTGAACAATATGTCGGCTCCTGCTATTCTGGCCATCTTGGTGTATGCACCCATATCTATCCCCGCTTTTTCGGCCCCGCAAAAATTACCCATGAAGTCTGGATGATAGAGGATAGGCACATTTATCTCTTGGTCCTCTGTCAACATCCTCAGCCCGCTGAGTCCTACAGAACTATCCAGCATCAGGGCGTTAACTCCTTTATCAACTGCTTTTCTTGCTCTTTCCCTGAGGTCCTTTATTGCCCCTGTCACATTTGCGGTGTAGAGTGTTTTTTCACCAGTCTCTTCCTCTACTTCTTCAACCGCCTCCATACATCCTTCTACCCTTTCGAAGAAGGGATTGTATTCCGGATCGGTCAATAATTCGTCGTCTTTAATCACGTCTATACCTCCATAAGCGGCTTCCCGGAACAGTTCCACGTGGGTTTCTACGTCGTGTCCCGTACAGGGTTTGATCATGTTGTTTATCAGTGGCCTCTCCGGGACACCGAGCTCATTCCGTAGGCCCTCGATTCCGAACTGAGGCCCTTCAAAGTTCGACAGCCATGCCTCCGGAAATCTGATGTCCGTCAGTTTAATCGCCCACTTGTTTCGAGAGAACATCATTATGTTGCCAGTTACAGATGCGAGAAGAGTTGAAAACTCGGGCGGAATGTTGTCCACTGGAAAGGCCAATTGGAGATAACACGCGTTGGCTCCTTCTAGATCGATGGGGAGCTTCCGAATCTCCGTCACTTTGGCAGTTCTCTTTTCGACCATTTCGGTGTTTTCGATGGGGACGTCTGTCCAAGTCCCGGTTGATTGTTCCTTGGCGAAAGCGTCTGCAACGGGAGTAATTTCGTCGAATGGTGTTTCGATGTAATAAGTAGCGACTATGTGGTTCTCGATATCTATACCGTCTAGGTTAGATGGGAGTTTAGTCAATGAATTTCACCTCCGTTTAACACCTTTATGAACCATTTTCACGATCCGATCTCCATCCAGAGTCGGAATTGTATCGATTTTATTCTCCGTGAGACATAGAGGGATATCTTTCTCGTCACCTACTTTCTGCAGGGCACGAATCACACATCCCTCCTTGACCTTCTCCTTCCAATCCTGATTTTCGTACGCTAAAACAGCCAATAGCGCGAGATCGGAGAAGTAATCGCCATCTAAATAACTGCAAATCGATCCGGCGCCAATTACATCCTCTATACCGACTTCATTGTGCGAGTCGCAGGGTATTTCCAGAAATTCGCCGATCGTATCCTTGTTATAGGTCCCGCAGGCGATGATTTCCACCCTTTCGGGTTCGGTTTCGTTGAGGTATTTGCCGACTGCTTTTGCGTTAATCAAACCTCCGATGAGAACCTCTTCGGCGTCCTTGCACTTTTCGATAATCCGCGTTAGATTGTCGGACTTATAAATCAACACTTGGTTTTCTACATTTTCTTCACTCATTTCTCTTGGAGAAATGTTCATATCGAAGCCATCAATCTTCATCCCGATTTTTTCACCTGCCAGGGTAGCTTCCCCGTCATCCCAATTTTTTCTCGCATCTCTGGCTTTCTCCTCATCTGCGAAGGGGAGTACAAATTTGCCACCGTTTTCTAGGGCTACGGTGATGGCAGTGCTGGATTTATAGACGTCCACCAATACCAGAGTTCCGTCCAATTTTTCCGGGCCGCCGATTGAGACTTCAACTTCCATCCTGAGTAAACCTCTCCATAAGCTTCCGATCTTTAAGGGATTTCATTCAACCTCTCGTACATCTCTTTGTTATTCCAGTAAATCTCCTTGAATTCCTCGAACAATCCGTCGTAGATCTCCCGGTTCTCGGAATTCGGAGTGAAGCTTTTCTCTATTTCCACGAGCTCTTTGACATCTTCGAACTTTTCGATATGTCCCAGCCCGACTGCGGCAATCATCGCAGCACCTCTCACTCCCGCTTCCCTGGGATTCTGAACCTTGTTGATTCTTCTGTTCAGGACATCCGCAAATATCTGACACCAGACATCCGAGCTAGCTCCACCCCCGACAAAGTTTATCCCCTCGACTTTTCCGATTAAATCCTCTTGATATTTCAGGGCCCATTTCAAATTGAAAGCCACGCCTTCAAAGACGGCTCTGAGAAGATGTTCTCTGGAATGGTCGAGGCTTAAGTTATGGAAACCCCCTCGCACGCTATGATCGTCTAAGGGAGCGCGTTCGCCATAAATCCAGGGAGTAAAAATCAAATCCTTTGAGCCGGGCTCGACATCCTCCACAATGCGATCAAAAAGCTGGTATATTTCCTCCACCTTTTCCTCGTACCTTATCATTTCCCTCTTGTACATCTGATTTTTTATCCATTCTAGACAACCGCCTGCGTTTTCCTGCTCCGCAATGCAGAGATATTTTTGGGGATTGGCACTACAAATACTCCCTATATAGTGGCTCAGGTCCCCTCTTCTGTCGGAGGTATGGCTTCCAAGCCAACTGCTCGTCCCTATGTATCCGTGAGTTTCCTTTTCACCAACGCTTCCAGAACCCACTGCGGCGGATGTTACATCTCCACTCCCCACGACGACTGAGGTTCCAGTTTCGAGCCCGAGGTCATTTGCTGCTTTAGGGGTTAGTTCACCGGCTATTTCGGGAGATTCTTTAATTTTAGGCAACTTATCCATATTTACTCCATATTTTTCACAGAGAACGTCCGACCATTCCTTGGTTCTAATGTCCATCAACCAGGTGAGGTTTGCATCATCCTCGCTAGTCACAAAGTTTCCGGTGCTTTTGTGAATTAGAAAATCTTTGACGTTCAAGAACTTGTGGGTCTGCTCATATACCTCGGGTTCATTTTCCCGGATCCACAAAATTTTAGAAATTGGGTCCTTCCCCGCGAGCCCGGGAGCTCCGCCGGTGATCCATACGAACTCTGCCAGGGTGAATACATCGTATCCTCCGATTTCTATCGCCCCGCTAAGCATTTCTTCGGCTTGTACCGAAGCTCTGGTATCAAGCCAGATCATGCAGGGGAGCAGAGGGGAACCGTCTTCATCTACCGGCAAAGTACCGGACATTTGGGCAGAGAAAACAATCCCTTCGATTTCGGAGGGCTCAACTTCATTTACTTCCAATAACCCCCCCGTGGTTTCTATAATGGCCTCCCACCAGCACTCTTCCGGGTCCTGCAGGGCGCAACCTTTTTCGGGATGTGAAACTTCGTATTCGCTGGTTTGATGGTCGATGAGGTTTGCCCTTGTATCTAAAATAGCTGCTTTGTCACTCCCGGTACCTACATCATGTGCGAGAATATAGTCCTCAGACATACAAAACCTTCTCATTTATAAATTCCATTTGCCCATCCTAGGGTTAGTCCCGGTTTCGCCTTAAATAGTGGGAATTTTTGATGAGATGAATAAATGGTTAAAACAAATCTCCGATATCTAATTCTCTAATTGTGTCACCGTTTTCGTCTTTTACCTCCGCGTGGACCGGTAGACCCTCTCCCTGGTCGGTTTGCATTATTTCCCCGGCGATATCGAGTGCATCAGTAGGGTTGACGCAGGCCTCCGGGGGAAGTGCACCTTTACCGGTTACACTACCCTTCCCCATGAGAAGGGCCCCAACGGCAGCTGGAATACCAGTTCCGCTTCCCATTCCCTGACTCGTTGAAGACATCGAAAATACATAGGTCCTCTCTTCGCCCTCTTCGCTCCTTCCTCCAATGTCAATTCTAAGGCAACCTCTCGGACCTTCAATTCCCGCCTCCTTCATGAATTCCTCTCTTTTTGATAATATGGACGCAACTGCAAAATTCAAAGGAGCTATCTCTTTCCCCTGAACATTTATTGGTTCCTCATCTGTAAGTCCCAATTTGACCATCGATTTTATGTAATTTGCGTATTCCGGGGGGAGAACTAATCCCAGGTTCGTGACTCTTTCTACTCCTTCAAAATGTTCGGGTAGAGTTATGGTCTCAGGGTGGGGATACAGGTAAACATCATAAGTTCCCAAATCTCGGAAATTCACGGTTTCTTCGTAGGCTTTTCCTTCTTCGCTAAATAGATCGACTCTCTTAAACTCACTATTATCGTAGACGGGTATTGGGATAGACATCGAATGGATTCGATGTTTAACCACTGCAGGGCCTTCGGTTTCCTCTCCTCCATGAGCGTGATAAATATCGATAGAATCAACTTCGTCAAGCAAATCTTCGACACAGTATTTGACCAGTAAATTCGCAAATCCTGGCGAACTTCCCATCCCTATAAGAGCGGTTATATCTGCTTCCTCGGCTCTTTCATTCATTTCGAGTAGCTCTTCCGTAGCGTCCAAATCATCGCATATATCTACGTAGTCTATACCCGAGTCTATCACCGCTCTCAATATTTTCGGACCGTATTCGTAGAAGGGTCCTACGCAGTTCAGTACAACATCCGATCCTTCTATAGCATTTTTAATGCTCTCCGGTTTGTTTGCATCTACTTTGACAGCGGATATCTTTTCGTCGTTTAAATCTTCAGCCAACTCATCCGCTTTGTCAATATTTATATCTCCAATGATAATCTCGGAAGGAATACCGCTGGATGCAAGCGCTTCTACTGCAGTACTTCCGACGGATCCTACTCCGCCAAGGACGGTTATTTTAGGATTCATCTTAACACTTTGAAGAGATATATCTTTTCAAGATTATAAAAAGATTCTCTGAATGAATTAAAAGAAACTATATCCATATCCAAAAATTAAACTCATTTAAAGATAGATTGAGGCATTTACTGGTCTAGCTTTGTTCCAAAAATGTTCAAATATGTCACAGACCCACTGCCTGAACGATTCTTTCTCAGAGTAAAATGTAAGTGAGTAATCTATTTCTCCTTCTACATCCGGTAAATTAAACTCGGCCGAGTTTTCGTCTACTAATATGGTTTGTTCAATTTTCTCGAGAGCCCTAGACTCTACGGAGTCAGCCCATTCTTTGAGTTTCGTTTCTCCATCCCCACGATCTTTCATTATTTCAAACGTTTTTTCAATCTCCTTTTCGGGAAGAATAACTTTCATCTCCGCTTCTCTTTGAAGCACTCTTCCCAGGGGGGAGATGAATGACTCCATGGTTTCCTTCGACATAATCCAGCAGAATTTTTTCGTCTTTCTAAACCTTTCTGTAGAGAGGTTGAATCCTTCTATTGATCCACTTTTGATTTCACACTCCGCTAGCGGATGACCTCTGAATATTAGATCTTTTGGAATAGGGGAAATCGAATGATTGTTCATAGTCTCTCTATTTTTAAATATAAAATTGAAATAGGGGAAAATTTCCACGATAAGATCCCCGACTGAACTGATTTTATACCTTCCGTCCGAGGCCTTTTTGACAAGTCCGGAGTCAGATAACCGGTTGAGATTTCTGGAAACTTCGGGAGTAGGGATATCGAGTTCATTTGAGAGTTGGGAAAGTTTGGCGTCTTTTTGGCTGAGAGCTTCTAATATGTTTAGTCTGTTTGGATTACTTAATTCTACGAATAATTTTCCTAGTTCTTTCATCTGGTAAACCCTACCTACATTAAATTTGATTTTTGAAGATAAAAGTAGTATTTTTTTATTAAATCTTTGTTATAGATACTCAGCCACTCACGATATCCACAAATTTTCACTGTAGAGCCGCATTTTTCACTCTAATGTTTCGGGGAGTGCATCCGAACACAAAATAGGAAAGTAATCGAAAAATTAGGTTGGCTAAAACTTGCAGAGAGAAATAACTGATAAGTCGAACCTTTTGGATGAGGACGGGAAATTAACGCAGAAAGGTTGGGCACGAGAACCGCTCCTTACCTACAATAGGGAAAATATTGCAGCAAGCTTCCTCGAAATAAAAGAATGGGACTACTACGCAATTCTAAATCCCGAATTTGGGATAACATTCACAGTCTCGGACCTCGGATACATCGGCCTGATAGATACAGTATGGTTAGATTTTCGGGAGGAAAACTACGTTCAAGACGAGGAAATAACACTCCTCCCGTGTGGGAATTATGATCTCCCCCGAACTTCCGAAAAGGGAAGCATCCAGCTAAATGAGAAGGGCATTGATTTAGAATTCGTCAAAGAAACGGGAAAGAGGAAACTCAAGTTTGACTATCCTGGATTCGACGACGGGAGTGGAATGAAAGCGAACCTTGAACTCCGCCAAAATCAGAGCCACGACTCCATCGTGATAGTTTCGGATTGGAGAGAAAATCCCAAGCGGTTCTATTACAATCAGAAGACTAATTGCATGCCCACAAAGGGAAAGGTCGAGATCGGTGGAGATACCTACCGTTTTGAAGAGGACACGAGCTTTGGAGTGTTGGATTGGGGTCGAGGAGTTTGGACCTACGAAAACACGTGGTACTGGGGATCAGCATCGACGAAGATAGATGGTACACTGATAGGATGGAACCTAGGTTACGGCTTCAGCGATAGAAGCCTCGCCAGTGAAAATGCCATTTTCTACGATGGCAAGGCTCACAAACTAGATAGGATTACCTTTCACCATGATGAAGATAATTATCTAAAACCATGGAGAATCACGAGCAGTGATGATCGGTTCGAAATGGAGTTCACACCTATACTGGATCGAAATTCTGAATTTAATCTAATATTGCTGAAAAGTGTGCAACATCAAATTTTTGGATATTACTCCGGTTTTTTCGTCCTCGATAACGGTGAAAAAATAGAAGTAGAAGACGTATTGGGTTTCGCCGAAGAGGTCTATAACAGATGGTAGATGATAAACGGATGAAATTTATGTAGGGGTTGGTGTTTGAACTTTTAGGCAAGAGCTAAGGATTTCAGACGGTTACATCGATGCTTGGTTTTTTGTAAAACTGTGTTTAGTCTCTCTTGCCTCCGAACTTTTCATAATTTACGATTAGATAAGAAAGGAGGTCATCCTTGATTTGCCACTTCCTCGACTTGCGCCCTCGTGTTGTATTCTTCGGCTTCCTTCACTCTGGGAGATAAGAAGTTTTTCCAGTATAATTCGATAATATCTTCTACGGTTTGGTCTATATCGTAATCGTTCCTTTCCAGAAACATAGAGATGAGGCCTCTATATTTCTCCGCATGATTAATCAGTTGTTGGAAGTAGTTTTCCTTACTTCCAATTTTCATGGAGCCGTAATGTCCGAATGAAATCCTCTCGGCATCTATTCTATCCTCCAGCTCAACCAATTTCTCCAAGGAATTGATATGCTCGTCGAAATCGTATAGGAAGGACGGAGTTAACGGCGCTTCCACCACCCCACCGCAAAATATGGTCCGAAGTCCTTCCGAGTAAAAACTCATATTTCCTCTCGTGTGTCCGGGGGTATGCAAGGTCTTCAGCTTTAAGCCGCCCAGATCGATCCCATCTCCCTCCTTGAGAACTCTATCTACCTCCAGTCCATCGAAATTGGGTTCGGCTTCGTTGAAGGGTACCTCCTCGGCGATCGAATAGGGAGATGAATTGGCTTTCTCCCTTTCCTTCCTACACAAATTCTTGATCATCTCGATTGCGCTCGGTTTCTGGAGTATCTCGGCCGCATGCTCCGAGGCGCATATTTCTATCTCCGGCATTTTTTCCTTAATGAAGTGAGAGGAGCCGCAGTGATCGTAATGGGAGTGAGTGAGGAGCAGGTAATCGATTTTTTCCACATAATCGCTCGCCCTATTAATTATGTAGGTTCCCAGCCCGCTTATCCCGGTGTCGATAAGGGCGTTCTTATCCCCTATTACCAGATAGGAAACGTATTTCATGTTCCGAGCCGCTATTTCTCTAACCTCCAAGATTTTCTCCTCCAGGGAGCTTTCTCTTTGATAATTACCTTTCTCCTGATTTGCCAAAAAGTTTGTAGGGATATCGGTTTAACATGAGGTCGCGAAAAGAAGGCTAGTACCCACTATACGATGCCCGCCCATTGCCAGAACCACCCCAAGAGAAATGTTAGGAGACCAGCTAGGAAGAAGGCGGAGACCCATCCCAGGACGGTGAATCCGATCTTCTCGGTATCTTTGTTTTCAGCGCTCTCCACCAACCCACTTCCTATGACCCCGGCGATTATGGCTAGATTGAAAGAGACCGGGACCCCCAACTGGATGCCGACCTGTGCGATTAGGCCCGAAGCCAATAGGGCGGAGGCCGATCTTCTGGGCCCGATGTTCGAGTAATCATAGGAGACGACGTGGATTATCCGGGGCGAGAACATCCAGGCACCCACCAGTATTGCCCCACCACCTAGGAGAAGAAGGTAGACCATGGGCTGGCCAAGGCTCTCCAGTGGCCCGACAGCCAGACCTACTGAGGCGGCCCCAGCTGTGTAGGCGACGTAAGTACCTGCTAGGAAAAGCACGATGCTTATGATGTCCTCCGAATCCTCTTTTGAGAGGGTTTTCCTCATGAGACGGGCCAAGACGTATCCCAAGGCGACGGCCGCCAGCGGCGTGAGAAACCAGAAAGCGACTATCATTGAGGTTGAGGACCATATCACGCCGTTTCCGAAGGCTAGGCTACTCCCGAGGACGGCACCAATTACCGTAAAGGCGGTCGGCATCGGATAATCGAACAGAACGCTGACGATTACGAGCAAAGAGGCAACGATTAAGATAGTGGCCCCTTGAATTAACTGAATATTACCTACAAGGACTCCGGACCCGACGGTACTTGCCACGTTACCTCCCTGTAAGACGGCCCCGATTAATGCGGAAATTCCTGCAACGAGGGACAGCCTCAAACCTATAGAAGAACTGCTGTTCACAGGGGCGAAGGCCGGCGAGACACTGGAGGCCCCTATGGAAATTGCCATGAATATGGCCCCGAGAAAGGCGACTATCAGGATAGGGCCCATGGGAGTTTAATCCTCGAGCACGAATCTTTCTTCCAGCGCTCTCCTGTAATCCTTTTCAGGAGTGTGGATTTTCATCTCGAACTCATCACCATCTTTCCTGAGGGCGGCGGAGAATCTCTTTGCGTTGAAGTAATACGGATTGAATTCGAGCATGAAGTTTGAATAAACGGATTTTTCAATCTTTCTGAGCATTTCAAGGGATTTGGAGGTAATTGGCAAGAAGAGCTTTTCGAGAACATCCTTAATTTCTATTTCGTTTTGTTCCCCATCGTTTTCCGTTTCCGAATCCGGGCAATCCTCCCTGTACTTTTCGAGGTTCTCTTCGGCTTCTTCCAAATCTTCGTCGAACCCTTCACTTCTTTCCTCGATGCTTGTTTTGGGAATCGAGGCCTCTTCGGCCGTTCTCTCTTTCAAGTCATCTTCCTTGTCACTTGGCTCGGGCTTCCACGAATTGAAGCACCTGACATCGGATTCGTCCTTACAGATACCCTCCAGGACTTTTTCTACTTCCTGAGAGAATTCAGCTATTTCTTCCATCTCGCCCCTCTTTTTTATGCCGGAATTGATCTTTTGGGCCATTAAATTACCTTTTTTCAAGGCATGTCAACCTCCTTTTTCCTCACCACTAGAAGGAACTTGATTTTTAAAGGTTTCGGTCTATTCGCTCGAATTTAAGGGAAGCCAATTTTCGTAAAGAATTAGTATTTACATCAAGCTCTCGAATGGATGTTGAGCGAGAATTAGACGTAATCATCTTGTGCAGTGACTGCAGCTCGGACTTGGCATCAAGCTATAACCTACACGGGTGTTAGGCGCACCTTCGAGGGAAGACGGACAGATTCGAGGTTGAGGGGATACAACCCGACGAGGAAATTCAAGAAGCTCTAAGAAGTTAAACAAACACAATATATATACTAGTTTTGAGGGATTCCTATATGCCCGAGGATGTTAGGCAATTAATAGACCGCATGATTTTGGAGGAGAAAGCCTCCCTCTTTTCGGGGGCCGATTGGGCGAAGACGGAGTCCTTGGATAGGCTCGACATCCCCGAAATCATCCTCTCGGATGGTCCACATGGGGTTAGTTCGAGTTTACCCCGGTCAGAGGAGGACGGGATAACCACGTGCTTCCCCACCGCCTCGATGATGGCATCTACTTGGAACAGGAAATTGATACAAAAAGTGGGCCGGGCGCTCGGAAAGGAGTGCCAAAATCTGGGAATCCATATCCTGCTTGCTCCCGGAATAAACATTAAGAGGTCCCCACTCTGCGGCCGAAATTTCGAGTATTATTCCGAAGATCCCTTTTTGGCGGGAGAGATGGGAACCGCCTTCGTGAAGGGCGTCCAGAGTCAGGGAGTCGGAACCTCCCTCAAACATTTCACCTGCAATAATCAGGAGACCGATAGGATGACGATTAGCGCCGAGGTCGATGAGAGACCGCTTCGGGAGATTTACCTGCCGGCCTTCGAGCGCGTGGTCAGAAGGGCCGAACCGTGGACCGTGATGTGCACCTATAACAAGGTCAACGGCACTTATTGTTCGGAAAATCCCCGCCTGTTGAGCGATATCCTTAGGGACGAGTGGAGATTCGATGGATTTGTCGTGTCCGACTGGGGCGCGGTGAATGACAGGGTGAAGGGGCTGAAGGCCGGCCTCGACCTCGAGATGCCCGGGCCTTCCCCGGACAACGAGAACGATATAATCGAGGCTGTCGAGTCGGGAGAGCTGGACGAGGAAGTTCTGGACGAGGCCCTCGCCAAGATTCTGAAGATAGTTTTCATGGCCAAGGAACTGGAGAATCGTGAGATAGCAGTTGACGCCGAGGGACATCACTCTCTGGCCCGAAAGGTCGCCTCGGAGGGAATTGTCCTGCTGATGAACGAGAACGATATCCTGCCGTTGGATAGGGAGGAACTCGATTCGGTTTCGGTCATCGGCAGGACCGCCGAGAAACCGATATTTCAGGGCGGTGGAAGTTCGGAGGTAAATGCTTCCAGGGTCGATGTCCCCCTGGAGGAGATCGAGAGTTGGACCGACGATATAGAGGTCAAATTTGCCGAGGGTTACTCCACAGAGAATGGAGCGGACGAGAAGCCGATTGAAGAGGCCTCGGAAATAGCGGAAAGCACCGATGTGGCCATCTTGTTCCTCTCCGTGTCGAGGGAGATTGAGTCGGAGGGATTCGATCGTCCTCATATGAAGTTGCCGGAGAATCAGATTAAATTGGTCGAGAAGGTTTCCGAGGTTCAGTCGGATATTGTCGTGGTTCTGAACAACGGCTCCGCCGTAGATATCTCCTCTTGGGTGGACGATGTTTCGGCCCTCTTAGAGGCTTGGTTGCCCGGTCAGGCCGGTGCAGGAGCAATAGTCGACGTTCTCTTTGGTGAGGTAAACCCTTCCGGGAGGCTCCAGGAGACCTTCCCACAGAAACTGTCGGACAATCCTTCCTATCTAAATTTCCCGGGCGAGAGAGGGGAAGTCAGATATAGCGAGGGCCTGTTTATCGGCTACAGATACTATGATGAGAAGGGGATTGAGCCGCAATTTCCTTTCGGGTTTGGCCTTTCCTATACCGAATTTGAGTATCGGGAGATTGAGCTAGATAAGGAGATCATGAAGGATAGGGAAGAGTTGAAGGTTTCAGTGAAGGTCAAGAATATCGGCGATGTCGGAGGGAAGGAAGTTGTTCAACTCTATGTCAGAGCTAGAGATCCAAAATTGACGCGCCCGGATAAGGAGTTGAGAGGTTTTAAAAAGGTAGGGTTGCCGCCTGGAGGGAGCGAGACCGTGACATTCACCCTCGGGAATAGGGATTTCGCATACTACGACCCGGAGGAAGGGGACAGGGTCGTCGATACTGGTGATTACGAAATATTGATCGGGAGTTCTTCTCGGGACATCCACCTAGAGGAAACCGTCCGGCTGGAGTCTACGAGAGAAAGAGAAATATCCCTGGACGAGAATGACTCCCTGAATAGATGGCTGGAGAGCGATGTCGGTAGAGAAGTCATCGAGGAACAGATATCACGGGATTTCATGGAAATGGTAGATGATTTGGATTACTGGATGAAGAATTTGCCGCTGAAAAAATTACCTCTTTTCAGTTACGGGTTCGTGAGAAGGGATTTAATCGAAAAAATAGTGGAGAAATTTAAGGAGCAGAAATTCGGCAAATAAGTTCTGGAGAGGTAATGAGTCATATGGACCCTAGACAGGTCCCGATTATATCACACAATCCTATAGCCGCCTGCCCAATGGCAAAGAAAAAATAAAAGTTGGGATAAAACTTGCCTGGGGGTGAAATGAATGAGATTGTCGAGTCCTTCTTTCTCCGATGGAGAAGCGATTCCTGAGAAGTATGGATACACCGAGGAAAACGTGAACCCACCTCTGAAAATCGAAGATGTACCTGAGGAGGCCGAATCTCTGGTGCTTCTGATGGACGACCCTGATGCGGTTGAACCCGCAGGGAAAGTCTGGGATCACTGGACAGTTTGGAACATAGATTCCGACACCACCGAAATTCCCGAGGGCTCTGTTCCATCCGGGGCCGTCGAGGGAAAGACTGATTACGGTGAAACAGGATACGGTGGACCCAATCCACCAGACAAGGAACATGCTTATCGGTTCAGGCTTTTTGCCTTGGATGAGGAGCTCGATATGCCAGAATCTTCCACGAAGAAGGATGTCGAGGAAGCAATGGAAGACAAGGTGCTGGCCGAAGCAAAGCTTACCGGTACATATGCGCCGTAGATCGATCCCTTGCGAGGGGAGAAGTAGAGATTTTAGCGGTTATTTCCTACCCCACACCTTCAATTTTTTTGAGTTATCGCTTTTCCAACTAGAAAGGCACTACCTAGTTCTCCATTAAGTAAGAAGAGAGTTATCTTCAGTTTGCCGGCTACAACGCTCCAATTGGAAACATCAGGATAAATATGATTATGGCCATCCGATTTCTAGTCCTAACCTCTTCATAAGCGGTATCGCTCCCATTGGGTGGCCAGATTCCGGCGAGTTTTTTGAGGTTTAGTATGGAGACAAGGACAGCGATGGCGGGGATAATGTAATTTAGGCCAAAGTGCAGAGTACCCGTCAAGGTCAGGATGATCATTAATCCATATCCAATTGCTCCTAGCATGATTGTGGGTTTCTTTCCAACGATTAGTGGGAGAGTCCCACATCCCTCCTTTTTGTCTCCCTTCATGTCTCTAATGTCGTGGGTGTGATAGATAGTCGAAACGAAAACACCGATGCTAATTGACATGAAAATTATCAAGGGGTGATTTTTACCCAGAGCGAATAATCCTATGAGAGTCGAGATCATTATGATAGAAGATATGGTCAGGGGCTTCCCCCATGCTCTTCTTTTTAAACGTAGTGGAGGGAGGGAGTAAAACGTGCCCAAAATTAGGCAAATCACACCTACAGCTAAAGCCCCTATATTTACAAGTGCTAGTAAGGTGAGAGAAACAGCTATTAGCATGAAGATCGTTCTTACTAGGTATCTAGGTTCAATGTTTTTCTTCAAGAGGGGTTTGTCGCGGTTATTAGCTTCGTCGTAGTCTTTGTCAAAGTAGTCATTTAGATTGTACATGGCGTTTCCCATTAGGAAGCATGAAAGAGAAGCCAGCGAACCATTCCATAGCAGTTGTATTAGTTCCACGTTAGAAGTCAAGTAGATTAGCAAGAGACCAGCAACTGAGCAAATGGAATAGACGCTACTTCCCATTGCATTCGATTTTACAAATATAGAAAAGGCATTAATACTCTTTCTAAAGCTCAGGTCTACCCAGCCCCTATATTTCTTTCAAATTTTTGCGTAAAATATTTTCGTTTAAGGATTCATAATAATAGTCCACGGGAATGTTCTTTATTAGGCCGAATTGGTTTCCCAATAGAAGTTTGGCTCGATAACTTTAAGTGAATAAGTGAGATACGATGTTCCAGTTATTTATTAAGAAAGAGTGAAAAGTTTAATAGAATA
Organism: Hadarchaeota archaeon (SeqCode); assembly: GCA_964399085.1. Taxonomy (GTDB): domain Archaea; phylum Hadarchaeota; class Hadarchaeia; order Hadarchaeales; family JAGGTB01; genus CAYLJV01. The sequence continues at coordinate 43,462 of CAYNPN010000005.1, read as the reverse complement.
TACTTATTTTTAATAACTTAAAATAATATAAAGCCGTTTCGATAAATTTTAATTTAAATCTTTATTTCCTGATGGAGCCAACTAAATGAATAAATCTGAAGAAAATCTGGAGAAAAAGTATAAAACGCTTTTTGAGGCTGCCCCCGATGCGGTAGCTTTTGTCGATAGTGACGGAACTATTAGAGAAGTTAATCAGAAAGCTTGTGAGTCTTTAAAATGTAGTAAGGAAGATTTGATTGGAATGCCTCTGAAAGAACAGCCTTTCTATTCCGGAGAAGATAGGGAGAAGTTTCTGGAACGGGTAGGGAGAGTCTTAAAAGGGGAGAGTTTATCTCCAGAAACGTATGAAGTTGAGACGGCAAATGGAGAGAAACGATACGTCGAAGCGGAACACTCCATTGTGAGAGAAGATGACGAATCTTTGGGTTTAATTATAATCGGCCGAGATATTACAAATCGAAAAGAAGCAAAGGAAGAAAAGGAATTCCTGAACGCTTTACTCAGACAGGATTTGAGGAGCAAGTGCCAAGAGATGGAGGGTTATTTACAGCTGGTCGAGGACATAAATCTTCCAGAAGAAGACAAAGAAAATTTAGAAAAAGCCTTAAGATCAGCTAGGGAGGCAGAGGAGATTATAGAGATGGCGAAGAAACTCGGGGAAATAAAGGAGACTGAGTGGATTTCCAGTAAGAATATTTTGAAAATTTTGAATAATATTACCGATAGTATTTCCGATTTGGCCGAGGAAAGAGGGGTTAGAATAGAAGAAAACTATCCCGATAGTATAGGAAAAGCAAGGGGCAACCATTCATTAAATGATCTCTTCTCACAAATTCTGAAAATTAGAATCCAAACCTCCAATTGTGACGAAATCAAACTCAGCGCTGATAAAAGAGGGGGAAAAATATTTGTCAGCGTCGAGGATAATGGCGAAAGACTGCCCGAGAAGGTCAAAAATCTATTTTCTGGAAGAGTCTATACTGGAGATACTACTGGCATTGGCGGATTCAGATATTATATGATTAGAAAAATTGCCGAACAAAACAACGCAACAGTGGAAGTCAAGGACTCGGAGATGGGCGGAGCTAGGTTCGAAGTCTATTTGGAGAAGAGTTAGTTGCTCCAGAATCAATTTTTAACTAACTATTCAAAACTTCGTTTTTCGATAATGAAAGCAATAGAGATTAAAAAGATAAGAAGAGGGATAAATTATTTCCTACGGTTCTTCTAACTTTATTTTTCTGGGGCCGAAAGCCCAAATTTCTTCACACTTGAAAGAGGAGAGAAATAGGAACTAAATGTAATAAGCTTGACTTTGAATTTACTGAGGAAACGGTGATAAAATTTGCCGGAGAGCATTATCGAAGTTAGAGATTTAGTAAAGCGGTACGGGGAGCTAGTTGCGGTGGATCATATCTCTTTCGATGTGTTTGAAGGAGAAATATTTTCTCTTGTAGGTCCGAATGGAGCCGGAAAGACCACCACCGTTGAGATATTGGAATGCCTTCGAAAACCGACTTCCGGTCAGGCGAAATTGTTTGGTCTAAACGTGGTGGAAAATGAAAGTAAAATCAAGGAGAAAATTGGAGTTCTCCCCCAGGAATTCAATACATTCGAGAGATTATCCGTCGAGGAGAACGTTGGTCTCGTCGCCGATATATATGGTTCGGACAGCGACATGAGAGAAAATTTGGAAAACCTAGATCTTTGGGAGGTAAGGGATCAGAAATTTGAGGAACTTTCGGGAGGAATGAAGAGACGAGTGGGTATAGCGATGGCCCTAATCAGCAATCCGGAACTTCTCTTCCTCGACGAGCCGACTACAGGTCTGGACCCGCAGGCTAGGAGAAAGCTTTGGGACACCATAAAAGACCTCAAGGAAAGGGGAGTTACGGTGTTTTTGACGACCCATTACATGGAGGAGGTCGAGGAATTGAGCGACAGGGCGGCCATAATTCTGAACGGAAAGATCCTCTCTGCGGACGACGTGGAAAATTTGGTTAGGAGTTACGGCGGAGATATGAAAATCGTCGCCGACGACGAGCAACAAGCAGCCTCGATCATGGAAGAGTACGCCGACGATGTCTTTGTTGAGGATGGAGGGAAACTTGTCGGTATCTTTAAGGAAAGAAAGAAGGTGGCCAGAGCCCTACTTCCGTTATACGAGGAGCTACCAGAGGAGAGCGAGGTGGAGGTAGTTAGACCCTCCATGGAGGACGTATTTCTACAAGTCGCAGGCAAGAGGATTGACGAGAGGGGGGAGCTGGTAGAATGAAGGGAAGCCTTTCGGTTTTTACTGCTCTACTCAAGAACTGGTTCAGGAGCAAGAGCGGAGTATTTTTCTCCTTCATGTTTCCGTTGATGCTCCTTCTCATTTTCGGCACGATTTTCGGCGGGGGTGGAAATCAGACCTACTCCCTCCATATACAGAATCGGGATATGGATGTAAACGGAGACCCGACCCAGTTATCCGATAATCTAATCGACGTTTTGGAGTCGACCGGGGCTTTCGAAATCAGCACGATTCCTCCGGAAGAAAATATTGCGGAATTTATAGATCAGAACCCTTCCTTTTCCGAGCTGAGGATACTTATAATACCCGATAACTTCCAGCGGAAGGCTATGAGCAGGAATATCTACGTCAGGTCCGGAGTTATCCTGGATACTATGAAATATATCATGGAAAACTTTGGGGGAGATATTTCGGAGAACCAACAGGTCCAAATAGGCCAGGGCATGGAGGCCCTGAGGGGATGGAGGGAGAATGAATCCACGGAGAACGCGGTTCTGACGTTCCTCTCGGGCGAGGCCGATACTTCCGCCACCGCCATCAGGGGAATAATTTCCAGCGTGGTCAATACTTTCAATATTAGAATGATTGGCGCCGAGAAAGTCGTGGGCCTTACTGGCGGCGAACTTCCCGTGAAGGGAGGAGGAGAATCGGGTTTCAATGCCGTGGACTATTATCTTCCAGGATTCATAGCGGCTTTCATAATGGCGAACGGACTGATGGGAGTAACCACGAACACCTCCGAATTCAGGCGGAACGGAATAATAAAGAGGCTCGCCGCGACGCCTCTGGACAAGAGATCCTGGATAATAGGGAATCTATTACATCAGGCCCTCCTGGCCCTCATGTTGACATTGGTAATGATTGGCGTGGGTTGGGTCGTTTTTGGGGTTCAGGCAATCCCAGGTCCGTATGCTCTAGGCCTAATCTTCCTCGGGTCCGTGGTATTCTGCGGTATGGGCCTGACGCTGGGGGGCATGATCAAGGATATAGAGGCGGCGAACGCCGCGGGAAATGCGATTGCTTTTCCGATGATGTTTCTGTCCGGGGCCTTCTTTCCGCTGGAGATGATGCCGGACTTTATGAACGCTATCGCCAAGGTGTTGCCACTATATTACTTCCATGATGGGCTCAGAAAGATAATGATCTATGGAAATCCCGAAGGTGCGGTGTTGCCATTTGCTATCTTTGCTGTCCTGGCGGTGGTCTTCGTATTTGTGGGAATAAGGATGACGAAATGGGGAGAGGAGTAGGTTATTTTTCACCCTAATTAGGGAACTCAAATCAACAGCATAAATAGATTGAATGGTTATTGCATTGTGGAGATTCCATGCAGAGAGAGGATTTGAACAAAATTTTCCGGGACCATGGATTTGACGACTTCAAATGGATAGATCCCGAGGATATAGAAGTTTCCCAGTGGGTCAGGATTAAGTGCGAATATGGGTGCCCCGACTACGGTGAGAGAAGCACTTGTCCGCCTTTCACTCCCTCAGTCGATGAATGCAGGGAATTCTTCGAAGAATATCAGGAAGCCGCACTCCTGCATGCTCAAAAGAAACTCGATAATCCCGAGAAGAAGGGCGAATGGTATGAGGAAGTAAATCTAAGGCTTTGGGAGATTGAAAGAGAGGTCTTTCTTAAGGACTGTCCGAAAGCCTTCATGCTGATGATAGGCGACTGTCAGTTCTGCGATTCATGTGAGAGGTCCAGAGTAGAATGCAAAGCGAAAGAGAAGGCTAGACCTTCTCCCGAAGGGATGGGAGTGGATATATTCAAAACAGTCAGAAAATATGACTACCCAATACGTATTCTAGAAAGTTACGATGAGAGGATGAACCGTTATGCCATATTAATGGTCGAATAACCCCCTGTATATCTCCCGCCTCTTTTCTTGCAAATTTTACTTGGATTAAGTGATAATTATCGGTAGAGACTGGGGGGATACCTATTAGAGACTACGAATTCGATACCTATTTTGATGCGTTGAGAGATTGATTGAAAATGAGAAGTTCTATTGGCGTTATTTGGGGATTCCGTCTAATGGGAAATGGTTCAATTTTCAATGGTGCCTCAGAGGCCTTTTGAGGCCATCATCTACAGAAATGTTCAGGTCAAATTTCCTCGTCATTGGCACCATGCAAGAAAGTATAGTATATCACTTAAGACTCCGTCGCCGTTAATTCCGGGGTTGAGGAGTCTAGGCGGTCTTCAAAATTTTAAAAAATTATTTAATTATTGGCTTTAGAAACATTATGATGATGGAAATTGGAGACTTTGTATATATTGCAGTGGTCATGATTTTGATAGCCTATCTGACGTATGTTTTGTTTAAACCAAAAAGGTTCTAAGTGATATTGAATGCTCGAAATCAGTCTTGGATTGATGGTTTTCTTTGCTTTCCTCGCCTTTCTAATATACACCTTGGGGGAATATCTGGCTTGGACCTTCCGCGATCAGGCCGGTAGTAAGGGTGAATCTCCGGGATGGATAAATAAGCTTGGTTTTCTCGATCGGATATTTTCACCTATAGAAAACTTCATTTTCAGGTTGATTGGGGTCGATCCCGACGAGGGCATGGATTGGAAAAAATATCTTATTTCCATCCTCGTCTTCAATGGAGTCCTGTTTTTAGTCCTAATCTTAATCTTCAAATTTCAAAATTTTTTACCAATGAATCCGCTGCAGCTTGATGGCTTAAGCTGGGATCAGGCATTTCATACCGCTACAACTTTTGTGACCAACACGAATCAGCAACATTATGCCGGTGAGAGTCTCTCTTACTTCAGCCAGCTCTTTGGCGTCGGCCTGGCAATGTTCATGTCCGCGGCCACGGGCCTCAGTCTCGCTGTCGGATTTACAAAAGGTATCCTCAATGAGGAAAACGACGACCTGGGGAACTTCTACGTGAACCTAATTCGAGGCTCCGTTAGGTTTCTGATACCGATAGCTTTAATTTTGGGAATATTTCTAGTCTCTCAAGGAGTCCCCCAGACCTTCGCGGGAAAAACCACAGTGCAGACGCTTGAGGGAGGAGAGCAGGCTATCAGGATCGGGCCGGTGGCCGGGATAGAGTCGATAAAGATTCTCGGGACCAACGGTGGGGGTTACTTTGCCGCCAATGCCGCTCACCCCTTCGAAAATCCGACGGTGCTTTCTAATCTGGTACTTAATCTGGTTCTCTTGGCTGCTCCCATCGCAGTGATTTACGCATTTGGTGTGTGGATAGGGAAAAGATTACACGCCGGGGTCTTGATAGGTGCTTTCTTCATCCTCTTTATGGGATTGCTTCTGGTTGGGGTAACTGGGGAGACCCAACCAAATCCTGGAGTAAATGTCGCCACCGAAAATGCGGCCGTCATACAACCTGTTGGAAACATGGAGGGGAAGGAAGTCCGTTTTGGCCCCGTCTTGAGCGCTCTATGGGGCGTTTCCACGACTTCAACCACGAACGGTGCCGTAAACAGCATGCAAAACAGCTTCACGGCCCAGGGCAGTTTGCCGCTCTTTTTGGGCATGAGCATGAACTGCCTCTACAATGGTCTGGGTGTGGGTCTCCTCAACCTGATGACCTATCTGTTTCTTGCAGTTTTCATCGCCGGTCTCATGATAGGTCGTGCGCCGCAGTATCTGGGCAAGAGAATTGAATGGATGGAAGTGAGGATAGCCGCTCTTATTATTCTTCTCTTACCTACTCTCGTACTCATACCGACATCCCTGGCGATTCTTACGGGTGCCGGACAGGAGTCGATTACCAATCCGGGGCTCCGGGGTTTTGGGGAAATTTTGTACGAGATGTTCTCGGCCTCCGCCAATAACGGAAGTGGTTTCGAGGGACTTGCGGATAATAACATGTTCTTCAACCTGACGAATGGGATACAAATCCTTCTGGGGCGCTTCCTTCCAATTACCGGTCAGATCGCTATAGCTGGATCGTTGGCGAGTAAGAAAAGACGACCCATAACCGAGGGGACCTTGAAGGTAGAGAGTCTTTCATTCTTGTTGCTTTTCGTTGGAGTGATGATAATTATAGGTGGGCTTATTTTCCTTCCCTCTCTCGCTCTTGGCCCGCTTGGAGAATTACTTGCTGGGGGTCTATAGATGGTCGATTGGGAAAAACAAATCGAAGCTGTGAAGCAATCCCTCAGGAAACTGGATCCCAGCTACTTGATAAAAAACCCGGTATTGTTCGTAGTCGAGATAGGAATGATTATGACACTTGTTCTTACCATTTACCCTCCCTTTTTCCGGGGAACTGAGGCTCAATGGTATTATGGAATCATAACGGGTCTACTATTATTCACAGTATTGTTTGCCAATTATGCAGAGTCTCTTGCTCAGTTGGAGGGAGAGGCTCATGCAGACAGCCTAAAGGAATTACAGGTCGAGACCAAGGGCAAGAAACTTTCTGAAGATTTATCACTAGATGAGATTTCCGAGGGTGATTATGAGGTAGTCGGGGGCGAGGAGTTATCAAAGGGAGACTTAGTCTACGTTGAGGAAGGAGATTTAATACCTCGAGATGGGACGGTGACGGAGGGGAGTGCTTCAGTCGATGAATCGGCTATTACCGGCGAATCGGAGCCGGTTATCAGGGAAAGTGGAGGAGATAGAAGTTCGGTTACCGAGGGAACGGAGGTGCTGAGCGATCAACTCAAGATCGAAGTAACTGCGGAGCCAGGAGAATCCTTCCTGGACAAGATGATTAACTTGGTCGAGTCGGCCTCTCGCCAGAAGACACCTAACGAGATATCCATGACGCTTCTGCTGGCGAGCTTTACTTTCATTTACCTTGTGGCTGTCACTACGCTGAGGTTCTTCGGCAGTTACGTCGGTTTAGATGTGGATATAGCAAATCTCATTGCCTTGCTCGTGGGACTTATGCCAACCACGATTGGTGCACTACTGGCAACCATTCGTATAGCTGGCATGACCAACGTCACGAGAGATAACGTAATTGCCAAGACAGGAAAGGCCGTGGAGTCGGCTGGAGACTTGGATACCCTAATCTTGGATAAAACCGGGACGATTACCACAGGCGAGAGGACAGCCGAAAACTTTGTCCCCGTGGGAGATCATGATGAGTCCGAGATAGCCTCGGCGGCCCTTCAGGCCTCCTATTTCGACGAGACGCCGGAGGGTAGGTCCGTGATTAACTTGGCTGACGACATGGACGTGAGCATCGAGGAGGATAAATTATCCGAGGATAATTTCATCGAGTTTTCCGCGAAAACTAAAATGAGCGGGATAGACCTCTCCGATGGAACTGAGGTCAGAAAGGGAGCCGTGGATGCGATAAAGGAATATTCCGATTCGGTACCCGGTGATTTGGATGAGAAGGCGGGAGAAATCGCCGATAAGGGTGGTACCCCCTTGGCAGTGTCGGTGGGAAAAGAAGTTGTGGGTCTGATCGACCTTCAGGATGAGTTAAAGCCCGGCATACAGGATCGAATCGAAGAGCTTCAAAAGATGGGAGTCAAGACCATTATGGCCACCGGCGATAACGAGCGAACTGCAAAAGCGGTGGCCGAAAAGGCAGGCATAGATGAATATTATGCCGAGTTCAAACCGGAGGAAAAAATAGACCTCGTCGAGAAGGTTCAAGAGGAAGGTAAACTCGTCGGAATGACGGGAGATGGTACCAATGATGCCCCTGCTCTCGCGAAGGCCGATGTGGGGCTGGCGATGCAGGCCGGAACCAACGCCGCCAAGGAGGCCGGAAATATGGTCGATCTTGACTCCGACCCTACGAAGTTGATAGAGGTTGTGGCCATAGGCAAGCAACTTCTAATGACCAGGGGCTCCCTGACCACCTTCAGCATAGCTAACGACGTTTCGAGGTATTTCGCTCTGGTCCCGGCGATTCTTAGTGCTGGAGGCACGGCCCTTTCCGGGCTTTCAAAAATGAATATACTGGGTCTGTACTCCGCTCAAAGTGCAATAATTGCATCTCTAATCTATAATGCCCTGATAATTCCGTTTTTGATCCCCTTGGCCATGCGAGGAGTGGAATACAAGGCCGAGAGCGCGTCGAAGCTACTTAGGAAGAACCTTTTGATCTACGGTGGCACGGGCTTAATAGCACCCTTCATTTTCATCAAGCTCATAGATACATTACTCGTAATTGGAGGGATGTTCGGATGAAACTAGAATTGGAGGATTTTTCAGTTGCCGTACGGTTAGTCATAGTGGGCATAGTGATATTTTCAATCGCCTATCCGCTGGCCGTGGCTCTGGGTGGCCAAATCTGGAGAGGTAATGCGCAGGGTTCTCTGGTCAAGTATAAGGGAGAGGTCGTCGGATCAAAGCTGATAGGTCAAGATTTCGACGATCCAAGATTCTTCCATGGGAGGCCCTCCTCAATAGATGATAATGCGATGAAGTCCGGCGGCAGTAATCTGGGCCCCAATAATCCCGAATTGAGAGAGAGGGTTGAGAGAATACTAAGGGAGCTTTCGGAAAACAGGGAGAATCTGAAGGTCCCGTCCGATCTCGTCACGGATTCCGGTTCGGCCCTTGATCCCCAAATATCTGATAATTCCGCGATGTTGCAGGTCCCCCGTATCGCGGAACATACACCTTTATCTGAAAATACCCTTCGAGATATGGTTGAGAAACATACAAAGGAACCTCTGTTGGGAATTTACGGCAGAAAGCGAGTAAATGTCTTACTTTTGAATATAGAAATAATGAGTCGGCTGGAGGGGGTCTAAATTGGAAGATAAGCCGAAGTTCGAAAAGTTGCTAGTGCCTGTGAGACATCCCGACGACGTGAACAGGATAACTGAATTGGCATCCGCGTTGGTCGATAGGGGAGATATTACGTTTCTCACTGTTATTGAGAAGGGTAGTTTCCTTTCTACACAGAAGGATTGGCGAAATGCGACGACTGCGATAGATAAACATAGACGGGAAATATCCAAGAGGTGGGTAAAGATAAAACCCAAAATACGGCATAGCGACTCCGTTTGGAAGGGAATTGTCGAGCAAGCGGACGAGGAAGATTCCGATTTAATTTTGATGGGATGGAACGCGGAAATCAATTTTCGGTCTTTGAGACAGAAACCTATGGAGAGAGTATTCGCCAAATCTAGCAAGGATGTGGCGGCTTTCAGGAGTCAGGGAAAGATAAGCGAAATTGAAAAGATTTTGTTCCCGCTAGGATACAAGAACTATGACTACAGTAAGAGGTTGGCCGTCACCGCACAGCTGATCAAGAGCACGGGTGCCGAGTGCGTATTCACCCACGTGCTTGAGGAAGGGGATACAGAGGAGGATGCAGAGGAGATTTTCGAGGGACCTAAACAGTTCATGGAGGGATTGGGAATAGAATGTGAGACCGAAGTTATTAGGCACGGGGATGTGGCGGAGGCTCTGATAGAGGAATCGGAGGATTACGATTTGATTGTATTGGGTCCGAGCAGGGAATACGTGTTTTCTCGATACATGTTTGGGTGGTTGACAGACGGCATCGTGAACAATGCAGATTGTTCGGCTTTGGTTTACAAGGAGGGGGAGCATAAGTGGAAGGCCTGGATAAGGGGAATATTCAGCGGATTCAAAAACGAACTTATGAGCATTTTTAGATAATTTTAATTTAGATTGAGAGTTATCTATCCAATTGAACCGCTTCATATTCCGGGGTACCTATGACCGAAAATACTTCTGAAAATATTTCAAGTTTAGGAGAGGGAAGCGGGGAAGTACCGGGGGAGAGGCCGGTGGATATGAGTTCCTCTCCTTGGAATAAGTCAACGGAGGAGGTATTGGAGCAGTATAATACATCCAAGGAAGGATTGGAAGATAATGAGGTAAAGAACAGAATCGATAGGTTTGGATTAAACAAGCTACGGGAGACTAAGGAGAGAAGTAGGTGGAACATTCTGGTGAGCCAGTTCAAGAGTTTACTGATACTATTACTTTCACTGGCAGCCGTCATATCCTTCTTCTTTGTGGGATGGATTGAGGGAGTTTCTATCTTGGCGGTATTGTTGATCAGCGCCGCCATTGGTTTCGTCACGGAGAGTAGGGCAGTCCAATCGATGGAGGCCCTGCAGGAGATGACGAAGATAAATACGAAAGTTCGCAGAGATGGAGAAGTCGAAGAGATACATGCTGAAAGGTTGGTACCGGGGGATATAGTCGTTCTTAATTCAGGAGATATCGTCCCCGCAGATTTGAGAGTAATCGAGTCCTCGAAGCTTCAGGCCGACGAGTCGACCCTCACTGGTGAGTCCGTCCCCGTGAGCAAGTCGGTTGAAGCCCTTGAGGAGGATGTTCCTCTTGCAGAAAGAAAGAACATGCTCTATAAGGGCACCTTCTTGACGAGGGGAACTGCCGAGGCCTTAGTCGTCAGCACGGGGTTAGAGACGGAGCTGGGGGAGATATCCGAATCCATCGTCGAGGCGGAGGAGGAACAGACCCCCTTGGAGGAACGTTTGGACGAGCTGGCCCAGAAGCTGATACCTCTGCTTGTAGTGATAGCGATTATTGTGGCTATCTCGGGAATAATTAGGGGAGAGGATCCCATTCTTATGATCAAAACTGCCATCGCTCTGGCCGTGGCTACCATTCCGGAGGGTCTCCCGATAGTCGCAACATTGGCCCTCGCGAGAGGGATGTGGCGGATGGCCGATCAGAACGCACTGATTAACAGGCTGTCTTCGGTGGAGACCCTCGGCTCTACAAATATAATCTGCACCGACAAGACGGGTACACTAACCGAAAACAGGATGACCGTCAACCAGTACTCCGCCGAGTCTGCCGATATAGACGTCACGGGAACTGGTTTGGATGTGGAGGGAGGATTCCGCGAGGAAGAGAGTTCCGTAGAAGTTTCGGAAAATGAAGTGCTAAGGAGGTCCCTTGAGGTAGGGGTCCTGTGTAGCAACGCCTCCTACGAGGAAAGCGATGGAGAAAAGGAGGTTATGGGAGATCCAATGGAGGTCTCGCTCCTCATCGCCGGACTTAAGGCCGGGATCGATAGAGACGAGTTGCTGGAATCTATGCCCGAGGCAAGGGAGGTATCCTTCGATCCCACAGTAAAGATGATGGCGACTTTCCACGAGATGAATGGATCCTATCGCACTATGGTAAAGGGTGCTCCCGAGGCCGTCCTCGAGAAGTGTTCTCATGTGTTGGAAGACGGGGAGAAAAAGGAGCTGACAGAGGAGATGAAGGAAAAATGGCTGGAGAGAAGCGACCGGATGGCTAAGGACGGCCTTAGAGTCCTGGCGCTGGCCGAAAAGGAAGTCGATAGCGCGGAGGTCGAGCCCTATAAGGATTTGACGTTTCTGAGTCTCGTAGGTATGATGGACCCTCCCCGAGAAGAGGTCAAAGAAGCCATTAAGACCTGTCAGGATGCGGGTATTAGAATCATAATGGTCACGGGAGATCACGCATCTACGGCCCGAAACATCGGATTTAGCGTCGGGCTGGTTGAATCCGAGGATGCGGAAGTGGTCCAGGGAGACGAGCTAAGGGATCCGGAGGATCTACGTGATGAAGAAAAAGAGAGGTTTATCGACACCTCGATTTTTGCGAGGGTCAGCCCCGATAATAAATTGGATTTAATAGAACTTCATCAGAAAAACGGCTCCATAGTGGCGATGACGGGTGACGGCGTTAATGATGCTCCCGCTTTGAAGAAGGCCGATATCGGAATTGCAATGGGTGAAAGGGGGACTCAGGTGGCCCAAGAAGCGGCGGATATGATTCTCAAGGACGACAATTTCTCAACGATAACAACAGCCGTGGAGCAGGGGAGGATTATTTTCAGGAATATTCGAAAATTTGTGATTTACCTCCTGTCATGCAACCTCAGCGAACTTATCACGATATTTTTGGCTACAATTTTGGGTTATCCACTTCCTCTTTTAGCCCTTCAAATCTTATTCCTGAACGTCGTGAATGATATCTTCCCTGCATTTGCCTTAGGAGTCGGGGAGGGTAGCGAAGGTATAATGGACCAGTCTCCAAGGAATCCCGAGGAACCTGTAATTACTAGGGAGAATTGGATAGGAATAGGCTCGTATGGCATCTCTATATCGATAGTGACCTTGATAGCTTTTGTAGTGGGTTCTATGTGGTTTGGGATGTATGCCAATGGTTCGGCTCCTACTCGTGTGGTGACTATCTCCTTTTTGACCCTGGCCTTTGCGCAGCTATGGCATGTGTTCAATATGCGGGACGTAAAATCTGGTTTATTCAGAAACGAGATAACGGCCAATAAGTATGTTTGGGGCGCCCTAGGTCTATGTTCCGTTATACTTCTGGCTGCGACGTATTTACCCGGAATTTCGGAGGTTCTTAGCTTGGAGGCGCCCGATCTCAAGAGCTGGATGCTCATCTTGGGAATGAGCTTGGTACCATTGTTGTTAGGTCAGGCATGGAAAGTAGTGAGGAGTTTTAGAGAGAGTCGATGAGACTAAAAATCCTCTTACTGCCAAAAAAGTCTTTAGTGTGTAACATAATTCCATTACGGGAGAGTTGAATGCCTTTTGAAGAGATAAATGGCAATAAAATTTACTATGAAGTTCAAGGGGACGGAAATCCGATTTTCATGGTACAGGGTCTAACTGCGAATACCGACTGGTGGGACCCTAGGTTGATAGAAGGCCTTTCGGAGGAATTTAAGGTTGTTACATTCGACAACCGAGGAGCCGGGCGAAGCGAATCACCGGATGAAGGATATTCTATTAAGGATTTGGCTGATGATGTCGCGGACCTGATGGAAGCAATGGAAGTATCCAGCGCTCACGTCTTGGGGATTTCTATGGGTGGAATGATATCACAAGAACTGGTTCTTAATCATCCCAACAAGGTAGATAAACTGGTTCTTCTTTCCACTTACTGTGGAGGGTCCGAGGCGGTCGAGGCCTCAGAAGAGGTCTTGGAATCTCTCTACCTAGATCGGAAAAGCATGTCTGATGAAGAGATAATTGATGAAACGATTCCCCTCCTTTTCACCGAGGAATTTATCGAGAATAAACCCGAATTCATTGAGATTGCAAAACAGCGCATGATGAATAACGTGATTTCCCAACAGGATTTCGATTGGCAAGCTGGAGCAATAATGGAATTTGATACCTACGACAGGTTGCCTCAAATAGAAAATCAGACTCTAATTTTACACGGCAAGGAAGATATTTTAATCCCCTCCGAAAATGGAAAGATTCTCAACAGGGCAATTCCAAATTCTAAGCTAGTGTACTTCGAAAACTCCGCACATGGACTTATGGAAGAGATGGAGCGGGTAGTTACTACGGTTCTAGAATTTTTGCGTGAGTAATCCTTTCTCCCAACTTGTTATGGATACTCCGACCATCTTGTTAACAGGTAACGTGAAATATTCCGAGTTTCTTTTCTCTAGGTTTCTCACTTTCATTGAAACGTTTTGCAGCTTCGGGAGTTTTCCGTTCGACTGGTTCGATTTCCTTTTCTTCGAGTAATTCCCTCGTATCTTCTAATAGACCTAGTTTCCCATATTGGCCGGTTCCAATTATTGCGATTTCTACGCGGTCAACTTCGATGTTTTTTAGATACTCCTCCATCTCCTCACGGGTTAACTTGTGACTGGTTCCGTGTTTGTTCTTCGTGATCCATTTCTTCCTCCTTTCGATTTGGCTGGGTGAGATAACGATATCGTGGTCGTATTTTTCCCCATCCACAATTATTTCTCCGAATGATGTATCTTCGATGTACATTTCATGGACCCCAATTTTCCCATTGTATTTCGAAAAGAAAAAATTTTGATTCGGAGAAGAAGTATCTAGATGATAAGCATAAGATTTATCGTTCTTCGAAGTGATTTTCCAGGGTTCCTACTCCTTCGATTATAACTTCAGTTGTGTCGCCCTCGCTGATGGGGCCCACACCCGAGGGCGTACCCATGGCGATGACATCGCCGGCTTCGAGAGTAATGAGTTCGGTAATTTCAGCTATAACTTCCGAAACTGAAAAAACGAACTGGTCTTTTTTTGAGTCCTGTTTCATATTTCCATTGAGTTTTAGGCGAACTCTAGGCTCTTTGGGAACGGAATCGAAAGGCGCGATAACTGGACCTATGGGCGCTGCATTATCGAAAGATTTTCCCCTAACCCAATTATGCTCGATAGATTGATCGTCACGATTTGAGAGGTCATTCACACAGGTGAAACCCCAAATTACTTCCCCAGCATTCTCCTCCGGGACTCTTTTACATTGGTCCCCGATGACTACCCCTAGTTCGGCCTCATAGTCTATCCTACCTTTGCCGGTTTCTATATCGCCTAAATTGGGGAGGTCTTCACGTTCTGTACTGGGACTTGGTAAAGTTATCGTGACCCGATGTCCAGTTATCGTGTTGGGTGATTTGAGGAAGAACTGTGGTCTCTCGGGCATATCCTCCGGGATACTGTAGCCGCTTTCTCTGAGATGCTCCACATAGTTTCCGTAAAGACAGATTATTTTCGAGGGATCTACTGGAGGCAGAATATTTACTTCCTCGGGATCGTAGATTTGCCCTCCTGATTCTATCCCCGATTCCGTCCAATCTCCCGTCCTCACATAACCGGACATGTCTCGAAATCTAACGAACCTCGTAGGTTTCGTTTCAACCAATTTAATCCCCACTATTCTATCCAATTTTAGAGTTCTTTTACTTTTCTTTTAATTGCGGCGAAGGCGTCTTCCGGATCTACATCCCGATTTATAGGGTCGTCGATATCCCAGTTCTCAATTTTCTCCTCGGAGACGTCAAAGTTCTCCAACAGATACTCCTTGTGCCCGTTTTCCATTATGACTATCCTATCCGCCTCGTTGATGGCTCTCTCCGTCACGGGATCTGGGTGTGGTTTAACATACTCTCGAGCTCCTTCACCCTCAAGCATCCCTTGGGCGTTTCCGGCTATGCCGCTTGCTGGGCTAATTCCTGCGGATTCCACTTCGAATTCCGGGGTATATCTTCTCGTTAGGGCTTCCGCAGTGGGACTTCGGAAACTGTTTCCTGTACAGATGTAAAGAATTCTCATGAACGACTCCCTGCTTAATAACTCTAGTTTGAGGATTTTGGATTAGAAAAGGAACTTCCTTTCTTCTTTAACCGAATAGTGAAAGGAGTCAAAGAATCCGATTTCTCAATCATTTTTCCTCTTTTTCCAGCTCCGAGATAGCCAAATCTATCTGTTTTCTCGCTTCTTCTAGTTGAGAGAGTATTTCGTTTCCTTCCAAATATACCCCTTTAACAACTTCGGACCGAGCTTTTTATTAATCTTTCGAAAGGAAAAATCAAGTGATTTTCTTTCATTGTTCGGGGTAAATAGTCTTGACTGAATTGGCTTTCGAGAGAAAAGTCAGAAAAGCAGAGTTCCTCAATCCACAGGAGGATTTCGAGCCGGAGTTTCAGTCTATCGAGTTCAGAAAGGATCCTCTTATGGAACGATGGAGCAGACTGAATAAGGCGCGGCTTGAGAGGGTGAAACAGGCCGAAAAAGATGATGGAGGTTTTGAAGAAGTAATCCAAAACTCTCGAGAGGGCTGTCCCTTCTGTCCCGAAAATATTGAGGAGAAAACCCCAAAATTCCCGGAGGAGTTTTCCGAGAGCAGATTTAGAGTCGGTTCCGCCTGCGCGTTCCCGAATCTCTTTCCGTTCGGAGAGTTCCACGCCGTTGTCCCTCTAACTCAAGAACATTACTTGCCGTTGGACGAGTTCTCGTCCGGGCAGATTGAGGATGGTCTGAAAGCGGCATTAAGGTATATTCGGGAAGTTCATGAGGATAATCCGGAGGTAAACTATACCACTATAAACTGGAATTGTCTCCCCCCCTCCGGAGCTAGTATAATTCATCCTCATTTTCAGATTTTGACGGATTTCGATTCCCATACCATGGTCAAAGAGTTGCTTCGGCAGAGTAGAGACTACAGGGAGCGCCATGGAAGTAATTACTGGATGGATTTGAAGGCTATTGAGAGGGAAAAAGGAGAGAGGTTCATAGGCGAAACGGGTCCCGTCACCTGGTTAACCAGTTTTTCTCCTCAGGGCAACAACGAGGTTCTGGCGATTTTCGATGAAATATCTTCGGTGATTCAGATGGAGGAGAAACATGTCAGGGGATTTTCCGAAGGGTTGAATAAGATTTTGAAGGGTTACGATGCGAGAGGGGTAGTCAGTTTTAACATGACGACTTTTTCGAGCCAAAATGATAGGAATCTGAGCGATTACTATATTCTGAATGCAAAAATTGCCTCTAGGCCCTATTTGAAGCCTTATTATACTAGCGATGTGGGGTTCATGGAATTATTCCATAGCGAAGCCGTTATCGAGACCGACCCCGAAAAATTGGCCTCGGAGCTGAGCGGATATTTCTGATCATATCGAAATGGAAGATTTATTTTCTAATAGGCAAATACATCTATCCTGATTAAAAATGTTGATGACTCCAGGACCTACTGAGGTTCCGGACAGGATAAGGAACGCGATGGCTAGACCCATTCAGAATCCGGATATAGATGAGGAATTCGCCGTATTTTATCACGAACTCGAGGATAAGCTAAAGGAGGTATACGGAACCGAAGATGATGTGGTTGTTCTGGGCGGGGAGGGTATTCTTGGCCTCGAGACTAGCATAGCTTCCCTCATCGAGGAAGGCGATAGAGTTCTGTGTATATCAAATGGTATTTACGGCGATGGTTTTGCGGATTTCGTGGAGATGTATGGGGGAGAGCCCATCATGTGCAAATCCTCCTACGGTCATGGAATAGACGCGGAAAAGTTGAAGACCGAATTGGAGAAAGACGACTTCAAGATCTCCACTATGGTACACTGTGAAACTCCGACGGGAACTCTCAACGATATTGGAGAGGTTCTCCCTATACTGAAGGAGGAAGGGATTATCACGATTGTGGATGCGGTTTCCTCCCTCGGCGGTGCTCCAGTGCCCACGGAGGATATCGATATATGCATCTGTGGTTCCCAGAAATGTTTCAGTGCACCGCCCGGCCTCACGACTCTCTCGGTGAGCGGGGAGGCCTGGGAAATCGTTGAGTCGGAGGGGCAGGAGACTTTCTATACAAATCTGTCGCCCTGGAAGGAGATGTGGATGGAGGATGAGTTTTTCCCCTATACCCATCTGGTTTCGAATCTCTATGGGTTGGACGAGGCAGTTAACATTCTCTTGGAGGAAAGACTGGATAACGTTCATGAGAGGCATAGAAATGTCGCCCAGCTTTGCAGGGAGAAGGGAAATGAAATAGGCCTAGATTTATATCCAAATCAGGAGTGCATTTGTTCACCAACGGTAACTGCTTTCCATCTTGAGGATACGGCTCAAAAAGTTCAGAAAAAGGTCCGTGAAAATCACGATATCCTGGTTGCTACTAGTCTAGGTGATTTGGAGAATCAAATAGTAAGGGTTGGTCATATGGGCTTCAATGCTGACGAAGAAAAAGTTCGACGAACGATGGACGCATTGGGACATGTGATTTCTAATTTGTAACATGGGCTTCGTATATCCCGAAGAAATCCCACTTTAGTGTCATACGTTTTTAAGGCCTCCTTGTTAACACCCCAGTTAACTCTCCCTGAAATCAAAATTTCAATATTAAATCCTGAAACGTCTGCAACTCCTCGACCAAAATATACTTTAATATATCCTCTTTTTCTCTATTCAGTATTTCAAGCATCTTCTTTACATTTTCGTTGCTGGGATGCCTCTCTTTCTCATTAATCCACCCGTATACGGCATTTTTGCTAATATCGAGCATCCTCGCGACTTCCGCCGGTGTTTCGATCTCATCCAGAAGGGAATTCAACACCTCCATCCGCCCCCGCCTGCTGATAAATTCGCTTATCCCGTCGAATCTGGTTTCCAAGTTAACACCCCTGTTCACTTTGGCGTAAAACCGCTTATAAGGAGAAATATCCGTAAGACGAAGCTATGAAGACCCTTCTCATAGATTTTCGATTTAAAAAAGACTACAAGAACGGATTTTTGAGTTAACACCCCTGTTTGATCTGCAGAGGCAATTTTTTATAGAAAAAGGGGAGATTCAGGCAAAAAAAGCCAAGAATTCAAATGATTGACCTAAAAACATGCTGAGATTGACCGCGAAGCGAGAATTGATTGCCAACACCCCTGTTAACAATCGTGATTTCCCTCAAAGAACAAAAGCTAACTCAGGTGAATTGAATCGAGATAGAAAGAAGATATTTCCGATTGAGAGATCCAAGCGCACACAACATGGCTGATATTCAGATTTTTCCTAGCTCAAAAGAAGTACTCTAATATCCTCTACCCCTAGTTTTGAGGCAAAGCTTACATTCCTCTTCGCTTAGATAGGGCTCGCTTTCCGTATGGAATATGCAGAGTATCTCTTCCTCCCCCATCGAATTGCATATTTTGCAATATTTTTTGATTATTTTCGATTTCTTGGTATCTCCCCCGGCTATTTTGTCCGAGAGGTTCTTTAGTTCGGAGTATATTCCAGTCTTTTTGAGGTTTTCTTCAACTTTACTGGATCCTCTCGCGGAACTCAAATATTGGCTCACTGCCGGCTGAGTTATACCCAGATAGTCGGCAATTTTGGTCTGACTCAGCTCGTGCCTTTCCCTCAGATCCCTGACTAGAATTGATCTAATTGCCGGCAAAATTTTTTTGACAACTATTTCGCAGGGGGGTTTCATATTAATTCATAACGCTGTTATATGTTGGATGATAAATAATATTTGTGATATTAATCTCTGTTTAACTCCCATTATTCCAAATTAATCGAATAAATTCCCAATATCCGGGCTGAACATGGAAACTCTTAAAGTAGGTCGGATATGAAGAGTATTGAATAGTAGCGGGGTAGGGCAGTCTGGAGTGCCCGCCGGGCTCATAACCCGGAGGACCGAGGTTCAAAATGGGGTGAGTATTTCTCACTCTATGAAACTCCTCGCCCCGCTACTGCCTTTTTCCTATAGGCAACAAGGTATCGCTTACCCCTCTCGAGGCATGCAGATTATCTCCCGAATGTCGATGTCGAATAACTTGTGAGAGTGTTGACTCTCCAGGATAATTCCGGTGTCGGCCCCGCTCACGGTTCCGGCTATTGCGGCGACCTCCCCGTCCACGGGAATATTTCCGGAGTCGGCCGCCTGTATCACGCATTCGATACAGACCTTCATACCCTGACTGAACAGTCTGAGCGTATCCGCGATTAAATCCAGATTGCTGAATCCTCCATATTTCCCCCTCACGATTTTGGGGACCCTCGTCAGAACGTCGGGAGTCACGACAAGTGATGCGTTATCGGAGTTCTCGATGGAATCTCTGTATTCGTCTTCAAGCTCTATTTTCCCGTCCTCGGCGTATCCAAATTGGTGACTGACCACGACTACGTGGACGTCTATGTCTTCGAAATATTTCACGGCCTTGCCTCCCGTTTCTCCCGATGTCGAAGCCACGACCAAGTGATCAACGTCCAAATTTTCTACCCTTTCGGCTACGAGACGAAAACAATTTTCGGTGTTTTCGGGACCGCTTGCCCCAAAAAGCGTAAGATTTCTTTCGAGATTCTTCTCATTCATAGAACATCATTGAAACCGACCAATTAATAAAATAAAAAATTAACGAGAGGTCCGAGAGTTTTTTAGAGAAGATTCTTGGCCTTCATGATTTCAGCGTTTAGGACGGATGCTCCTGCGGCTCCCCGGATTGCATTGTTCCCCGATATGAGGAAACGAATTCCGTTCTCAAAAACGGGATCCTCTCGAATTCTGCCCACGGCCACTGCCATTCCGGGAACGCTCCCCGCGTGACGAGCCGATCTCGGTTGTGGTTTGTCGGGTTCCTCTTCAATTACAATAGGTTGTTCGGGTGCGGTCGGCAGGTCTAGCTCTTGAGGCTCCGCTTTGAATCCAGACATTATTTTCTTAACTTTGCTCGGAGAGGAATCGTCTTCCATCTCCAAGAACACGGATTCGCTATGGCCGTCCAGAACCGCAACCCTATTGCAGCTGGCGCTAATCGAAATGTCGGTATTTTTTATCTCTCCGTCCTCGTATTCACCCAATATCTTTCGGGGCTCGTTTTCGGTTTTCCACTCTTCCTTAGGTATATACGGAATTAAGTTGTCCTCTATCTCCATTGATTTCACTCCCCCATAGCCTGCGCCCGATAGGGCCTGCATTGTCGAAACGAACGCTCTTGAAACTCCTTTCTCATCTATAAGCGGTTTTAAGGCGAGGAGCAGTATTATCGTAGTGCAGTTGGGATTAGTTACAATCGCTCCATCCCATCCCCGATTTTCTCTCTGGTAATCCAGAATCTTTAGATGGTCCGGATTTATTTCGGGAATCATCAGAGGGACATCCGATTCCATGCGGTATGAGCTTGCGTTGGATGCTACGATTTTCCCCGCTTCCGCCATTTTCGGCTCAACTTCTTCGGCAATGCCGGAGGGAAGTGCGGAGAAAACTATCTCGGAATCCTCGACGCTTTCCACATCAGTAGATTCCACTTTTAGGTCCTTAACCTCGTCGGGCATGGGAGGGTAAAGGTACCACTTGGCAGCCTCAGCATATCTTTTCCCCGCGGATTCCTCAGAGGCAGTCAGCGCATCGATTTCGAACCACGGATGATCGGCCAGCTGTTGTATAAACCTTTGCCCGACCATGCCAGTAGCTCCCAAAATTCCTACGGGTATTTTATTCATTTCCTAATCACCCAAGTCTATCAAATCTTTATTTTCCACTATTTTAAGTTCAAGCCCTGCCTTTCTTGCTCGGACTAAACTTTCCGTGCAATTCACTCTTCAAACAAAATATCCTGCATATCTTGGATTTCGCCCGGCTCTCCTTCGTCCACGATATACCTAATTGCCTTGATGACGCCGCTGACAAAGGCTTGTCTGCTTTGGGCCCTGTGCACCAATTCGAGCCTTTCACTTGGCCCCGCGAATATGAAGTTGTGATCTCCAGCGATGTCCCCGGCCCTTATGGAGTGGATTCCGATTTCATCCTCAGATCTCTCCCCGTGATGGCCTTTCTCCCGCCCGAACTTTGCTGCTTTATCGAAGTTCTTTCCGGAGGCCTCTGCGGCTATTTTGGCGGCGGTCAGAGCCGTTCCGCTGGGAGCGTCTACCTTTTTGTTGTGGTGAGATTCCACTAGTTCCATGTCGTAGTCCTCCAGCGTGCTGGCGACCTCTCTGATCAATTTAAAGAAAACATTAACTCCGAGGGACATATTTGGAGCTATCACCGCGGGAATTTCGGCATCCCCTATGGCAGTTTCCATTTCGTTTCTTTGCTCTTCTGAGAAGCCGGTCGTGCCGACCACGACTGAAACTCCGGCATCCGCCGCTGCTTTCACATTATTTACAGCGGCTTCTGCGACGGTGAAGTCGACCAAGACATCCGGGTCAGTCTCATCCAGTTTTTCATCGATAGATCCGGCCCCAACTACTTCGACATCTAATTTTCCCAGTCCAACTATTTCCCCGATATCTTTTCCGGATTCGGGAGTCTCCGGCCTGTCTATGCCCGCTACTATTTCCATACCGTCTTTTTCAGTTACGGTGTTCACTATCCTCTTACCCATACGTCCGCAGGCACCACATACTGCTACTTCAATCATATTACCACTCTTCTTTGGTGTTCTGTATACCCTAAAAAAATTGCGAGAGTAAATCGGGGACCCGGATAGGCGGACTCCCAAAATCCTGGAATTGAGGTATAATTTTTCAAGGCGTGAGAAATGAAGAATAGAAGGAGTTTGGATTAATATGAAATTAGCGAGGTATGAGGCAGATGGTTGACAGGAAGGTCATTTTCGAAAAAATGGATGAAGATGCAAGACTACCCGAGAGACAGCATGAGAATGATGTTGGATACGATCTTTTCTCAAATGAAGAAGTAAAGATAGAAGTAGGAGAGGTGGAGACAGTGGGGACCGGATTGAGGGTGAAACTCCCTCCTGACATAGAGGCTCAAATCCGTCCCCGGAGTGGGCTCTCCCTATCCGGAATCTCGGTATTGAATTCTCCCGGAACTATCGATCCTGGATACAGGGGTGAGATTGGGGTCATTTTGGCCAATTTGTTGGGCGATGACGTGGATTTTCAAAAAGGTGATCGGATCGCTCAGATAGTTTTTGCTCGTGTCGAGCATCCCGAAATTAGAGAAGGGTCCTTGGATGAAACCGAGAGAGGAGAAGGTGGCTTCGGTTCTACCGGGGTTTAGAACTCAGTTAGGATATTAGGTCAAGATTTTTTAGGACTCTTCGAAGCTCCTTTTTGGTATCGTCCTGGACTTCTACCAGAGGCATCCTTATATTTCCGGCATTTCGACCTATCATATCCATTGCAGCTTTTACCGGCCCGGGATTAGTCTCGATAAATATTGCCCTGAAGAGGGGCAGCAGACGATAGTGTAATTCCCTAGAAGCTTTAATATCCCCATCAAGATATAAACTGATTAATTCTGAAATTTTTCCCGGAATGAGATTGGAGGCAACGGAAACAGCGCCTACTCCTCCAATCCCTAAGAGAGGTAATGTAAGTCTATCGTCACCCGATAATACACTAAAATTCTCCCCCGTATTTTCTACTATTTTCATGGCCTGATTAATGTCGCTACTTGCCCACTTAACTGCCACGACATTTTCAAAACCCGATAATCTGACGACAGTCTCGGCATCTATATTTCGCCCGGTTCTGGAAGGAACGTTATATACTACTTGGGGTATATTGACTTCCTCTGCAAGTGTCTTATAATGCTCATAGAGTCCTTCCTGGGTGGGCTTATTATAGTAGGGCCCAACAAGCAGAACTCCATCAGCACCCACTTCCGCGGCGTGTTCGGTGAGTTCCAGAGCTTCTCGTGTGCTGTTGCTTCCCGTACCTGCGATGACCGGTACTTCCCCATCTGCTTCGTCGACCGCGACCTCTACCACTTTTTGATGTTCTTCGTGGGAGAGGGTCGCACATTCCCCGGTGGTGCCGACTGGCACTATTCCATCTATCCTCCCTTCAATCTGAGCTCTAATATTTTCGCGATAACCTTCTTCGTCAAAATTACTTTCCTCATCAAAAGGAGTGATTAGCGCGGTAAATGCTCCCTCAAATGTCATTAAATCACCTCCTCTATAGTTGTCTTTAAGAGGTTGAATGCCTCCTCTCTGTCCTCCCAGTTTACGAAAAAGCTAATTGAAGCCTGACTTGAGTAGATTTCAGTGACATTAATCCCTTCCTCGGCCAACGGATTGGATAGCTTAGAAATTATTCCGGGAGTATCTATGAATTTCTCACTTTCCGTGACTATCATAGCAACTCCCTCTCGGCTGGTGGTCGATTTCATTACGTTACT
Organism: Hadarchaeota archaeon (SeqCode); assembly: GCA_964399085.1. GTDB lineage: Archaea > Hadarchaeota > Hadarchaeia > Hadarchaeales > JAGGTB01 > CAYLJV01. The sequence goes on along the minus strand of CAYNPN010000005.1, from coordinate 19,847 downwards.
TTCATCGACGGACTCATGAATGATTTTGATTGCATTTTCCGACTCTTCCTCAGTTACGTAGACAGAAAAAGAACGAGGTCCTATCGATACACCATATATGTTTATTTCCGAATCTCCAAGAGGGTCAAGAGCTTGGACTAGTACCCCAGGAGTGTCTTGCATCCCCTCCCCTACGACGGTCAACATTGCGAGAGGTTCAGGATATAGTTCTACGTTAGCTTCCTCAGCTTCGGCAGTTGAACCTTCTATAATCGTCCCCTCCTTAGAAAGGTCTCCATGTCGGAAGTGTATAACTTTTGCGTTTATTTCTGGGTCTTTGTAATGAAGGGCGTTGTGCTTAACTATTCTGGCACCGTATCTGGCCAGGTCGCAGAGCTCTTCGGCATGGACTTTGTCCAGTAGTTTCGGGTTTCCTATATTCCGAGGGTCCGCGCTCATTACTCCTTCGACATCCGTAACCAGGACCACTTCGGTCGCATCGAGGCATTTCCCTACGAGAAAAGCTGTAATATCACTGCCCCCCCGACCCAAGGTAGTAACGGTTCCATCTTCATCCTTTCCCAGAAAACCACAAATTACAGGGACTGCCCCTTCTTCCATTAGTGGTTTGATATTTCTGTCGATTAATTCCTGAGTTTCCTTTAGATTGGGGATTGCTTCCCCGGCCGTACTATCTGTGATTATCGGCCATTTGGGATCTTCAGGGGTAATAGGCTCGGCCTTGACGCCGAGAGAGCGAAGCGCGGAACCAAATATCCTGGCGCTTATTTTTTCCCCCATAGCCATTATTGAGTCCATGTCCTCTTCGGAGATATTACCTTGAGTCCCCTTCTCCGCAGTTTCGATCAAGGTATCGGTTGTTCCTCCCATTGCGGAAACTACCACCGCTATCTCCGTGTCGTCTTTATCTAACTCCTTTTTCACGGATTTGGCTGCCTTTCTAACCAGTTCCCCATTTTCAAGGCTAGTTCCTCCGAACTTGGCGACGATTCGTCTCATTTTAACCAACTCGGAATATTATCCAATCTAGTAAGGTCCTCGCAAGTCTCCCTGTCCCTCACGATTTCCACGTCACCCGAGTTGACCATTACCATGGCGGGCCTAGTGTTTGCGGTGTGGTTACTCGACATGGATAGACCGTATGCGCCAACATCGTAGACTGCCAATAAATCCCCCCTTTCTACAGGAGGTAGTTCCCTCCCTTTTCCGAGATAGTCGCCGGATTCACATAGTGGACCAGCTACATTAACGGTCTCGGTTTTTTCCTCATTTATTTTGTTTGCCGCCTCTATGTGGTGGTATGCACCGTAAAGGGCAGGTCTTACTAGCGCGTTCATTCCGGCATCTATTGATATCCAATCGGGCATTCCTTCCTTTTCTTTAACATGCCCTACTCTTCCTAAGAGTAAACTCGAATCGGATATCACAAATCTTCCCGGCTCGAGTACCAGCTTGGGTTTGGAAATCTCTTGAGATTGAATGATTTCCTCCATTGTAGAGACGATACTTTTTGCGTATTTTTCTGGAGGAAGCTCCTCTTCTCCGGGTTCATAGGGAATACCAAGCCCTCCTCCCAGATCCACGATTTCAATTTCCACGCCAACTTTCTCTTTAATTTCTCCTCTCAATTCCAGGGTTTTCCTGGCCTGCTCAGCAAATGGATCAGGGTCGAGGATTTGAGAACCAATGTGCGAATGAATACCTTCCACAACGACATTTTTTAGATCTGACGCCATTTCGTAAGCCTTCAGTGCCTTCCCACTCTCTACTTCGATTCCGAATTTATCTTCTCGGAGCCCGGTTGAGATGTGAGGATGAGTTGGAGCCTTGACATTGGGATTTACTCTAAATCCGACCCTAGCATTTTTTCCTTTTCCCCCCGCGATATTGTTTACAATCTCCAATTCTTTCAGATTGTCGACATTTATGAGAACATTATTCTCAATTGCTAGTTTTAGCTCGGCTTCGGATTTGTTATTTCCATTAAGTATTATTTCTTCTCCAGGAGTACCTACCTTCAGAGCGATTTTTAGTTCACAGAGAGAACCGACTTCTGCTCCACATCCCATACCTTGGAGAATTTTACAGACGGCTAGATTGGAGTTGGCCTTGTAAGCATACCATAATGAAACATCCTCCCACCTTTCTTCAAAAGCTTCGTAAAATCGTCGATAATTTCGTCGAATTCTCTGTTCATCGGTTACATAGAGAGGAGTGCCAAATTCTTCAGCTAACTTTACAGCGCTTATATCTCCGATTAGCAATTCTCCGCGGCCGTTTATACCGTGATGAGGCTTGAGCATTGCTATTCGACCTCAGATAATGCCTCACCCATTAAATCTAATCCTTTTCCTAATTCTTCCTTTGAAATAATTAAAGGTGGAGCCAATCTTATTGTCGAGCGACCTCCTGAGAATATAATTACTCCTCTGTTTAGGGTTTCCTGAATCAGTTCTTCCATTTCTTCGGATGCCGGTTCCTTTGTTTCCGGGTCTTTGATTAACTCCACCCCCCGAAGAAGACCCTTTCCTCGGACATCGCCAATCATAGGATGATCCTCTCGCATTTCGTTCAATCTCTTCTCGAGGAATTTACCCTTTTCTTCAGCTTCTTCTACCAAGTTTTCTTTCTCAAGATATTCTAGTCCGGCTAGAGCAGATATACAGGCGAGGATATTGCCTCCGAAGGTACTTGCGTGAGAGTCACTTTCCCAGTCCATAATCTCTTCATCTGCAACCATGGCTCCTATCGGGACGATTCCTCCGGATAGGGCTTTTGCTGTGGTGACAACGTCAGGCTCTACTCCCCAGTGTTCGATAGCAAACATCTCACCAGTCCGACCCAGTCCTGCTTGAATCTCATCCGATATGAAAAGCCAATCATTTTCTTCGCACATTTCTTTTATCATAGGATAATATTCTGGGGGAGGGGTAATGTATCCGGAATTCCCCTGGATAGGCTCCACTATTATTCCGGCCACTTCTTCGGGCGGAACGTCCTTTTTGAGGGAGTCCCGGATATATTCGACACACGAGAAATCACAACCCGGATATTCTTCATTGAAGGAACAGCGGTAGCAGTTGGGATAGGGCATAAAACTGACTCCGGGTACCATTGGAGCAAAGAATTTTCTATGTTGAGCTTTCCCAGAAGAAAGGCTTTGAGAGCCGAAAGTCCTACCATGAAATGCTCCTCTGTACGATAACATTCTGGGTCGCCTAGTATGCCATCGGGCCAGCTTGAAGGCAGCTTCAACCGATTCAGCTCCGGAGTTCGCGAAGAAAACCTGTTTGTCCATTTGCCCGGGAGCTATATCGATAAGTTTTTCAGCAAGCTCCAGCTGTATTTCGTGATAGTAATGAGTTCCAGCGAAGTGTGCGAGCTTGTCCACTTGTTGCTCAATTCTTTCCACAATATATGGATTTGAATATCCATAGTTTACGACAAACATTCCGGACGAGAGATCGAGAAATACGTTTTCATCGACATCCCGAACATAAGATCCCCACCCCTCCTTTCCGACTAAGGGTTCAGATCGGGTGTAGGAGGGAGATAAAATTTTTTCGTCCCATTCGATTATTTCTTTTGCTTTGGACCCCGGCACGGTCCCCTCAACCTTGGGCCATTCATCTACCCAATCTGGTCGTCCTCTCACTCTTCCACCATTACAACAAGATTATTCAAATATAGGTGCCTATAAACGCTTTCGGAATTATCTTCTTTTGAACCTTCCAGAGCTTTTAATAGAAGGTAAAATTGCTATTTTCTACGGTGGGACTATGATAACTTTGGAAAGGATGAGAGCTCTTGAGGCAAACTCCGCTTGGCGAGGAGTCTCTAGGCGCCTACTCATGGAAAGTGCCGGGGGAAATGTTGCCGGAGAAATATGTAAAAGGAGGCAGCCTGGGGAAGATGTACTCGTCTTTGCGGGCAAGGGAAATAATGGGGGAGACGGTCACGTAGCGGCCAGACGCTTAATTAATGAGGGTTTCACCGTTACTTCCATTCTTTTGGGAAGACCTGGAAATATTACTACTTCCTCGGCCAAGGAGAACTGGAATATCTTGGCCCAAATGGAACGAGATTTGGATATTGATATTATTAGGGATTCCAAAAATTTGGAAGGGTTTGAAGCCGACCCGGATATCGTTTTGGATGCAATGCTGGGGACAGGAATTAAAGGGGAATTGAGAGAACCTGTATCTTCGGCTGTCGATTATTTCAATGAGACTGATGCCCATAAAGTTGCTGTGGATGTTCCTACCGGCGTGGATCCAGCCACTGGAGAAGTCATAGACAAAGCGACTAAGTGCGACCTGACAGTTACCTTCCACGATTTTAAACCCGGTTTGAAGGAAGCCGACGAGATTTACACGGGTGAAGTAGTTGCTATGGATATAGGTATCCCCAGTTCCGCGGAGAATATGGCTGGGCCGGGAGATGTGGAGACAGCCATCCCGGCTAGGGAGATTGGATCCCACAAAGGGCAGAATGGACGGCTATTGATAGTTGGAGGTGGCTCCCAGTATGTTGGGGCCCCCGCTCTGGCAGGAGAGGCAGCTCTGAAATCAGGGGTAGACCTCGTGACGATTGCTTTACCTGCTAAAAAAGCGGAAATAGTAAACTCATTCTCCCCCGACCTAATCACTCACGGACTTCGAGGGGAGGATTTGGAACCTAAATCCATTCCTGAGATCGAGTCTCTTCTTGAGGATTCTACGGGCCTTATTATTGGTCCCGGTCTCGGACTGAAATCTAAGACCAAGAGCGCGGTGATTGATTTTTTAGAGCTAATTGCGGAGAAATGGCAGGATTTACCGACACTACTGGACGCAGACGGCCTGAAAATAGCCTCCGAAGAGCCCGAAATATTAAAGGAGATAAACTGTCTACTAACCCCTCATTCCGGCGAATTCCAGATATTAGCTAATACGAAGCTTCCCGAGGAGCGGGAGGAGAAAGTTGAAGAGGTTTCTATCACGGCCGAAGAGTTGAATTCCACAATTCTACTCAAAAATCCAGTTGATATGTGTGCGGCTCCGAATGGCGAAGTAGTTTTAAATGATACCGGTAACCCGGGCATGACAGTTGGAGGTACTGGAGATGTTTTGTCCGGAGTAGTGGGGACTTTCCTTTCCCAGGGTTCCGATCCCCTTAGAGCCGCCGCGGCAGGAGCATTTTTATGCGGAACGGCTGGAGACATTTGTAAAGAGGAGATAGGACATGAATTCACGGCGTCAGATGTAAAAGATAGGCTAACTAATGCAATATCAAAATCGAGAAAATATTGGTGAACAAAATGGCAAAGTTCAAGGAAGCGGAGGAAAGGCTTTTTTCCAAGAAAATCTGCATGAGGTGCAACGCTAGGAATCCAATGAATGCGGACAAGTGTAGAAAATGCGGCTACGATAGACTGAGAATGAAGTCCAAGGAACCCCGAGGATGAGTCATTTCATTTCTCTTTTCAGAAAGGCCCCTACGTCCTTCAAGTAGCATCGGTTTTAATCCGACCAAGGAGGAATTTTCGAATTGTTTAATTTCCGAACCACGAGCACTCCTGTTTTATATCCCCTGATTGTCTCCATTTTCAATTTGATAATATGTGGTTCTAGACTTTTTTCACACTAGAATAACCATGGATAGATACACCGGTTTACAAGGTATCCGGAGTTTCCTAATTTTTAATTCTGGTCGTGATAACGACCCTGTTGGCAAAGAGAAGTTCCTAATGATTGAAAACCTACTTTGGGGAGAGTTAAATAAAAGGAGAAAATCTATTTAAAGAAAAGCAGGGGGTTCCATGAAGGTTTACTCCTATATAAATAGAGTTATTTCTGAAGACGGAGCCGCACATCTAACTCTTATTGACCCGGATGAGCAGAGTCCCAAAGTTGCCGGAGAAATAGCTTCCCAGACTTCTTCTGCGGGGTCGGACGGTATAATGGTCGGGGGTTCCACGGGTGTTGATGGGAAGATTCTCGATGAGACAATAAGAGAGATTAAGGATGCCTGCGATATCCCTATAATCCTCTTCCCATCGAATGAGGGAGGAATTAGTAAGGAAGCGGATGCCATATTTTTTATGAGTCTTCTGAATTCAGGTGATGTGTTTTTTGTTACACGCGCCCAGAAGAATGGAGCCCCGAAAGTTAAGGAATATGGACTGGAGCCCATTTCACTCGCCTATTTGGTAGTCGAGCCAGGCGGAACAGTAGGAGAGGTCGGAAAAGCCGATTTAATCGCTCGGGAAGATGTGGAAACTGCCGTGGCTTATTCACTCGCATCTAAATTTTGGGGGATGAAATGTGTCTACTTAGAAGCAGGATCCGGTGCCGAAGATCCGGTTCCGGTTGAAATGATTCAGGAGGTAAATGACTCCGTTGATTCTACCATTTTGGTTGGCGGGGGTATCAGAACGCCGGAAATGGCAGCTGATAGAGTTGAGGCCGGGGCAAATATTATTGTAACGGGCACGGTGATTGAGGAGGCTGAGAATAAATTAACCAAAGTTAGAAATCTAATAAGAGCGATAAAGGAATAACCTTATTTCTCGTTTCGGATTCCATCCGACATTGACTTTTTTTAAGGTCCTCGGACAGTGATTTTCCTTGTTTATCGTGGATTGAGGCATGTCGAGGACTAATTAAGCATGTTCAACAATATCTTAAAGGGTAAAAAAAAAATGAGCGAATTTCCAATGGAGGCAATGCATAGAATAATAAAGAGAGGTGGAGCGGAGAGGATTAGCGAAGACGCAGAAGAGGAATTAGCCCGTGTCTTAGAAGATAGGGCATTGGAAATAGCCGAAGAGGCTGTGGAATTGGCCGAGGATTCCGGCCGAAAAACAGTGAATTATAAAGATATAAGATTGGCAATCGGATAGTGGGCAATTCTCAAGCTATCTTTTAGGATAAGATAAGGTGGCTTGAAACTAGTAATTCTCATTCTTGATTATTTGTGTGAAACCGATTAAACACCGACCCTTCATAAGGTAATATATAGAGAAAATATAGTTAAGAAGCGACTATTAAATCCCCATATAGGTTTTCAAAATGTTTAAGGTTCTCCTCGTCGATGATGACCCAGCGTTTCTAGAACAGGGGAAACACTTTCTTTCAGGGGAAGATGAGCGGCTCGATATCGAAACAGCCACTTCTGCTGAAGAAGGACTGAAAATGATTGAAGAAAATGGATTCGAGGCCGTGGCTTCGGACTATAAAATGGGAGGAATGAGCGGATTGGAATTTTTAGAAAAACTGAGAGAGGAAGGAAATGATATTCCGTTTATCATCATTACTGGATGGGGGCGCGAAGAGATTGCAATGAGGGCAATTAACTTGGGCGCTGATCGATATTTCCAGAAAGTGGGAGATCGGGAGACTCAATTTTCAATGCTTGCAAACGCTTTTGCGGATTTAATAGAAAATCGGAGGATTAAAGAGAAAAATGAATTCCTAAGGTCCTTGCTTACACGAGATATAGCTAGAAGGGTGGAAATTGTTCACGATTATCTTAATAATTTACAGGATTTGGAAATATCTGGGAAGGAAAGAGAATACCTGGATAAAGCTTTGAATGCGAACTCAGAAATAATCGAAATGCTAAGAGAAAAGGGGATTAGTGACGAAGAGGAAAAAGAAGATAATGAAAGATTTATCGAGATGTTAAATCGTTTCCTTGGATATGCCTATTGGTCCGAAAGTCAGTTAGAGGAAGAGACATTAGAAAGAGCACTCGATGAGGACATCGAGAAGTATAAGGACGACCTCTTCCAACTTTCGAGGAAGTCCGAGGATCATAGATCACTCTTGGAGGAATTGGGATCTAAAATAGTAGGGATAGACATAGAGAAGTATTCTGAACAAGCTGAAGCAAAAATGTCTTATTTAAAGAGGTCCACTGAAAAGAGAATTCTAGCAGGAATATTGGAGAGAGAGAAATTTAAACGCGATGTTTATAAAGAATTACTTTCCTCCACTGATGAAGATATATTGGAAGATGTGTGGGAAGGCGACGATCCTGAAAGATTTTTTGAGATTATTAAGGAATTATCCCAAGATAAGAAAGAGGCCGTGTCTAGTTTAAAAAGTGCCATGAGATTCTGGTTTTCGGGAGAATTACCATCAACCCGTCAATCATTGGAAAGTCTGGTTTTCAGAATATAGAATATCAAGTTGGCAAATAGAGGAGGTGCAGAAATTGGAAATCCTTTTTGTGGATGACTCCTCTGCAATTTTAGAGCAGGGAGAAATATTTTTGGAGAGGGAAGATAGTCGTTTCAATGTCACCACGGTTAATTCTGCAAAGAAGGCCTTGAATCTTCTTGAAGAGCAATATTTCGATGCAATAGTTTCGGATTACAAAATGCCCGATATGGACGGCCTCGATTTCTTGAAGGTGGTGAGGGAGGAGAGAAATAGTGATTTACCATTCGTAATATTCACCGGCAAGGGACGAGAGGAAGTGGCGATGGAGGCTCTGAATTTAGGGGCTGATCGCTATCTCCGAAAAGGCAGAGATCCTGAGTCTCAATATGGCCTCTTAGCCAACGCAATCGCTCAGGAAATTGAGTATCGGAGGGTGGGGAAGGAAAAGGATAGAAAAGGGACAGAATGGAAGGTAACTGCCGACTCTCTTCCTGGAATAGCCGCCTTAATATCTCCTAATCTCGAGATTGTTCGAATTAATGGAACTGGTTCTGATCTTATTGATATGGAGCCCGAGGAATTGAAGGGTAAAAAGTGCTACGAAGTGGTCCATAACCAGGATAAACCAATTCCAGAATGTCCTTGTTTGGAAGCCTCGGAAACTAAATCAAAAACAATAGGAGAATTCGAGAAGAATGGAAAACATTGGTTTACCACCGCATCCCCAATTCTGGATGATAATGGTGAAATAGAGGCCTTTGCTCACTACATTCAAGATATTACCGAGTCTTGGAGAGCCAAAGAAAATCTCAAGAAGAGAGATCGACAGTTAAAGGCAGTTCTCAATGATCCTCAAACATTTATTGGGATACTTGATCTGGACGGCAACGTTCTAGAGGCAAATAGGGCTTCTCCGGAATTTATTGATACCCCTCCCTCCGGGGTTGAAGGCAAGAAATTTTGGAATACACCTTGGTGGACACACTCCGAAGAGCTTCAGGATCGACTCAGAGATGCGGTAAATCGAGCGGCCAATGGAAATTATGAACGTTTCGAGGCGTGGCATGAGGGAAAAGATGGGGAGGTTATTACTGTGGACTTTTCCCTACGCCCTATAAGGAATGAAGAAGGAGAAATTACTTCTCTTATAGCTGAGGGAATAGATATCACGGAGCGTAAGCGAACGGAGGAGAGATTAAAAGAGGTAGAAGAAAGATACCAATCCCTTTTTGAAAGATCCATGGAAGCAATTTTTGTCCACGATTTTGAAGGCAATTTTATAGATGCTAATCCTCGTGCACTGGATATGCTGGGTTACTCCGAGAGCGATATGAAACCCCTTTCCTTCGAGGACATTGTTGCCGAAGAATATCTTCCAAAGGCCGAGCGGAATACAGAAAGAATCCTGGAGAAGGGGAGAGATGAAGAAGCTAAAGAATTTAAACTAGAACGAAAGGACGGAAACCAGATTTGGGTCGAAACGAGGGCTACTACTCTACATAGAAATGGAGAACCTTATGCGGTTATGGGCATTGCAAGAGATATCACTGAGAGAAAACAGATGGAGAAGGAGTTGAAGCGAGAGAAGGACAGATATAAGGAATTAGTTGAAGGAGCGAACGATCTTGTCGCCACTACTGATTTGGAAGGAAATGTCAAAGGGATCAACAAGAAATGCCTGGAATTCTTTGGATATACAGAGGATGAGATTGTCGGAGAAAATATTATTAAATTAGCCCATCCGGATGATCGAGATAATTGGTTGGAGATTTACAATGAGGTTCGGGAAAATGAGGAAGCTACTAGGATTCTTAGGGGAATCGATAAAGAAGGAAATACAATCTGGCTCAAAACCGGCGGGAAAGTTATAGAGGAGGATGATGAAATTGTCGAGCTTCAATATAATTCTCAGGATATTACCGTTCAAAAGGAAAGAGAGGAAAGAGAGAACTTTCTTCACTCTTTGCTTAGACATGATCAAAAAAACATGATTCAAAATGCTCGGGGTTATCATAAGATATTGGAAAGCAAGGATTTGTCAGATGAGCAGAAAGAGATTCTTGAGAAGGCAAACGGGGAGTGTAAAAATGGGGTAAAATTGATAGAGAGAGTTAGAACTTTGAGGAGACTGGATGAGGAAGTTGAAAAGGAAAAATTACCTGTAGCGCCAATAATTAGGAATGCAATAAATGATGTCGAAACTGAAGCGTCGGAAAACGGAGTGGAAATAATTTTTGATGAATCCAATCCTGTTGTTATAGGGGGGAGACTTCTTCAGGAAATATTTTTAAATCTATTTCGAAATTCCATAAAGCATTCTGGATGTGAGAAAATCAGAGTTTCTATCTCCGAAGAAGAAGAGGAAGTCCTTATATCGGTAAGTGATGACGGTTGTGGGTTAAGCAACGAGATGAAAGAAAGGATTTTTGAAAAGGGATTTAAGAAAGGCTCGGAGGCAGGAACTGGGTTGGGAACATATCTCGTAAAGGAAATAGCGGAGAATTACGGAGGTAGTGTGGAAGTGGAAGACTCCGAGGAAGGGGGAACTAGATTTATTGTTCGCTTGGAGAAAGCCCGAGTGTCTTAATCTTTGGAAAGTTTTCCGTTTTATCATGTGAAAAATGAAAGTAAGGTTGTCGACGTGCCGGCCGTAACCCACCTTCTGTTCTTGCCGGCATTCAGCTTAGCGGGCTACCACCCACCTCCAGCGGGAGTTCATCGGTGGCTATTTTGCCCTTGCATCCCGCAGATTGGCCGTTCCATCCCTTCCAGCCCGACCTCAGTGTCCCCACATCATGGCGTTAAGACTGGAGGGTATCGTTTCTGTTCCAGGGTCCGACCTCTCAGCCGGGGTCTTTTCGACCCTGCGGTCCCACCCGATGGGCGGTGTTTCCTCAGGAGCACCCCGAGAGCCGGCCACCGGCTCGTCGACATAAAAAATTCCGTTTCTTGTCATATATAGGGTTAACCACCCCGTAGCTGGAATTGAGAAATAGGAATATTCAAGAGAATTAGGCTCTTCCGTCAGTTTCTTTCTATAACGATATAATTTTTGCTTACGTTCACGATTTTTCCGTCTATAGAGGCGTGCTGTGGGATACTGATTCCTTCCGGATAAGGAGTAGCGATAACTTCGCCTTCTCCTACATAATCGCCAGAGCTGACTATCGGTTCACTGGGTTTCACTGTTCCCTGGAGGGCCGGATTAGTGATTAAGGGGATTCGGACTTTGTCCGGTTTTATCTCGGTAGGCTCTTTTTCGTGTTCTTCTTTCTCCCAGTTTCTGGCATCCAGCAGGTTAATTCTCACTTCCTCATTTTCCATCCGATGTTCCTCGACGGTTTTTCGGTCCATTACCATGACGGCGTTCGTCCGTTTGCTTACCCCGAACTGTAGAGGATTTTCTTCGATTCTGGAGCACCAGCCAGGCCCGCCTTCGAGGAGAATTTGACTTTTTTCCATATCTTCAAAATTCAGACCTGCAGTTTCTAGCAGATAAGGAATAGTTGTTCCTATCGGGGCCTCCAGACACCTGTGTCGGGGCGTGTCGCCGCCGACTGTTACGTATTTTTTAGTCATCGGAGCACCCTCGAATAGGGCCCTATATATGTTGTAGATAGTTTCGGTGTTGTGGGTAATCCAGCCGTGCTCCGTTGGTAAATCGGGCGAGACGATTGTTCCGGTGGTCACTTTTAGAAGTGGGAGTTCTTCGCTATGTTGGTAAACGTCCTCAGTGTATGCAATTGTAACACCCGTTTCACTCTCAACATCCAAAGGTAGATCGTCAGGGAGATAGATTGATGAATCTGTAACATTTTCGAGATGTTTCAACCAATTTTTACGATACTTTTCCTTCGTGCCAATTACCACAACGTCGAACACTAGATTTAGGAGTAGTTTAAAGAGCTTTTTGAAACTTTCAGGATTCTCTTTAACCAGCCACTTGTCCGAATAGAGTATAGGTTCGCTTTCTTGAAGATTGACTAGCAGATATTGGATTTTTTCCAGATCTGACCATTTGGCGTAAGAGGGAAATCCGGCACCTCCCGCCCCTGCTATTCCTGCACTTCTAATTGTCTGTGAAATTTGGTCCGAAGTTATCTGAGTTTTCTGTTTACTTTCCTTCATTTAAGGCCCTTTTTGAAAGGGAATATCGGCCAATATTAATTTTGGCCCCTACAAACGGGGAAATATGGTCGGTTTCGAACCACCGAACCATCTTACTATTCTAGGTAAGAAGGCAATCTTTTCCTGATGATTTCCTCTGCATCTTCCAGTATTCTGTCAACAAGCTCTTCAACTGTCGGGATGTCGTTGATTCTGCCCATTGCTTCACCAAGGAGGACGGGTGCGTCGTCGACTTCACCCTCTACATATGGATCCGCCTGAGAAGCTCTTGTCTTTGCCTCGTAAACTTCCGGATACTCATCGAAGTTCTGAGCTTTCTCCTTGAAAGGTCCTGCGACACTGTCTAGAGCCTCTTGTAGCTTCTCCGTGTACTCGTTTTCTAGGATTCGGATTGGCCCTAGCATTCCGGCGGTAGCAACCGTTTCCCTTGCTTCCCCTTCGACTACTGCTTCCTTGTAGTTTTCGTGAAAGTCGCTTTCTTGAGTAGCTATGAACCTCGTCCCCATATATATTGCATCAGCTCCAAGAGTTAGAGCAGCTACGAGGCCCCTTCCATCACTCCATCCTCCAGCCGATATAACCGGTATGTCCACAGCATCACTTATTGCCGGCAGCAGTACATTTGTATGGACTGGACTCCAGGAAATATGCCCTCCCGCCTGATGGCCGGAGGCGACCACGGCATCGACACCTGCGGACTCGGCCTTTTGTGCGTGATATGCTGTAGGAACGACGTGAACTACTTTTAACCCTGCGTCTTGTAATTTTTCCGTGTAAAGTTCCGGATTTCCAGCTGAAGTGACGACAACCTTTAGCTGTTCGGCTAGTTCGGGATCATTCTCTCTTTCCTCAATAATGGCATCTATCAGGTATGGGGCGTCAACTTGGATTTGAGTCACTCGCACATTCACTGCGAAGGGATTGTCGGTAAGTTCCTTCACGTCCTGGATTTGCTGTAAGGTCCAAACGTCCTTACCCATCCTCTCTTCCATCTCCAATGCATCGTTGACTAATTTTGGGGCAGATTCCTTTATTTCATTGAAATCTTCCGGAAATTTCTCCCTCATATATGTGAAACTTCCGGTATGGCTGACGCAACCAAGACATCCTGTATCGGATACCGCTGCACAGAGGTTCGTCGTGAGAAAAGGACCCATCGGCGCTTGTATTATCGGCTTCTCAATACCTAAAATTTCACAAACTTCATTTTTCTTGAACATCATTTTTCCATTTGAATTCCGATTATATAAATCTCAGAGGTACTTCTAGCCGATAGCCGGGAAAATCGAAGTCCTCTTTGCATGGAGAAATTTTCAATCCCGTTTTTGATGACGAGTTTGAAACGTGAAAATAGTTATAAAATTTATCTTTGAACAACAATGGGGTACCTCATGGTAAATCTACCAGATGTTTCTCAGATCATCGACTTCATTACGAAAAATCCGTTTTTTTGGAAAATATTAGTCTCTATTATAGTCGCTATCGGGGCGTATATCGCCGCTAGAATCATGAAGAGGTCGGTACGAGCCCTCACTATGGATAAGGTCCAAAGGCATTTTCGGAGAACGGCCTACAGGATTTTCCAAATCATCATAGGCACTGTGGCACTTTTTGTTCTGCTCGGCGTATGGGGTGTCAACCTGACAGGCCTGATTGCGGGAGCTGGATTTATGGGGATTGTCGTCGGCTTAGCGGCTCAGGAAACTCTAGGAAATGTAATTTCGGGTCTTCTCATGATGTTCTCCAGGCCGTTCGAGATTGACGATTGGGTTGAGATAGGTGGTTATTCCGGCATCGTCGAGGATATAACGGTGATGCAGACAAGAGTAGAGACATTTGATGGTGAGGTGGTATCAATTCCAAACAGCATGGTATCCTCCAACGAGATAAACAACAAGTCTAGGAAGGGTCAGCTCAGGGTTAAGGAAACTATCGGTATTGATTACGAGTCGGATCCGGTTGAAGCTCGCCGAATAGCGGAGGAAGTAATGGAAGAAAACGATCAGATTATGGAAAATCCCGCTCCGAAGGCTATGATTGACGAACTCGCCGATAGCTCGGTTAACATTGTTTTATTGTTCTGGATAGATAATCCCGTTCCTGGAAAGAAGAGAAGGGCGCTAAACGATGTAATCACCACCGTCAAGAAAAGATACGAGGAGGCAGGAATAGGAATCCCGTTCCCACATCGAGAGATTCTTCAGCATGAAGACAGGGAATGGAAATTGGGAAAAGATTGAGACAAACCCATGCTAGGGTCTCCTAAGAGGAAATAACTGTATTTTACAGTTGGTAGAGAAATATCTCAGATTATCTTTTAACTGGGATCGGAGCTACATGTTTTTATCCCCCAGGAGTAGCTTGGGTCGAGAAATAAACCCTAATAACGTTTCTCTCAAAAGATATAATCTGAGGATTGATAGAGGGCCCGTGGTCTAGTGGCTATGACGTCACCTTCACGAGGTGAAAATCGAGGGTTCAACTCCCTCCGGGCCCATTTATTTTCGCCTTTTTTCACTTTCCTGACAGGATTTTTTCTAGCCCGTTTATATCTATAAAAGCCTGAGTAAAAATTGATACATAATAGGAGAAATATTCCGTTTTCAGATTTTCTAGAGGATTGCAAATAGAAAATTGGATTTTATCGGCAAATTAAAACTTTTTAGGAGTAATAAATATAGCGGATATCTGCGTGTCTGTCTAATAATGAATCTGATGGATTAAAATATTGGAGGAGAGTAATCTCATGATTGGAAAGCCACTTTATAAACGGATATGGAATCTTGGATTTTGGGAGAAAACCCTGATTTCCGTTTTGATTTTTTTGGCTATTAGCTCTTCGATTTATTACCTTTCAGTCTTTCTAGGTTCGGCCTACCCGTTCTTCCTACTTTTCCTCCCCTTGATATTGACAAGCGGTTTTTATTTCCAAAGGTGGAATTTTATTCCTTCCATTTTGTGCGTTTCATCCCTGACAGTCCTTTCAATTTTCTACTATGGCCACGGATTTTTCGATAATTTATACATAACTTTTCTGAATTTATCTATATTTTTTATTTTGTTCTCCATTATCAGTGTCCTAATTGGAAATGTTAATGTGTCTTTCAGGAAGTTGAGAAAGGAGAAAGAGCACGAAGCTACAGCTCGAGAAAAAGCTGAAGAAAGAAAAAACTTCCTGAACACGTTAATCAGGCAAGATTTGAGGAGTAAGCACCAGACAATAAATGGATATCTACAGCTGCTCGAAGAGGCAGATTTCCAAGACGAAGATAGAAAATACCTGAGAAAGGCTCTAAAGGCAGGCGAGCAGGCGGACGAAATTTTAGAACTAGCGGAAAAGCTCGAAGAAGGGGAGGCGGCCGGTTGGACAGGCGAAAAAGATCTAGTAAGGATTATGGACCACGTTTTAGATGATATTTCGGATTTAGCTGAGAGGGAGTCAATTAAGATAAATAAAGATTTTTCCGGAGAGCTAGGTAAGGTGAGAGGAGATTACTCTTTAAAAATTCTCTTCTCACAGATTCTCAAGACTAGAATTCAGACCTCAGGATGCGGTAGAATCGAACTCAAGGCAATAGTGGAAGACAATGAAATATTACTTAAGATTGTGGATAATGGCGAAAAAATGCCGGAAGATATTAAAAAATTATTTACTGAAGAACTTTACACTGGGGAGACTACGGGCGCTGGCGGAGCTCGATACTATATGCTTGGAGAGTTTGCGGAACGTAATGATGCAGAAATTTTGATTCGAGATTCCGAATTCGGTGGAGCAGAAATCGATGTTCATTTAAAGAAGGCCTGATGAGGGGATTAAAAAAACCAGATTTATTGAAACTCTCATTATGTTTGTCCCTTTTTCGAGATGGGCCCGCTTTCTCAATATTTTTTATTTATACCCAAAATATCCTCCACTACCCATGTTTCTGGCGTATATTGAAGCTAGGAATACTAGAAGGGAGGTAGCTAGAGAAGGCTTTGACATGCCTGAAGGTTCACGTTTTTCCGTTAAGCCCTCCTAAAAATGGTTAGACTAATTTATCAGTTTCACCACATAATACAACAATGAGTTCTGAAGATGGTATTTCTGATCCCGAGGAATTGAGATCGAAGGTTAAAACTAGGCTTCAGGAGGAGCCGATGGTTCGGGAGTTGAGGGAAAAATTGGAATTAAACGAGGAGGTAGCAGTAGCAGCTACCACTATTTTTAGGCTTTTCCTTGGTTTGGGAAAGGGTTTAACATCTTCTCAAAAGCGTAGTTTTTCGGCGGCAGCCGTTTGGCATGCGACTAATCTTATTGGTGGAGAGAAAATATCTAAGGAAGATCTGGCGGAAGCAGCTGATGTTTCACCCAGAACACTTGCTCGGCGATTCAATGAACTAGAAGAGAACGATGAATCGAAATTGGTCTTGCAATATGTCAGGGAAAAGGTAAGGAAATGGGGTAAGAGGAGAGAGCAAAGACTACAAGATTTATTGTAATAAATGCTGTAATAGATGCTACTTGACAGAATTTGTCAGAGAAGTAAGTTGGTACCAATTAAATTTATGTATTCTTCCTATTTAAAATCTGTTAAAGTAATGTTCTCTCTTTATAAAAGAAAAACGTTTTTCGGTTCCACCGTTTTCCTTTATGACAAAATTTGTCGAATGTTTCAAACTTTTACCTGATTAGCTGAATTAGTCCTACTACTTGGAGTAATCTTTGGAAGAGGAGGATAATTTTCAATAATTATAGGTCGCGAAGAATCAGTAAATCATAAGTTTCTTGTCATTTTTCTTAAGAATGACGATGAGTCTAATGGAGGTGAGCTTATGTCTGTGTCTAAAAGAATTCCAAACTTCGAGATAAAAAAGTCGGAAGAGTATAGAGAGGTGCATTTAGACGGTGTTTTTGGAGGTCTAAATCCTAATGGTGCAAAACTGATGATTTATACTGAGGAACATATGCCGAAACTAAAATCGAGCGGGAAGCCGGGCGATATGGAATTAGATCGAGTGGTGAGAGAGTTACAAGTGGAACTCCATATGAGTCCTGTTCAGTTTAAAAGCCTGTTTAAATGGATGAAAAAGCACTTGGAACAGTATGAGGATAAATTTGGCGATATTGAAATTAATGTCGACGAACAAGAAGAACCAGAGAAGATGTACGGTTAGGCTTGTAAAATTCCCAGGAAGAATTTGTGGATTTATTTAGTTTGTTTATTGGTATACATATTCAATAAAATTCCAAAGGAGAAAACTGAGTAATCAGCTCTTTCTTAGATGGACGATGAATTTAACTCCACCCAAATCGGAGTCTTTGACTTCAATTTCACCCTTATAACTTTTCGCAATTTTATCCACGAAGTACATTCCCATTCCCGATCCTCCGTTTTCTCCATTCTTGTACCCCTTTTGGAGTATTTTGTTCTTTTCTCCGTCCGGTATACCCTTACCATCGTCTTCTACAATGACGATTACTTCATCATTTTTCTCCTCGACTTTGATTTTTACCCTGTCTGCTTCGGAGTGCTTTATTGAATTTTCGATCAGATTGTAGAAAAGCTCCTTGAGAAGTAAGCTTCCTTTTATAACGCTATTGCATCCTTCGAATTCCAGATTTATTCCTTTTTTTAAGGCGCGGGCTTTCTTTTCCTCCATAATTTCCTTAAGCATTGAATTAATTTCCAACATAGTTCCATTTTCATTATTGCTCTCCTTCATATCTTTAACCTGTTCTATAAGCTCAATCTCTTCCTTCGTTGCTCTGGCTGCTTTTTCGAGGTATTTCTCATGTTTTTCTGAAAGATTAGCCTCTTTCAGCAAATCTAAATAACTTTCTATAACAATAGCTTTGCTTTTCAAATCGTGTCGGAGCAATGAGTTTAGAAATTCTTCCTTACCTTTTTGCTCCATCAGAGTAGTAGTCCCGGAAACATTCTCTTCTTGGAGGGAAATATATTTACTTGCTATAGAGAAATTTTGCTTTCTCTGCTTTCTCTGGTCGATGGGAAATCTTGGTTTATTCAATTTTAACAACTCAAAGCTTTTTGTTAATTATTCTTTACTATTACTTAATTTAACTCAACCCTTATAAAGTTTTGTAAAATTAAATTTACATATCTTATAAAGGGAGAATAATAAAGAGTTATGTTGTTATCTCCAATTTATTAATGTCTGGGCAATCGGATAACGTTATTGATTTTCCTTATTCAGAAGCTTGCGGTAAACTTTTTTTTCGTATTTTCTTGCTATAATCGGCCAAGTCGAATTTTTGAGTTTCTCTTTTCCCTTTCTACCAATTACTCTTACCCCTTCCGGGTCGTCAATTATGTAGTTTATTCCCCAAGCGATTGATTCTGGATATGGATAGACCTTAATTCCATTTTCGAAATTGTCGATGTTTTCATCTAGACCTCCTACATTCGTGCCTACGACGGCTTTCTCGGCATCCCATGCCTCATATAGGACTAACCCAAAGGGCTCATTTCTGCTGGGAATGCACACAATGTCACAAGCGTTCAATAGGTCTATTAGCTCATCGTCCGGGACATATCCTAAAAGCCTAACCGAATCTGATATACCTAGATCGTTGATCAGGTCTTCAAGATATCCTCTCATCCCACCTTTCCCACATATGATAAATCTGGCATCAGGTCTATTTTCAAGGATATTTGGAATGGCCTTAACCAAAAGGTCAGGTCCCTTCTGATATTCCAATCTCCCCACGAACAAGATTACCGGAGCTAAAGGGTGTATATCGTACCTTTCCTTTACTCTGCCGGGATCCAACTCCCTGTTATATATTCCAATCTCCCCCCCATTGGGGACCACGTCAATTTTCCACTCAGGTATATTATATAGCCACATAAGCTCGTTCTTGAGGGCGGTTGAAACGGCGGTTATTCTATCCGAGACGTAACCACCATACCATTCTTTATTTGAGATTTCATCGAATTCCCACCAGTCTCCAAAGACGCCTCCATTCCGCCCGTATTCAGTTGAGTGGTAAGTCAAAATGGTGGGATACCCCTCATTTTTGAATTCATGTAGAGCATCCACGGTCACCCAATCATGACCATGTACGATATCGAAATCACCAAATTGCTCCTCAACGTGGTGGAATCTTCCTACCATCGATTCACACATGTTGTGGGCCAATTCTAGTATATTGCTACTCGTGGGAAATGAACAACGATGGACGTGTACTCCATTAATGAGATCGTATTCTGACTGATTTTCCCCTATTCTAGTAAAAAGGTGGACCTCGTTTCCTTCGCCGGTCAGAGCCTTACTCAGATTTGTCACAGCTTCTGCTAAACCACCTATTCGGATGGAGTGTAAAGACTCCCAGGAGAATAATCCTATTCTGAGTTTTTCATTTTCTTTATTTTGATCATTCATTCATAAACCCCCCGTGGTTGCTTTTTAATGAGCAAAGCAAATCTTTTGGTAGTAACGGAAGAGTTTTCAGGTAATGGTTTGTCTGCTTATAAAATAAGTTTATCCAGTTTCTCTTTATCTTTTTATCGGAGAAGACACCTTCCAAACCGGAGGTTTGGTGGGTGATGAATCCGATATGTTTTAATT
>CAYNPN010000004.1:0-80746 GCA_964399085.1 Hadarchaeota archaeon (SeqCode) | reverse complement strand
CGGTGAAGGACGAAGGGCTGGAGGAAGATCTCTCCGTGCTGGACATATCGGAGATTATAGAAAGGGCACTGGCTTAGCTATCTGTAATCTTTGTAATCTTTCGGATCAAAATTCTTCTCTATTTTTGTCAAAAGAGTTTCTTTTTCAGGCCTTTTTGAGTCTCGGGGTCATTAATCATGGGTATGAGAAAAAGAAAAAGGAAGGAAGGAGGTTTAGATTTTTTCATAAGCTCGAGACAAAGTCTCTTTTGCCTTTTGGGTTAAACGGTCCATTAATTCTTGGCAAGATGGAACTTCTCTAATCATTCCTACTTCCTGTCCTGCACCTACTGAACCTTGTTCGACATCCCCATGTATTGCGGAAGCCATGATTCTACTGACGTTTTCATCAAAATCTGGTGGAGAGGAAGTATAGTATTCCAGTATTTCTTCTTCATCTTTTCCTTCCGATTTCATGTTTAGAATTTTCTTCGTATAGGGATTTAAGATCCCTCTAACTGAACCGAAACGCTTACTGAATAATAAGTCTCCCGTTTCTTCTTCAACTGGTCTACCATGTCTTATAGCAACAGTATCTGTAATTTCAGCTTCAAGAAGAGCTTCTTTATAGTTTTCATGCGCAGGACATTCCTCGGTAGCAATAAATCGAGTTCCCATATAGACTCCGCTGGCACCTAGTGTCAAAGCCGCGGCTAAACCTCTACCGTCTCCGACTCCTCCTCCAGCAATCACTGGTATGTCTACAGTACTTACGACTGTAGGCACCATAGTAAAAGTTGTTAGATGTTCGAATCCGCTATGACCTCCTCCTTCAGTACCTGCTGTAATTACGGCATCCACTCCTGCTTCTTCTGCTTTCTCGGCATGTCTAATATTAGAAACAACATGCAAAACCTTCATTCCTGCTTCTTTCAGACGTTCCGTATAAACTTCCGGATTACCTTGAGAAACTATAGCTACTGGTACTTCCTCTTCAATTGCAACTTCCAAACACGCTTCGCTGAATTCCTCTTCACCTGGACCCGGAACAAGAATATTTATAGCAAAGGGTTTATCAGTAAGTTCCTTCGTTTTCTTAATCTCCGATCTCATTCTTTCTCCAACTTCTTGGGGATCCTCAGTTATTTCCTCAGCCCCAGCGTTTGGTCCAAGAGTACCAATACCACCAGAGTTGGAAACTGCTGCCACAAGTTCGGCATTGGTCAACCATGCCATTGATGCTTGGATAATTGGTCGATCAATGCCGAGTAGCTCAGTTATTTTTGTTTTCATTTTCTTAGAGACACTCTCACTTATTATAGACCAAAATTTTTCGACCAGTCTTCCAAAATATCTTCCGCGCCTTCCACGAGTGAATCTATCAGCTCTTGGCAGGTTACGATTCGGTCCAGATATGCACAAGCAAAGGAATAGGGACCTTTCGGACGTTCTCCGAGAGAGGGTATCTCGTCTGCTGTCTCATCTTCATCCAAACTATCTGCTTGTTCCCACATCGGTTCCACGTCTTCGTAGTCATCATGTTTTAGATGGACTCTCTCCATAGCAGGTATCCATTTTTCTAACGGCATCTCTTCTCTTGCTTCCATTATTTCCTCGTAATCTTCTGGATCGGGGGGGGCAACAAGCTCTCGTATTAAATCGAAATGGTTTTCATCTGCCTTCAAGATGTTCTTCTTTACCTTTTCAGATATCGGGCATTCTTCAGTTATTAGGAAAGACGTTCCCATATATATTCCATCGGCGCCCAATGCTAAAGCTCCGAGAAATGTTTCTGGACTTCCTATCCCTCCAGCGCTTGCGAATGGTATATCTACCAATTTCTTTGCTCTTGGAGTTGCCGTAAAGGTGGGAAGTTGCTTGACATTTTTGAATCCATAGCCGTCAAGGCCTACGATTACTCCAGCATCAGCTCCCAACTTTTCAGCGTGTTTTACAAATTCTGCTGTTGCTCCTTTGTGAACCCAAGTAGTACCATTTTCTTGTAGTTCGTGGATGTATTCTATGTGTTCGTCCGGTTTATAGACCGCCGTTTCCAAAGTTGGAATACCTTCTTCTATACAAACTTCAAAAAAATCCTCGATCTCAGGAACCATGCCAATTGATATATTCACCGTAAAGTGTTCGACTTCCTCTTTTAGCATTTGGAGATCTTCTCTGAATTTTTCCGGATTTTTTGAAACAGCCGCAGTAAAACAGCCTTCGGCTCCAGTTTTTGAGACCGCGGCCGCTAGCTCTGGTGTTCCGACTCCACTAAGTCCTCCTTCCATAATTGGATATTCGCAACCCAAAAGTTCGGTCAGCTCGTTTTTCCAATTCATGTATTTAAGGTTCATTCTCACTAATCTTTAATATTATTTTGCCTTTTTCGTGCTATGTTCTGTAATATTCGGTAATTATTCACATTGAATCCTTTATATGAATTTGAAAGAATTTTATGTTTCTGCGTTTCATATTTTTTTGATATAAAATCCTTTAAACCACCACATTGCCAAGAAACCCCATGATACTAAGTTAAAGAACCAATTATTCAATATTATCCAAAATCTTTCGAGGGTGCCTGTGAAGTAGATGAAAAAACTCATATTTTAGGATAGTAACCAGAATAGATTTTTTAGGTGCTCGGGGATTGGGACACCCATGAGGAATTCTCCGTATATAAATCCTACGATTGACTACTCTACTCTAGCATAGAGATTTAGTTTTTGCTTCTTGTTTCGTTCCAGTCCGGGACTTTGTTTTGACATACACCCATTCGCGGTCAAGCCGCAGTCTGGCGAATCCGTCAACGGGACCCCAATCAGAATTACAGGTTCTAGATCTATGTCCCAAAGCGGGGTGTCCCTGTCCCGTTAACTCGAAACGATGATTTGAGGGATTAACCTTGAGGGCGGAATTCTTCCTTTCTCTTCAACATCCAATATATCACGGTGGGCATTTTCCGAGCAATGGCTACAATCGCTACCTGGTCAGGCTTTTTCTTGACCAATCTCTCAAAAAACCTGATAAGGTGCGAATCCTCACCATGCTGCAAGTGAGACCACGCACTCTCAACCATCGCCCACCGCAGATACTTGTTACCTTCCTTAGTAATCGAACCATGCTTCTCTTTCGACCCGGACTGCTCAGTCGATGGAACCAAGCCAGCGTAGGAGCAAAGTTTTTCAGGATCGGGGAACCTCTCAACATTCCTAATTTCGGTAGTGATCGTCAAACCCCAGAGAAACCCGATTCCAGGGATCGTCATAACCAACCTCGTATCCCCATCCTTTCTAGCTTCCCTTCTAATTTCTTTATCCAACCGATCTATCGGCTCGCTCAAAGCCTCGGTTATTGCCAGATAATCATTCACCGAATCGATATCCAAACTCCTGAGCCATTCCTTTCCGTCCTCACTATAGGAAGGATCTTCCCGTATCCCTCTCTTATCCAGTTCGACATCTATCTTGTTTTTAAAGCCGGTCCTCCCCCAGACCAGGTAAGCCCTTCGTCTGAGCTTCTCCTGCAACATCCCGATCTCCTTGGGCGGAAACCAAGCCTCCGGAAGCCAACCCGTCCTGGTCAGTTGGGCTAAAGCCTCCGAAGCCCTGGCATCGGTCTTTATTCTCTCATCGGTAATAATCCTAGTTCTTTTCGGATGGTCGAGCTTCACATCCCCGACCTCGTCCTCCAACTCCTCGTAAATATACTGCCAAGCATGGGTGGCTTCTATCGACACTTCAGCGTTGTCCTCAATCCTATCAGTCAACTTTTGAAGTCCCTCCGGAGCGGAAGAGAAGTTTTCCTGAAACAAAACCTCTCCACCCTCATCCATCACCGTCGCATGACAATACTTCTTATGAACGTCTAACCCAACGTATTCGGTCATAAAAAGTTCTCACCTCCTGTCCTCCTTTTTGTTTCTTTTTGATGATGATTTTTTGGGAGCCGAGCGCAGCGAGGCGTTGGCGGTGGTGGAAATTGACGCCTCCACCGACTGGTATTGGAGGCGTCCTAAACTAATGCACCCTTTCCACACGGAGAATTCCTTCATACCATCAGAATTAATTCATTCTTAATATCACAGCAACAATAAAGACATCCAAAAGCCTGGCGAGGACTTGGAAGTATGCGTTCTTCTCAAGAAAAATCTCTCCAACTTCAGGTACGAGTAGCACGAAATCCTGAACAAGATCAGGGAGGTCTCTTCCGGCTTCCTGAAAGACTACTTCAAACGAGAACTTTCGGAAACCTGCTTCGGAGCAGACAAGGAAAGAATCGGAAGAAAAATATCAAAACGGGAGGAAGACGAGAGAGAAATCGATTCATTCGCAACTGCAATATTTCAAAACCCCTTTAACATGAGACTGACATCCCCCTGGCCGAATTATGTCCCAATTCCTCAACAAGGCACAAATTAATAAATAATAAAAGATAGTATCTCTCTAAATATTAGAAAGGGAGAAAATTGCCAACACATATAGTGTCGGTCGATACTGAAAATTGTACTGGTTGTGGCGTTTGTTCTTCAATATGCCCCACAAACCAAGGAAACGAGCTATCGGAATCGGACCGAAGTGCAATAGAATTAAAGGGAGGAGTTGCGCATATAAGTTTGTTTGACTGCACTAGATGTAGACGTTGTATTGTGTACTGCCCCAATGATTGTATAGAACTTAAAGAATCTCAATGATGTAATAATTTCTATGTTCTCCTCCTAAGAAAAATATATTTACTAATCTTAGTACTTACGCTGCATTTTTGATTGAGATGGAGGATTTTCCACGACGATGAAGTTAACCTCTTTTTTCTTGGGCATCCAACCCAGCACATACGGCCATAAACCCTTCTCATCTCCATTTTATTTTCTGTTTCTTTCTGATGCTATTTTTGAGAGTCGAGCGTTGCTCTACGATGGCTGGGGAAGGCAACCGACGCTTCCATTGGATGGTTTGGAAGCGTCTACTACTGAATAGACCGGGAAATCAGCATACCATCAGTACCTCTCCTTCCAGTAATTGGTTATATTTCCCAGCGCCTTAGCGGCTCGAGTCAAGGTAGGATAAACAGGGATTCCAGCATCCATTAATCTGTTCTCTATATCTATTCTCTTTTTTTCACAATTTGGTGGGGAAACTACCGCTAACTGCTTTTTTCCCGATTTTTCGAAATCAATTAGTCTCTCGGCTATTGAGGATATAGAAGATTTTAAAAACCGTCTATATTTTATTAAAATAGACGTGTCAAAATTCATCAAAATTAAAGAAATATTCGAACTCTTACTCAGGATATCCAAAACTTTTGATAGAGAATCTAAATCTCTTCCCACCTGACTTAGATCAAGAGGATTTTTAATTATGCTGCCAGCCTGAGGGATAGTATTCTCTAGTTCAACTTGAACTTTTTTCGAAAAACGGGGTAAGCTTAAGCCAGCATCGATGCAAGCATCACTCCCAGCGACACTCCTACCACCGGCCCCATCCACAAGCCCTCCAATTAACGCTACCTTATTATCCTCAATTTTGGATAAGCTTTGAAACGATAAAATCATGTCCAACCATTCCTGAATATTGTTAACCTTTACACACCCGGTCTGCTTCAAAACTCCACTCCAGACGGCTTCGGAGCCGCTCATGGAAGCAGTATGAGAGGAAGCCGCTCTAGCTCCTGCTCGGGTTCTACCTCCTTTCCAAACAACAACTGGTTTGGTTGTCTCTCGAAGAACTTCCGATAGTCTTTCGCCATTTTTTCCCCCTTCTAAGTAGAGGGCTATTATTTGAGTCTCACTATCATTAGATAAATACTCTAAAAAATCCGCACTATCCAAATCACACGCATTTCCAATGCTGATTCCCTTACTAAATTTTATTCCTCTAGATAATCCATCCATTACTAGTTTTTCAACATGCCCACCGCTTTGCGAAATAAATGAAACAAATCCTGGTTCTCCTAACTGAGTGAAAGTCGATGGAAGTTTTGATCTGGTGCAAAACGCACCTATACAATTAGGCCCTATAATGCTAAATCCATACTCATTAGACTTCTCCATTATTTTTTCTTCTAAACTTGCACCATTCTTATCGCCCGTTTCGGAAAACCCCGCCGTAAATATATGAACCACTTCGACTCCCTTTTCACCACACTCATCGAGAACATCGAGAATTATTTGACTAGAAATTGAAATAATGACATGGTCCAATGATCCGGGAACAGATTTCACACTTTCATAGGCTTTTATTCCATTAATCTCTTCTGCATTCGGATTTATCGGATATATATTTCCTTCAAACCCCGAAGATTTCAATCTATCTAAAAACATATTTCCGGCCTTGGACTTATCCCTTGACGCACCAACTATACCTACAGAATCCGGATAGAAAACTGACTCAAATTCTTCCTTTCTAATAACAATCTCCCGAAAGTAATTCAAGTATGATGTTTGTAAAAAAACCTTTCCATCATATCAGCATTTCACAAAGCAAGATTAATTGACTTTTCTTCAAAAAATAAGCATTTCCTTTCGGGACGCAAGCTAGGAATTTTTTGGAATCTCACTCGTTTTCTCGATTCTCGAAAAAGTCAAAACTACGATAAAAAATCGCCGGGATTGGGGGTCTCCTTGTTGTATTCTTTTCAATTTCGGATCGTTCTAACTGATTTCTGAAGCTTTCTTCAGCTTACCCTGACGGTTGAACTCCGAAAATCAAATGAACCTGCCCAATAAGTCAAATATAGCCTTTACGTAAAAATCGAAATAGATACAAAACTTTTTATATTTGAAAGGTAAAGAGACTCCAGAAAGAATCGGTTTGAGGCTAAATATGATTGGTATGTCAACGAACGAAATACTCGATATGAATGCTTCTAGAATCCCCGAAAAAGAGGCGATAGTGTATCCCAGAAAAGACCAAAGGTGGACTTTCTCAGAATGGAGAGACATAGTAATGGCTCTGGCATCCGGGCTTCAGGATTTGGGAGTTGAAAAGGGGGATAGAGTTTCAACATTACTTGCAAACGGAAGTGAGATTCCAACAGCGCTTTTTTCTTCAAATAGAATAGGTGCACCATTATTTCCTATGAACCATCGATTAGCAGCTGGCGAGGTAAAGTATCTCCTTAATCATGTTGGGGCGAAAGTCCTTCTTTTTGAGGAGAGTACAAAGGAGATTGTGGAAAAAATAAAGGACGACGTGGAGACAGATAAGTTTATATACATTGATGAAGATTCTCCGAATTTTTCAGAATCGTTTTACAGTCTCATAGAAGAATATAGAGGAGAAGAACCCGAAACTCCAAATATCGAGAATAGTGATCCAAACCTTCTTTTTCATACTGCAGGGACGACAGGTAAACCTAAAGTCTGTGTTCATCGTTACGGAGAGGTATTTCCAATCAGTTATCTCTTTATAGATTGGTTAGAACTCTCTGAAGATGATGTAGGACTGTCAGTATCCCCGTTATTCCACATTGCGGAACTTGCAGATAATTTCCTACCCCGGGTCATGGCTGGAGCAAAGAATGTCATCATTCATGATCTTGATGCAGTAAAGATATTAGAGACAATAGAAGAGGAGTCTATCACCGAAATGTTTGCCCCCCCTGCAATTTGGAGAGTGTTGCTTCTAGCAGACCTAGGAGAATATGACCTTAGCTCTTTCAGGGTAGGTGCTGGCGCAGCTGCCCCGATTGAAAAAAGAACGGTGAACAAGTTGTTGGAAGAATTTCCGATGGAAATATTCTTTTGGGGCTACGGTCAATCAGAGTATTACCTTATATCTGGAGTGGATCTTTTAGAGAGAAAGGATAAGATTGGGTCAACCGGTTTCACAACTTTAGCATTGGACAATGAGGTGAGGATTGTTAAATCTGAGGAAGGAACGAGTGCCGGTCCGGAAGACATTTGTGATATTGGTGAGACAGGTGAAGTAATTGTAAGAGGATCCGCCGGCCCAATGAAAGAATATTGGAAAGACCCTGAAGAAACTGAGAAGACGATAGGAGAGGACGGATGGCGTTACACAGGCGATGCAGGATATAAGGACGAGGATGGAGCAATCTGGTTGGAGGGACGGAAAGGAGATATGATAATAAGCGGTGGAGAGAACATTTATCCGGTAGAGGTTGAAGAAGTCCTTGAAGCACATCCGAAAGTAAAAGAGGTTGGGGTAGCCGGAACAACCCACGAACAGTACGGTGAAACTGTTACCGCTTTTATCGTGCCAAAGGAGGAAGACATCAACGAAGAAGAGTTAGAGGAGCATTGTTTGGATAGCGATCTTATAGCGGATTTTAAAAGGCCTAGAAGATATGTTTTCGTAGATATGCTTCCCAAATCAGCTACGGGGAATATTCAAAGGTTTTCTTTAAAAGAAAAATTCGAGGAAGGGAAAATAGAAGACCTAAGAGAATAACCGGCACAAATAACCACTTCAAATTAAACTATACTATCAACAAAAATATTTTTTTGTAAACTTACAAGTCTTGATTTCATCCCATTTAATCAGAAAAAAACCGGTATACTATCAAGAATGGCTGAAAAGTAGAACTACAATGGAAACCGCCGTGTTGGATAATTCCCGTCTAAAAACACTTCGATTTCCCCCAAATGATTTCCTGCCCACCTTTTTTCCTTTACCTTCAAATTCCCTTCACTAGGCTATACAGCGCGAACCTTCTTCTCTTCCCTTGTGGTATTTCCTTAACCATTCGCCGCGGCTCGTCCCCTTAACACTGGTGGCATTCACCGCAACGACAGTCTCGTCTTCATTCTCGGAAATCTTGATTTCTAAATCATGAAATCTGTGGCAGAGACTCCTATAGTCAGAAGTATCTAACTCTCGGACCAGCTCGCCAAGCCTTCTCAGAATTCATTTGAGTTTTGAGTTGACAATACGTCAGGGCAAAAAATTCGTCTCAGAGAACAACAAACAATACAAAAATCTCCGGATACTAGTAAGTTCTTTCCACTTTACCTCTTTCATCTCCTCTAGTTTATTGTCCCAATTCCTGGGTAAAACTCGGCACGCATTACGAGCTTTTAGTTATATTTTTTCCAATCAAGCGGCATATAAATAGTCTCTTTGTATTTTACAACTGAAACACTAAAACTAAACGAAACTACGAAAAACAGAAGATTCGGAAATCAGTAATAAAGATAATTGCGCAACATAGTAGCTTTTTCCGAAGTTATAAAAAGTTAGAACAAAAAATATCCTTCAAAGATTGGATGTGAGAAAAACGCCAAAAAGAGAAAATAAAGAAGAACTAATTATCGAGAAGGATCCCCCAGTAGCGACGATGATTTTAAACCGGCCGGAAAGTCAAAACGCCTTGTCAATTAGTTTATCAGAAGAAATACATGAAGAAATTAGAAAGATTCGAAATGACTCTGGATTGAACGTGCTTGTTATCAAGGGAGCAGGGGATGCATTTAGTTCTGGTGATGACATTAGTGAGTTCCCGGAATGGGGAAATCCTAATGAAGTGATGCGACGAGTTCATATATATCAGCGTATGGCGAATGAGCTTGAGGAACTTGACAAAATCACCATCGGGGCCGTTGATGGATATGCTGTTGGTGGAGGTCTTGAAATTACAATGGCTTGCGACTTTGTTATAGCTACGGAGAACTCTAAGTGGGGTTTACCCGAGGTAGATCTTGGAATTACCCCAGGGTGGGGTGGCACTACTAGACTTTCAAGACTTATAGGGCGTAGGCGAGCCAAGGAAGTTAATATGTTGGGAGGCCTCTATTCTGCTAAACGGGCAGTAGAGCTCAATCTTTGGAATCGAGTAGTACCAAAGAATCAATTGGACGAAGAGATTGATGAACTTGTGAATGTTATTCTTTCAAAGAACCAACAGGTTTTGAGACAGCTTAAATTTATTATTAATAAAGGAATTGAAGCGGACCTTTACACGGCTCAGGGATTTGAAGCGTTATCTGCTGGAATGATTGCATCAAATAGCGATTTTTTCGGGGAGGGAAAATCACCTCATAAAACCGGGAGAGGAGCCAAAGCATTCGAAGAAAAAGAAGATCCTTGGGCTCAACGACGAAAACTAGTAAAGGATTTCTGGACAGAAAACAGAAAATGAGATCTTTAAAACCTAGCATTTAAACAAGAGCAAATTCCAAGAAAAGAAAAACAGGAATGAAAGTATAAAGAGAAGGGTTTTCATCGAATTTTAGCCCAATCTGCGGGAATCGATCTTCAGGTGGAACTTTTTTTGAGTTCTAACATCCAGTCGATGATTTTGATTAGTTTTCTCGTATTAACATCTAAAGCAGGTTGCTTCAGCTTTCTTTAAGCCTCTTGGAGAATTATGTTTCGTACGACTCCTTAGTGAATCTAATAGTCCTCCTCCTAAATCAATCCACGAGTTTTCTTAGAGCCGACCCACTTTGGAGAGTGAACCAATCTCGCGGACTAGCAGAGCTTCTCAAATTTTAGGAAGCGTTCTGTAGTTATCATCGCAATACCTGTCAGAGTAGAGTAATAACTTACTCCGTATCTTCGTTTCCCCGCTCCCTTTGACTAACTTAGCTTTTATGCTTACATTCCTTTTTGTTTCTTATTTGTGACTGAAAGTATTAACGAGCCTATATCCTAAATGGATACTCATTAGCTAGCCTGCTTGACACTTTCTCTACAATCGTCAAATTACTCGTGGCTTGGGGCTTTCTTTACGGAATGTATTTTAACAGATCATTTCCCCTTAAATTCTGGCTCTCGGTCCTCTTGGAAGGCCGACACACCTTCCTTCATATCTTCAGTTCCGAACAATAAACCGAAACCTTTCGATTCTAGCTCCATTGCAGCGTCGAGATCCATCTCACGCCCTTCATTTATCACTTTCTTTGCAATCTTTATTGCCACTGGTCCCTCGACCATGTCTTCTACAAATTCTTCCACTGTTTCGTCTAGCTCATCTTGGGGAACCGCTCGGTTAATCAGTCCCCATTCTTCTGCAGTTTCTGCTCCTATTCTCTTACCTCTAAGAATCATTTCCTTTGCTCTTGTTTCTCCGATAAGTCGGGGGAGTCTTTGTGTTCCGCCCCCTCCTGGTATAATTCCCAGATTGATTTCCGGCTGACCTAATTTAGATTCTTCGCTCGCTATTCTAAAATCGCACGACATAGCAATTTCCAGACCACCACCAAGCGCCAGTCCATCAATTTTCGCTATTACGGGTGCTTCAAAGTCCTCTAAAACCTTGAAAACTTCGTTGACTTTCCCTGCCTCGTGAGGACTCAGGTTCTCGAACATCCCTACGTCGGCACCTGCCGAAAAAGCGCGATCTCCTTCTCCTTCTAAAACAATACAGCGAACTTCTTCGGGGTCTAGACCGTCGATAAAAACTGGGATTTCTTCCATCATATCCTCGTTGAAAGAGTTGAGTCTCGATGGCCTACTTAGAGTTATATTTACTAGTCCTCGGTCATCCGGTCCTTCAACATCAATGGTGTGAAATGTCCGTTCTTTTCCTCCATAGTTGTAGAATCCCGTGCCTGCTTCTTCGCCTGTTTCTCCAGCTTCTACTTTTTCTTTTAGCAAATCTACTGGCTTGTAGCGTTCTTCACCATATTCACTGTACAATTCTTCTAATTTTTCAAGGATTTTGTCTATTCCTATTTTATCAGCTCGTCTGCACGGACCCTCGGGAAAACCTGTTCCGAGTCGCATGCCAGTATCCACTTCTTCGGGTTTGGCTGCTCCAATTTGAATTAGTCTTGCAGCCTCGTTCACCATCAGGGCCTCTATACGAAGTGTATCAAAGTCCTCTCCTTGTCCTTTTTCATAATTTACGCCTTCTCCTTCCTCATAATCATAGAATCCTTTTCCTTTCTTTCGTCCAAGTTCATCTTTTTCTACTTTTTCTTCCATTATTGGAGGGATTTCATCACCGGCTTCCTCTCTTACGTGGTAATTTATATCGATCCCTGTCATGTCAGAGAGTTCGAAAGGACCCATCGGATATCCACATTGATACACCATGCCAGCGTCAACTTCTCTAATTTCTGCTTCATTCCGCGAAACCATCCACATAGGTTCACCCATGAAAGGTCCCAATACATTGTTAACAATGAAGCCTCGCACATCCTTTCTGCAATAAATGGGTGTCTTTCCAAAATCCTCCGTCAGTTTATAGGTTATTTGAGCTGTCTCGTCCGAAGTTTCCTCGCCGTAAATAACTTCAACCAAATCCATTAGAACGGGGGGGTTGAACCAGTGCATTCCCACTATTTTTTCAGGCCTATCAACCGCTTCAGCTATTTCAGTTATTGGTAGGGAAGAAGTGTTCGATGACAGGATGGCGTGTTCCGGCGTGTACTCATCTAGATCCGAAAATATATCTCTTTTCAAATCCAATTTTTCAGGACCAGCTTCTATAGTAAAATCTGCGTCTTTTCCAGCTTCTTTCAAATCTGTTGTTGTGGAGATTCTATCTAGGGTTTCTCCTATCATTTCTTTAGGTATTACATCCTTCTCTTGTAATTTTGCTAGACTATTCTCAACGTTATTCATTGCATTTTCAAGTATGTCTTCCTCTATGTCATACAAAGCTACATCATATCCCGCGAGAGCAGCGACCTCTGCAATTCCATGACCCATCTCTCCTGCGCCAATAACAGTTATTTTATTAATATTTTCTAGATTCATATTACCAACTATTAATCGAATTTTTTTATAATTTGTGTTTCTTTTGGCTTCATTCGAAAAAACTGTTTTTAAAAAGACTTTTTAGAGGAGATTTGTTTACGCTCGGTTAGGTTTTTCTCCCGTCCGGAAGCTGGACTATAGGAGCGGATGAAGAATTCGGCATGGAGATGTCTTTGTGAGTTCAGGCCCGCGAATTGAAGGAAAAGTGAACCCTTATATCTACAGTTCAGTGAACAGAGACCTCGACAGGCTTTCTACAAGCCTCTCGCCGACCTTCCCGAAGGCATAGAACTTCCATGGAATATAGGCTCAAGAGGTAATCCTCATCCGCTCCGCAAAGTGAGTGGGGCTCTAGTGCTAAAAATTTATTTTTCCGCAAGTTACGACGAAATCGAAGCCGGGTTGAAAGGGATGAGAGAATTTTATTTCAAGATATTCGATGTGAACCGAATCCCGACCCAAAGCGTGATTCATCCGGAGATAAGGAAAACTTCAACGAAGTTTTTCAGGGAATTGCTCAAGGAAACGATTCTAGAGGTCGAGGAAGACCGGAATACGGCGATCGAAAGCTTTGGCTTCTCCACTAGAAGTTCAAGTAAATAGCATGATGTCGGGATAGGTGAGCAAAACGGGGAAAAACTATCTGAAACTGCACGTGCTTCTAAACAACATTCCGGACAGATTTTGGAGGTTAGAATGACTAAATCGGATACACACGTCACCCCGTCGGCAAGGCGATGCTGAGAGGAGTATGATTCATCGCTTCCGTCTCCGAAGACAAGGCGCAATTCAGGCGAGAATCCTGCACCATCATGGGGGGAAAAACGCCGAACCGTACTTTAAGCCGAATAAGAATACCACCGCCAAGTCCAAAGGTCATCGGGCTTACCGAGAGATGATGAAAGAAAGGGCGGATGAAGAATAAGTCTGAGAGGCAGGCTGCCCCGTTAAATTTTTCGTCGAAAGCGCGTTCTCCTCCATCAAGAAAAGATTCAGCAGAGCACTCTCGAGCATAAGGAAACGTTGCAGGAGGAAAGAACCATTCCTGAAAGCCTTCGAACTCGGAAACAGCAGATGAGTCGAGTTCTAACTGGGGAAAATCACAACAAGTCCCAAATCGTTCAGAGGTAATTATCTTCAAACCACTTAACTCGGTCAGTGGATTTTACAAAAAAATCAGCAGGCTGGCATTCTAAAACTCTCCAGAGAAATCCTAATGCCAGATCACAAAAAAACCTCTGCTGACACTTTTTCGGGATGAAGTCGAATAAATGGAAAATTTTATTAATACAAGAATTAGTATTATTCCTAACTATGGATTTGAAAATAACTGGAATTTGTGGTTCTCCAATTAAAGATGGCAACACAGAATATCTTTTGAAGGAACTTTTAAGAAATGCAGAAAAGTTAGATGATGTCCAGACAGAGTTCATCCCTCTAGTGGGGAAAAAGTTGGAAGGTTGCCCGGCTGATTGTAATTGGTGTGCTGAGCATCAAAAGGAAAATGATTTTTGTTCTTTAAAAGACGATATGCAAGATTTATATCCTAAGGTTTTAGACTCGGATGCGCTTATATATGGAAATCCTGTCTATATAGCTCGCGAAACTTGGATATTAAGAGCTTTTTTAGATAGGTTAAGCGCCTTTGCGATAGGCCGGTATTATGGCTTTGAGGGCCCTGAAAAAGGTGTATTAGTTAATAAGCCAGTGACATCGGCCCAAGTAGCATGGTTTAGACATGGAGGAATAGAAACTGCTATGTTTAGTATTTATGAAATTTCGATGTACTATGGCATGATTCCAGTAAGTCCGGGTTTTGGTTTTGGCATTGGAGGCGTTTCTGAAGCACCCTCAGGTGAGGAGCTTGCAGTGGAAGAAGACTCTTTCGCTCATCGGAGAGCAAGTGAATTAGGTGAAAGATTTGCGGAAGTTACTAAGATGCTGAAATATGGCCGAACAGCGTTTGACGAAATAGAAGGATATAAGCTTGGTGAGCCACTTTAATTAGTTAATCGAAAGGGAGATTTAAGAATGGAAGAAAATAAAAATAAGGTTAATATTCTCGGAATATCATTGTGCCCTAAAAAAGAGGCAAAAGGCGTTGAGATTCTGGAGATGGTTCTTGATTCCGCTAATAGAGTGGAAGATGTCGAAACTGAATTGGTTTTTCTTGCAGATAAGGACATTATTGGATGTATTCACTGCAACTGGTGTGTTGAAAGTCAAGAAGAAGGAGTATACTGTTCAATCGATGACGACATGCAAGAGCTTTATCCAAAAGTTTTGAAAGCAGATGCAATGGTGGCGGGTACACCCAGAAATATGAGAAATATGACTTGGAAATGGAAGTCATTTTTAGATCGCCTAAGGGCATTCGGGGAAGGAAGATTTTATGGGTTAGCCGGCCCTAAGGGCCCACAGGGTTTTGGTAAGGTTATTTCCTCCACTTCTTTCATCTGGCCGTATTGTGGAATAGAAAGTGGAACAATCCGGTTTATTGCGCCTGCTCTTCTTTTAGGAGGACTACCTGTTGGTCCCATATATTCCGAGTTCAAATCTGAAAACTTTCCAAACATGCTTTCAGGTGAAGAGCTACAGGAGAAAGCAAATCAGTTCGGTGAACGTATAGCCAATGTTACTAGAGATTTAAAGGCAGGAGATGAAGTTAGGAGGGAAATGCCAGCCTATTTATGAGGGTCTCTATGTCTTCTAAAGCTTCAGATAAACCCAAAAGAAAGCTCGTCCTTCATTCTGAAGAGTGTAACGGATGTATGATGTGTATGATGGCATGTTCAGAAAAGTATTCTGGAAAGGTTTCCCCGAGAGAAGCTCATACGAAGGTAGTTAGGAAAGGTGGAGGAAATTTTAAGCTGTATCTTGAACCGGAATGCACTAGATGTGGTCGTTGTGTTGAGGCTTGTGAATATGGAGCCAGAGAACTAAGAGTAATGGAAGGGGAATAAAATGGAAGTTCCAGGATATGCAGGAAAGATTCTATATGTTGACTTAAGTTCTGAGACTATAAAAAAGGAAGAGCTTGACCGTAATCTTATAGAAAATTTCATTGGGGGAGGTGGAATAAACATGAGATTGGCCTACGATTTCATTGAACCTAGTATTAAGCCTCTTTCTGAAGATAATCCCCTTATCCTCGGTGCTGGAGCATTAACGGGTACACGAGTTCCCTCGGCATCGAAAGTATTTATGACGTCTAAGCAACCTCTCAACGGAGCTATAGGTACGGCTACAGGGGATGGGCTTGCACATCAATTCAAATGGGCCGGATATGATCACGTAGTAATTACCGGTAAAGCAGACAAACCTGTTTATTTGGGAATATTTGACGAAGATATAGAAATTCTCGATGCAGGTGAAATTTGGGGAGAAGGAATCAACAAATCAACAGATATTCTTTATGAAAAACACGAAGGGGCTACAGCCCTTACTATTGGCCCCGCTGGGGAAAACTTGCTTCGCCTAGCTATGCCTTTTGTTGACAAAATCTCTACCCTGGGAAGGGGAGGATTTGGTGCTATAATGGGAAGCAAAAATTTGAAAGCAGTCATCAGCCGAGGTACAAATGGAATAAAGGAAGCATATCCGGGAGAGATAACAGAAATTCGCGAAACGATGGAGTCATTTGCTAAGATGAATCCAGTCGGGGGGGATTTGAAAAATTACGGCTATGGTGGGGCAATTGTTGATCAATGGATTGACACTGGTTTGGTACTAAAGGAAAATAACACTGCCTTCCTAACTGAGGAGGATAAGGAGAAGTTAGGAGAAGAAAGGTTTAAGGATGCTTTTGATACAAAGTCTTGGTGTGCTCCAGGGTGCATCTCGCCAGACAAAGTAACTATCGAACCTGAGGAAGAAGAGTTCGAGGATGAAATCCATACGGCTACATCAGCGAATATAGCCTTTTTAGCTTCTGTTTTTAATTCGACCTTAGAAGAAGGAGCGAAGCTCCATTATTTCTGTAATGACTATGGGATTGACGAGCTTGATTTTTCCTATATGATGGAGCTTTTATTCTATCTAAAAGAACAAGGAGATATAAAAGAGAAAGATGTGGGAATCGATTTGACGAGGAGTTTTGAAACTGGAAAGCTTGCTATTGAGAGACTAGTAAACAGAGACGGAATTTTCGAGATAGCAGGGGGAGGGATAGAACCAATGTTAGAAAAGCTGGGAGTAGACAAGGATAAAGCAGTGCTCGTTAAAGGGTTGTGGCCTCCATTTGATCCAAGAGCTTTGAATGGGGTAGAAGCATTTGCGTACTTGACTTGCCAAAGGGGAGCAATATCAGGAAGCGGATTAACTATCACCGCTAATCCTGGAAGGGGGGTAGATTCAATTATGAGGTTGATGGGAAGACTCGGTGCAACGCCAGAAGCGATAGAAAGAGCGATTTCCGAAGACAGTTGGAACGTTGGAAGAGTCACTCCATATGTAGAGAACTTCAATACAGCCATGAATTCACTGGGATTATGTGTCAGGTTTTGGATAGGTGCTTTGTATATGCCTCCCTTTAAAGTCGCTAATGTCTACAATAAAGCTACGGGCATAGAAAAAACGACTGATGAAATTATAGAAGTAGGAGAAAGAACATGGAATTTGCAGAAAGTTATGAATGTTAAGGAGGGCTTTTCTAGAGAAGATGATGAATGGTCGAAAAAAGTGACTGAAGAGCCACTCTCTTGGAGAGGAGAGGAAGTTTATCTTCAAGATTATGCAAAGACTCATAGAATTGATAAGGATGAAGCCGAATCAATTCTAAGTAGTTATTATGAAGAAAGAAGGTGGAACCCAGAAAATTCGGTTCCAACAAAAGAAAAACTTATCGATCTTGGTCTAGATTTCGCCGTCGAGGATTTAGAGGATAAGGGTTAAAATGAAAGGTAGAGAAAAAAAGCGGGGAAATTCTGGAGGTTTTTAATTTGGAAGTCCTACTTTCTACAGGGAGAACAATAGATCAGGGAGTGGGGAAGGAAAAGGGAAAACATTCTGATTCGTATTCAAAATCAGCATCAGTCTTACAAATAGACGGGAGAGACATGAAGAAGATAGACGTGAGCACGGGGGATACCGTCAAATTAAGAACCGAGTATGGTGAGGTAAAGGTAGAAGCAGATAAGTCGCCTGATACTCCGCATGAGGGAATAGTTTTCCTTCCCGTTGGTCCGTGGGCCAATGCTTTAACCTTTGATAATACTTCTAGCCAAGGGATGCCAGAATATACTAATCTAGATGCCATTATAGAAAAGGCAAAAGGTGAGATAACCAAAGCTAAGGAGCTAATAGGGTGAGGTCTGAGGTGGAAAAATGGAAAAAATAACAGATGTCGTATGTTCTTTCTGCGGTTGTCTTTGTGACGATATTGAAATAACAATCGAAAACGGCCATGTAAAGGACACCAAGAATACTTGTAACCTAGGCCACGCCAGATTCTCCGAATATTTCAAAGAAAGATCTCAAGAACCTATGGTTAGGAAAAACGGGGACCTTAAACCCGTGACTTTAGAAGAGGCTATTGGTGAAGCTGCAAATATTTTAAGCAATTCAGATTACTCCTTGGCATACGGTTGGTCTTCTACAACTTGCGAAGCTCAAAAGAAGGGAGTGGCGTTAACGGAAAAAGTAAGCGGAGTTATGGACAATACTACCTCTGTGTGTCACGGTCCTAGTATTATTGCTGAACAGGGAGTGGGAGGGTCGACATGTACACTAGGACAAATCAAGAATAGGGCTGATTTAATCATTTACTGGGGTTGTAATCCCGCTCATTCGCATCCCAGACACTTATCTAGATATACCATATACCCTCGCGGTTTCTTTAGAAGAAAGGGGGAACGAGATAGAAAGATAGTTGTAGTGGACATAAGAAAGACCGATACTGCAAAAATAGCTGACCAATTTATTCAGGTCAAGCCGGATAAGGATTATGAGTTGCTAGATGCGATCAGAACTGTATTGAAAGGTGGAGATATCCCCGACGAAGTGGCAGGAGTTTCATCGGAGGAGATTGAGAAACTAGCAGAGGATTTCCAAAATCATGACTTCGGTGCTTTGTTCTTTGGCTTGGGTCTTACTATGAGTAAGGGAAAATATTCCAATATTGATAATGTCTTATCCCTTGTCACCGATTTAAATGAACTAGGTAATAAGTTTACCATTATGCCCATGAGGGGACATTTCAATGTCGCTGGGGCGAATAAAGTTTTCTGCTGGGAGGCGAGATTCCCGTTTGCGGTGGACTTTGCGAGGGGTTATCCAAGGTACGGTCCAGGTGAGAACAGCGTGGTAGACGTCTTGAGAAATGAGGAGGCGGATGCAGCTATATTTGTAGCCTCAGACCCAATACCTAATCTACCTAGACAGACATTTGGAAATCTGCAGGAAATTCCAACAATAACTATTGATCCTCACTTTTCACCAACTGCGCAATTTTCGGACGTGTTTATCCCCTCCGCAATTTCAGGGATTGAGGCCGAAGGAACGGCTTACAGAATGGACGGAGTACCGATTAAACTCCGAAAAGTGAAGGACCCTCCTGAAGGAATACTGCCTGACGAAGAAATATTAGAGAAGATTATTGAAAGAATATAAGTGACAAAGATGTCTAGCCTTGAAATCAAAAACGGAATAGTATACGACCCCATGAATGGGGTCTCCGGCGAAGAAAAGGACATTCTGATAGAGGATGGGGAAGTAGTCGAATCGCTCTCCGGAAATTCTGCGAAGGCCATAGACGCCTCGGGCCAAGTTGTTATGCCCGGAGGAGTGGACATACATAGCCATATTGCGGGTTCCAAGGTCAACGCAGGTAGGAAGTTTAGACCGGAAGAGGGCAGGAATTACTATTCCAATAAGGACTATCCCAGATCGGGAGCTGGAAGATCCGTATTCTCGACATTCACCACCGGATACCTATACGCCAAGATGGGTTGGACGACCGTCATAGATCCGGCCATGCCGCCCCTCGAAGCGAGACACACTCATGAGGAGCTCGCGGATATCCCAATCATAGACAAGGCAGCGTATCCCTGTGTGGGCAACAATTGGATGGTCATGGATTACGTTAAGGATGAAGATTACGAGGGATTGGCCGCCTTCATCTCTTGGCTTTTGAGGGCCACCAAGGGATATGCCCTCAAGCTCGTCAATCCCGGAGGGACCGAGAACTGGGGTTGGGGAAAGGATGTAGATAGCGTAGAAGATAGGGTTGCTTACTTTGACGTGTCGCCCGGCGAGATAATTCGGGGTCTGGAGGAAGTTAACGAACTTTTGGAGTTGCCCCATTCAATCCATGTCCATGGCAACAACCTTGGCAGACCGGGCAACTCAAAGACGGCAATCGAAACCTTCGATAAGACGAGGGGAGTTAAACCGGGAAGCGAAGTGAGAGATAACGTTTTCCATCTTACCCATGCTCAGTTCAACTCCTACGGCGGAAGCAGTTGGGCGGATTTTGAATCCAATGCAAAAGATGTCGCCGAGAGGGTCAACGAGAGAGATGATTTAATGATAGACATGGGTCAGGTGATATTCGGCAACACGACCACTATGACTGCTGACGGACCCTTTCAGTACAACCTGAGGGGTTTGAACCATCTGAAGTGGATCAATGCGGACGTCGAGTTGGAGACCGGTGCAGGAGTAGTTCCGTTTGTTTACCATCGAGATAATCCCGTGAATGCCGTTCAGTGGGCAATCGGGCTGGAGCTGGCTCTGCTGGTAGACGACCCGGAGCAGGTTATTCTTACCACTGATCACCCCAACGGAGGTCCGTTCGTAAACTATCCGAAGGTAATCAGCTGGCTGGTTAGTGAGCAGGCCAGAAACGAGGAGATCGAGAGAATTCACGATAATATCGAGAGGTCTGCGGTAATCGCGACTATTGACCGTGAAATGACTATGGAAGAGATCGCACTTATCTCCAGAGCCAACAGCGCGAGAGTGCTCGGAATGGAGGATCGAGGTCACCTGGGACCGGGTGCGGTCGGAGATGTGGCAATTTACGATTTGAATCCGAATGAGACTGATATTAGCAGGAATCCCGAGAAGGTCAGGGAGACCTTCGCAAACGCCAGCTACTGCATAAAAGATGGGGAAATAGTCTCCGAGAACGGAGAGATCAAGAAAGACACCTCCGGACGAACTTACTGGGTCGATGCTCAGCTTCCGGAGGATCTGGAGAAGGAAGTATACAAGGATATAGAGAGGAAGTTTAAGAGGTACTACACCGTGAACATAAACAATTATCCAGTTCAACCCGAATACATGACTAATCCAGAAGCCATCTCAATAGATGCTAGGGACAATTTGTAAGGAGGTCTATAATTTGAAAGTAATTTTAAATCCAAAACCCGAACTCGATTTTCAACTCGAACTCGATCAGGTTATCCCCGATAATCTGAAGGGTAAAAGCCCCGAAGAAATCGGCGAAGTTCCGGTCTACAAGGGGTCGAAGGAATTAGAGCTGACCGATGTTTTCGAAATTGATTGTGAGGATACCGGAGAGGAAGAGGTCGAGATTGTGATAGACGGAGATATTCCCAAGGGTAAGAGAGTCGGGCAGGACATGTCCGAGGGAAAAATCAAGGTAAACGGCGATGTCGGTATGTACGTCGGAGCCTTCATGTCCGGTGGCAAGATCGAAGTCGAAGGAGACGCCGATGCTTGGGCCGGACAGAAAATGTCAGGTGGAGAATTGGAGATCAAAGGAGATGCCGAAGAATTCCTCGGAGCGACTTATCGAGGAGATTGGATAGGCATGACCGACGGTAAGATAGTTCTCGGCGGCGATGCTTCTGACCAGGTAGGTGAGTGGTTAGACGGCGGTCAAATAGAGATTAATGGAGACGCCGGTATACATCTAGGATACCACATGAAAAGCGGAGCTATTGTCGTCGATGGAGACCTCGGTGCGAGAGCAGGAAGTGAAATGGAGGACGGAGACATAGTCGTAAACGGCGAATTAGAGGAAGTTTTGCCCGGATTCAGCTTCGAAGAGGAAGTGAGTAATCCCGAGGTTGACGGAGTGGAGGTAGAAGGGAATTACCTCAAATTTACCGGAGATAAAGCAGAGGAAGGCGAGGGAAGTCTTTACCTGAATAAGGGGAGCAACGAGCATCTTATTCCTTCCTAGAGAACTATTTCTTTAGTCTTTTGAAATTTGAAAAAGGCAACTCGCCACGCTATCAAAAGATTTATGATATTCTTCTGCTTTTGATTGAGAACCCGAGGCTAAACACCAAAATGGGGAAAACTCCGGATAGATAACTGCCCTAGCCTCAATCTTTCTTTAGAGGATTGAGGTATTTTAGTCTTTCGCCAGAGTAGTTTGGAGTATATTTTTATCCAGAGAATTTTTCATCCCAATCAACACAGCACGATGACCGGAAGTCTTTAATTGTTTAAGCAGGAAAGGGGAAGCAGGAAAAAGAAAAACGGGGGTGATTTAATTAGAAAAAAATATCCCTTACAAACTTATGATGATATCTTAAAAACCGTTGCTAGAAGTTATCCGAAAAGTATAGCTTTTGAAAATATTAAAACTGACCAAAGTTGCTCATATGAAGAATTAAATAAGGACGCCTGTGCTATGGCAAACTATTTCCAGGATATTGGGATTTCTAAGGGGGATGTAATAGCCATTTTATCCACTCAAAATATATGGGTCAATAAAGTCTGGGCAGCTGCTCATAAAATAGGAGCAGTTGCTTCACCTCTACCGATGCGTGAAACACCAAAGAATATCGTTGAAATGATTAGCAGAATAGATGCCGATGTACTCGTATTTGACAAAATATTCTCAAAGCTATTGGAAGAAGCTAAGGATGTGTTTTCCTTTGATAAATTTGTTTCAAATAGTGAAGAAGTTGAAGATGTGGATTTAATCGAAAAAATATTCGGAGAATATTCAAAGAGTGAACCTGATGTAGAAGTGAATCCCACGGATAGATCTACCATACAGTTCACCAGCGGAACTACAGGTAAACCAAAAGCGATTCCATTCGATAACTTTCAAGAGTCTCAGTGTGCCTTTGCGTCTGGATGGTCGGCTAGATTGGACGTTAATCCTACTACCCTTTGTGGTTTTATGCCTAATTTTATAGGCTGGAAAGCCATGCAAATAGCATCGGTCTGTACAGCAGGTAATAGGCTCATATTAGAAGAATGGGCTCCCGATCTTTACCTTGAAATCCTACAGGAAAAAAGCCCGGATTTGGTCTTTGCAGTATATACTCAATGGAAGATGGCTATGGCAGAGCTTAAAGAAAATCCTGAAAAATACGATATTAAACCTCTCGGGTCAATCTTTACCGTAGGGGAAGTAGCTAAAGAAAATGTTGTAAACCAGCTTATGGAGGAATTCCAACCGGATTACATTAGTAATACTTGGGGAGCAAGCGAAGCTTTCCCCATGGGTGGGTCCACAGCTGGCTATGCTAATGAAAAGCCGGAAAGTATAGGAAAACCTTGGCCGACCTGTGAGATGCGGATAGTTGAATTAGGAGGGCAACCAGAGGATGAGGTACCAACGGGAGAAGAAGGAGAGTTAATCGTCCGTGGACCAACAGTGGCTTCAGAATACATCGGCATGCCAGAAGAAGAGAAAAAGGCATTTAAGGATGGTTGGTTCTACACTGGAGATATTTGTTACAAAGACGAGGATGGTGACTTCTATATTCCGGCACGGAAAAAAGATATGATAATAAGCGGAGGAGAGAATATCTATCCGGCAGAAGTTGAAAAGCCCCTTATCGAACATCCGGATGTGGCTGAGGTGGTTGTTGCCGGTGTAACTCATGAGAAATGGGGAGAAGCTGTGAAGGCATTTATAAGAAGCCCGAATGAAGATTTGACTGAGGATGAACTTGATGAATGGTGCAAGCAACACTCGGAGCTGGCCAATCATAAAAGACCGCGA
Source organism: Hadarchaeota archaeon (SeqCode) (assembly GCA_964399085.1). Classification (GTDB taxonomy): domain Archaea; phylum Hadarchaeota; class Hadarchaeia; order Hadarchaeales; family JAGGTB01; genus CAYLJV01. The sequence continues at coordinate 57,170 of CAYNPN010000004.1, read as the reverse complement.
GAATACGAGTTTTGGGGAATGGAAGATTTTCCAACATTAAGTTCAGGGAAAATAGATAAAGAAGCGCTGCTAGAAGGATAAACTTCGAGACAAGCATGAGTCATTCTCTGTATATAAAAGTGGGCAACTTGTCTCAGTGGCTATCACCGCTTCTTTCGGCTCTCTCCTTCCTTACTTTCTTTCTTATTACCTAGTAGGGTGAGAATCTCCGTGATTAATGTGTAACAATGCACATTCGACTATTGCCTAGCGGAGGAGTTTGTTTACTTTCTTCTTGATTCCCTCAAACGGGGAGATCTCATAACTTGTGGAATTTGAACGCAAATTCGGCGTAGGAGCGGAGTTTTAAAGACTGTCGTAGCAGTAGATGTAGCGATTTCTCCGAGGATGACGAGCGCCGAGGTATGGCTTATTCCAGGCATAATCATGAGAAGTTAAGCTTTTACTCCTCTGCAATCTGTCAAAGTTGCTTCAAAACCATCTTTATTCAATCATAAAACATTTCTAACACCGTGAAATGGTGATTTATCGAACTGATGTTCAACTCTCTAAGTTTATACTTGTTTTTCTGTGAGGGGATTGTTACTTATCTTTAACCTGTTCTTTTCAGGCAGCATAAATCTTGTTTTCCAAACTCATTCTCTTCCTCAGGAGTTTCTTCCTGAACTATCTTATATCGAGGTTCACGAACTTCTTCCGATGGGATATAAGCTTCGGATGCAAGCCCAGCCCTTAATAAAGTACTAATATTCTGTCGTCTATCACATCGGTCTTTGTCTCTCCTCCGCTATTAATTTGGCTTTTTTTGAGTAGCTAGCTTTAAATCGAAGCCAATTTCTTCAAGCCCCTTAGACGAGCTTCCAAAATTAAGAAGCTTTCAAAGATATCTCTCTACCCCCAATACCAGCGAAAAAGGTCTCATCCTACCATTAAGTCTGGAAAGCTTTTTAAAGGAAAATATCGCGCTCTTATTTCACTACATTAGCATTTAGATTTTTCTTATAGATGTCTAATTCTATTTATCTTTTCAAAATTGATTAAATTCCTTATATTGGTTATTATTATGTTATTTAAGACGAGACAGCAATCTCAGAACGATTTTTGGGGAATATTAGCATGATTTTTATTTCCCATTGTTTATTTTGAGTCTAATAAAGATTTTTTAGCTATTTAAAGAATTTATTCCTCCTATATATACTTATATCAGTGATGGTAGGAGGGAATTACAATCTTTTGGCCCTTGAGAGCAAAAAAGTTAATATTTTCTATATTGGCCTCCATATCCGTAATAAACATAGAAAAACTGCGCGAATACTTAAATGTCATCACTTTTAACTAGGAAGATGTAATATTTAGCATGGTTTGAGGAAAAATATGGGAGAAGAAAAAAGTTACACTACTTTCTGCCATATCTGTGGTAATCATTGTGCATTAAAGGTGACGGTGGAAAATGGTAAAGTAACAGATGTGAGAGGTGCAGGTGAAACAGAGTTTCCCACAAACGTTTGTTCCGTGAAAAAAGGAGAGAGTCACATAATTGGGACATTAAATAATTCAGATCGGCTTAAACATCCGCTGAAAAGGAGGGGTGAAAGGGGGGAGGGAGAGTGGGAGAAAATTTCTTGGGATGAAGCCTTAGACACAATTGCAAGTGAATTTCAGCAGATAAGGGAAGAATATGGACCAGAGAGATTAGCCATGGTTTTAGGAGAGCCCAAAGGCATGGAGTTTGCTTTTGCACAACGTTTTGCCACTGCTTTTGGAACCCCAAATACAATTACTCCCGGCAATTATTGCGGTGTGATGACCACAGAAGCTCTGAGATATACATTTGGGATGCAGGCATGGGAAGCTAGAACAGAAAATGATCCAGAAATAATTGTAATATGGGGGACGAACCTCCCGCACACTGGTGGATCTTTCATAGATATCCAGCGAAACTATTTCAATTCTGCTGTAGAAGGCGGGACAAAAATAGTTGTGATAGATCCGAGGAATATAGAAGTATGGCCAGAAAAGGGAATGCATGCTTCTGACGCTGACTACTGGTTGAGACCCCGTCCAAACAGCGATGGGGTTTTAGCAATGGGTATTATAAAAGTTATTGTTGAGGAGGAGTTATACGACAAAGAGTATGTTGAGAGTTGGACAAAGGGCTTTGATGAACTCCAGAAAGAAGTAAAAACCTTCACATTAAGGGAAGTAGAAAATTTAACTTGGGTACCGGAAGAAAAAATTAGAGAAGTAGCAAAATTATATGCCGAAAATAAGCCTGGAATAATTGGATCGGGGAATTCGTTAGAATTCAACTCTCAATCTTTCCAAGCTTGCAGAGCATTAGCAATTTTACAAGGCATCACGGGGAATGTGAACACTCCAGATGGAGGGTTAGTGGAATTAAAGAGGCCTAACTATTATCCACCAGGAAGATTTATGCTGGGTGATTTAAAGGATAGGCTTGCTAAATATCCTAGATCCCCGAAAAGAACAATAGGTGGTAAGTTTAGTATTGCAAATAAGGGCGGATTTGTTCCAACCCAATCATTAACCAAAGCTTTGCTGGAGGGTAAGCCTTATCAGCCTAAAGCGGCATTCGCTTTAGTTACAAATCCCTTAATCACGTATCCGGATTCTAAAGCAACTAAGAAGGCCTTTAAAAAGTTGGACTTCTTCGTAATATCTGAATTGTTCCATACGGCAACCACTGAAATTGCAGATATAGTTTTACCTGCCGCTCCTATTCATGAGCACGAAACGATAGCTTTTTGGCCTGCTTGGTTTGGCATGCTGAGAGCTCAACCAAAGCTTGTTGATCCTCCTGGTGAGGCCTGGCCAGACATTAAAATAATAAATGAACTTGCAAAACGATTAGGTTTTGAAGAGTACTTCTGGGATGATGAATCCGAAGCTCTTGACTATATGCTTCGACCCATGGGATTATCCTGGGAAGAGTTCCGAGATAATGTAAAACATGTTAAAGGGGAAAGAAGGTATGATCCTAACGAAGTTTCGGGTTACCGAACTAACTCCGGTAGAGTAGAGATACATTCCGAAAGTTTGAAAGATATGGGTGGGGATCCAATACCAAAATTTGAGAAACTTAAAGAACCACTGATGGGTTCATTCAAAACTACCAAAGAATATCCTCTTGTAGTCACTAATTACAAAAGCGAAATTTTCATGCTTTCAGGTTATCGAAATGTGGAGGAACTAAGAGAAAAATCACCCCCGCCAACTGTAATCATGAACGCTGAAACTGCTGAAGAAAGAGATTTAGAAAATGGCGATTGGATATATATAGAGACAGAAAATAACAAAGTTAAACAAAAACTTTTTACCGACCCTAAGGTCCACCCCAAGATTGTAATCACTGAATTCGGGTGGGGCAACGAGGAGTTTACGGATTCAAATACAAATCTCATAACGGATTATGACACACCTTGTGATCCTCTAACTGGCACACCGACCATTCGGGGAAATCCTTGTAAGGTATACAAAGCCTGAGGGAAGAAAAATGGAAAAGATTTTAGCCAAAAAGGATTTCCCAAAATTTTTCGATGATTTAAGAGATAAATATAAAATAATTGGGCCGACAAGAAAAGGAAGTATCTCGGCTTTCACAAATATTACGATTGATTATATAGATAGCTTAGACGAATTGGAACTTCATTACACCGAAACTATGCTGCCTCTAAAAAATATACTTTTCCCGGATAGCGAAATTCTATATAGATATGAGAAAGAGAATAGCGATGTTAAACTTGAGGACTCAATGGACAAATGGGACAATAAGAGACTGTTTTTAGGGATCCATCCCTGTGATATAACTGCAGTTTCACATCTAGACAAAGTTCTTAAAGAAGAAAAATTCGAGGACCCTTTTTACAAAAATAGGAGAAACAACTCAATTATAATCGGCCTGACCTGTAAAGAAGCAGGAGAAAGGTGTTTTTGTAATATAACAGGTTCTGGACCAGATATTGAGGATGGCTTTGACCTGTTAATGACTGATATAGGCGATTCATATTACGTGAAGTCCGGAAGCGAAACAGGGAATAGCTTACTAGAAAGTGACTATTTTGAGGATGCCACCGACGAACAGATGGAAGAAAGGGAAAAGGCAATAGAGAAAGTTAGAGACGAACTACCTCAAGATTTAGAAATAGAAGGGTTATCCAAAGAGATGGAAAAACGGTACAACGATAAATTATGGAACGAATTTTCAGAGAAATGTGAGACCTGTGGAAACTGCAATATAGTTTGTCCTACATGTCACTGCTTTACAATAAAGGAGAGAACAAATGCTAATCAAAGCAAAGGCGAAAGAGTTCGCACGTGGGACTCTTGTCACTTCAAACGATTCGCCGAGATGGCCGGAGGCCTTAATATTAGAGAAGAAAAAACCTCAAGGTTTAAGCACAGAATGTATGATAAATTTTACTATACACCAATGAGGTACGATAGTATATTCTGTGTTGGATGTGGGCGATGCATAAAATTCTGCCAATCCGAAATTGACATACGGGAAGCTTTAAGGAAGGTGATGGAAGCGTGAGTTCGGAAAATATATATTTACCTAAACTAGGCTTAGTGGAAGAGAGAATTAAAGAAACCCCGAAAATAGAAACTCTTACAATATCTTTAGAAAATGGAGAAACGTTGAGGCCTATTCCTGGACAGTTCGTCGAGATGACAATTTTTGGCCAAGGAGAATTTCCAATAAGTATCGCAAACGTTTTAGATACAAAGGCCAACAAGTTCCAAGTTACAGTTCAAAAAATCGGAAGTGTAACAAAAAAAATAGAAGAGCTAAATAAGGGATCGAAAATTGGAATAAGAGGGCCATTTGGGAATGGATTCCCGATGGAAGAGTTAAAGGGGAAAGATATATATTTAGTAGCTGGTGGAATAGGACTTTCAGGTCTTAGACTTTTAATAGAAAATTTAGTAAGTGAAAAAGACAACTTTGGCCAACTGAAGCTTTTCTACGGAGCTAAAACTCCGAAGGATTTGATATACGAAAACACATATCTTCTAGATAAGGAGAAGGGGGTAGAGACTTTACTAGCCGTAGAAAAACCAGATAGAAACTGGGATGGGCACGTTGGTTTAGTGACTGAACTATTCCATAAAACCGAGTTTAATCCAAAGAATGGAATAGTAGTTTTTTGTGGACCAAGTGCAATGATGCATTATGCCGCAGAAAGCTTAATGAAGAGAGGATTTGAAAAAGACCAACTCCTCTTATCTATGGAAAGACGTATGCAATGCGGAATGGGGATGTGCGGTCATTGTATGCTCGGGGAAAAGCGTGTATGCCTAGATGGGCCCATATTTAACTACGATGAGATTAGGGATGCGCTGGAGAAAGTATTTTAATCGAAATTGTAATTGAATTAAGTTTTTGTAAAATTAAGAAGCCAAGACTGAACATGAAAAATTTTGGAATTTTTTACCCTTATTGTAAGTGACAGTTTATCTTTTTCGGCGTTCTTCCATCAGCTCTCAGCTAGGGATGTTATTACCTGATTTAAGCATCTGTATTGCAAAGCCCAAAAGTATTTGATGCATCTTTATGCCGACAAACGGTAGAGCGGAACCTATTACAAGATCAGAGAGTCGTTCCGCGACGAGGACGGCAGGACAAAAGTTCGGAACGTGCTTTATCTAGGCAGCGTCGAAAAAATATTCGAAAGATTCAACAGCCCAGTAGCCGAGAGTGCCGAACTCAAGTCAGTCCCGTTCACTCAGGCAGCAGGTCTCAGGTGAGCTTTCGAAGATCTTGAACTGGATGAGTTTTTCACGAAAGTTTTCGATGAGAAGGAAAACCACGATTTTCCCGCGTGGGGAAAAATGTTCTTGCTCGTCTGGTGCAGATTTTTCAAAGATTTGAGCATGAGGGAAGCTGTAGAAGATTACTCGGACCATTTCTTCCCATTCTGGTGGCGGGAGGACGTCACGACAGTTCAGAGGCTTTACCAGTTTTTGGCGGAAAGTCTGAGTGAGGAGAAGATCGAAACCTTGCAGGAGGAGCTGGCGCGTCGCGTCCTCGACGGGAAACAGATTGAAGAATGTCATCTAGACACCACCAACTATTGTACTTACGTCCAAGACGACACGAAATATCTGAGAATCGGGGAAAGTAAGGACGGGATGTTCGGGCGGCGTTTGGTCAGTCTGGCTCTTGCGGTCTCGGGCGATGATTTGCCCGTGCTTAGCACCGCTTATCCAAGGAACAGGCACGATTACAGGCTCTTCTCCGAACTCTTCAACGAGGTCTGTCGGAGGATAGAGTCCGCGGGGTCGGACCTGGAGGAGGTCACGGTGGTTTTCGACCGCGGTTTCGACGACGGGGATAATTTCGACCTGACCAAGTCGTCGGATGCCCACGTCGTGGAGGGGGTGAAGAGGAACCGGAACCTGGTGGAGGAGAAGATCGACGATGCCGAGCTGGACGAGTTCCAGCTGTCTCACGAGACGAGCCACGGCAAGTGTTACGTTAGGGATTCCGGTCGGGTCGAGCTCGGGAAGAACGAGTGGCGAGTCGTGCTGTCCTATCACGACACGACCAGAGAAAAGATTCGGAAAAGGATGAAGGAGGCGAGGGAAGAAGCGGAAGTTTTGCTCGATAATTTGCGGGATAAGATCAAGAGCGGAGGACGGGGTCGTCCGCTCACCGAGGATGGTATCGAGAGGAAGCTGAGAGACGTTCTTAAGAAGAGGTATAAGTGCTTGGATTGGTCCTTCGACCTGGGTGCGGAAGAGCTCGAGTGGGGTTGGAATGAGGAGTGGGATAGGGTTTATGAGACGGCGGGATTTCATGCGGTCGTGACCGACCACGAGGACTGGTCCCCGAGCAAGATCGTCAGGACTTATTTCGATCGTAAAAATGTGGAGGACATGTTTCACCTGACCAAGAAGGCGCTGGTAGTTCCGGTCGAACCTCCGTACGCCGAGGAGGATCACCTAATGCGAGCGCACCTCTTCCTCGTTTTTGTCGGTCTGCTCTGCTACCAACATATTCGGAGGGAGCTTCCGGATAATATATCCGAGAAGGGTGTGAAAAAAGCGTTCGACAAGCTCGACATGATTGTAGCGATGGAAAACGACTCTCTTCAATTCAAGCTCGGTAACGTCGATTGGGACACGCTTTTCCTACTGACAAGCCTTGAGCTGGAAAAGTTTTTGCCGGAATAATTCAGTTTTGGGCTTTGCAACTCAAAACGTCGAAATTGGGCTGAAACGCTAGCAAATGCTGTTAGAAGAAAAATTTAAAATTCCGACTTACAATATGAGGAGTAATAGATAAAATATGTATGCTACAGCACGAAAACAAGGTCATGATGAAGGAAAGACAACATCTTTATAATCTCAAGTTTTCTTCACAAGTGCTTCCAAACAAGTGGAATTGAGACATAATTAATTAACTCATTCTGTTTCGCCTCCTTTGAGCACGATGACTAGTGCTTTTTCCCGACGGGTTTTTTGGGATGCTTGACCGGGCTGAGTTTCCTTGGGGTTTGATTTCGGTTTCGTAAAGTTTTTCTATCTCGTGGGTGAGTTCTATTTTGTTTGCTTCAAATCGTGATGTGGTAGTCCATATCCATTACTAATTGGTGACATGAAAATAACGTGAAAACGTGTGAAGAAATTTTACGAGGTTTTGGAAGAAGAAAAGGAGAAAATCCGAGAGGGAAACGAAGAAGGAGTGGAAAAATATTCTCGCGGGGAGCGGGAGGAGAAAGTATATTGTGGAACATTTGCAGGAGCTTCCAAGTTTTGTCGAAGAGGCTTCTTGGCTCGAGGTCGAGAGACACGACATCCACTTTCATAAAGACAGACTCAGCAAGTATTACAGCAACAGAAAGAACACTCAAGAATTAGGTAAGGACTTGGAAGTATGCGTCCAACCGAAGAAAAATCTCTCCAACTTCGGGTACGGGTAGCACGAAATCCTGAACAAGATAGGGGGGACTCTTACGGCTTTCTGAAAGATTACTTCATGCGAGAACTTTCGAAAACCTACTTCGGAGCAGACAAGGAAAGAATCGGAAGAAAGACCTCGCAATGGAGGGAAAACAAAAGAGAAACCACATCATTTCCAACAGCAATCCTACACAATCCCTTCACCATGAGACTGACATCACCTTAACCGAATTATGTCCCAATTTCTCAACAAACCAAATACTTATTAAAAAAGAATGGAGATGAATACATGTTATGAGAAAAGCTGCTATCGTTGCGTCGGGAATGACGAAGTTTGGAATTAGGCAGGAAGTTCAATGGAGAGAACTCGCAATGGAGGGAACAATGAATACTTTTAAGAATTCAGAATTTTCCCCGTCCGATATCGATGGTCTTATAGTCTCCTCAGCGTATCCTGAGAGAACTGCCCCAGGATCACATATAGCGCCTTGGACTGCTGAGTTAATTGGAGCAGAGCCCGATAGCCTGATTACTAGAGTTGAAAATCTTTGTGCATCAGGGAATGTAGGAGTGATTATGGGGAGTGCAGCAATCATGACTGGAATGGCAGATTTAGTTTTAGTTCTAGGAGTAGAAAAATTAAATGTACCTCATCCAGAGGGTTCTAGGAGTGAAGCGTTTTACAACTTAGGGTTAGGGGATAAATTCGTATTTTCTCAAGGCTTTACCCCTCCGTCTTTCTTTTCCCAAGTTGCGAAGAGGTATGATGAAGAGTATGGCTTAACAGATGAACAACGAGCGTCCGTATCAGTAAAGAACCACAAGTTTGGAAAGAGTAATCCAAATGCTCATTACCAAAGAGAAACGCCAGTCCAAGAAGTTCTTGAGTCTCCAATGATTTCAGAACCACTTAGAATTTTAGAGTGTTGTCCTGTAACCGATGGTTCTGCCGGAGTGCTTCTTACATCGGAAGAACGTGCTAGGGAGTTATCAGAGGATCCAATCCTTTTTTCGGCTCACGGTCAAAAGGGCGTTGGAAATACTATATCAGCTCTCGAAGGTGAGATTCATCATATGAATTTACTCGAAACCGCAGCGAATAACGCTTATGCAGAGGCTGGAATCACACCTGAAGATGTAGACGTAGCTTGTGTGCATGATTGTTTTACTATCTCAGAAATAGTAGAAACTGAATACTTAGGATTTTGTGAAAAAGGAGAAGGTAAAAAATTCGTGGGGGAAGGAAAATCAGAATTGGGAGGAGAGGTGACTATTAATCCGGGCGGAGGATTATTAAGTCGGGGGCATCCTTTTGGAGCTACAGGTTTAGCTCAGGTGGGAGAAATATTCAATCAATTGAGAGGAACTGCAGAGTGTCAAGTTGAAGATGCGGAAATTGGTCTAACTCATAATTTGAGTGGATACGCAGGTTGTCATACTGTTAATTTATTTGAGAAGGGATGATAAGAATGATAAATCGAAAGGTGGATCTTCCATACGTGGTGGACCCTTGGCCTGTAGAATCTGAGGAGTTTACACAGATTTATGAGTTTTATGAAAAATTGAAAGAAGGAAAATTAGCCACTACAAGTTGTCCAAAGTGTGAACAAGCACATTGGCCGCCAAAAATCTTCTGTCCCATATGTTTATCTAAGGATTTGAAATGGGTGGAAATAGAAGAAGGCGAAATTTATTCATATACCCATTTCCTAAGAGGCACTCCTCCGCACATTCAAGGTCCCGCTATTATGGCGATCGTTAAAACTGATCACGGTTTCAGAATGGGTTCTAGGATAATAGATGCAGAGATAGAAGAAATGGAAATAGGTATGAAAGTCGAACCTACTAAAATAGAAGTCGATGAAGATAGAGTGATTCATGCTTTCACTCCTAAGAAGTGAAAACCTTTCATTATTGGCTTAAAAGTTCCTCACTACTCGTTTTAAGACCTGTCTTTTACCCATAAGTTCGGCTTTTGTTGGATTCACTTGAGGTAGGGTTTCAAGTTTTAGGAGTGATGGGTTTTTGAACCGAAAAATTTTCCATTTATAAGTGATTTTTATTTTTTCGGGCTGGGTCGAGGTGATTGACTGATTGGAGTCGGTAAGTGTTGGCGAGTTTGGAAAAGAGGACTTACGGTACTGGTGTCGCGGCATACATCAGGAATGAGTTTCGTTTTGCTGATTTTGGGGATAAGTGTCTCGATAAGCGCCTTCAAAAGATTGGAATTGCTCTGGGTTGTGCTCCTTCTGAGTCGATTCCTGAGGCGTGTGAAACTTGGGCTTCCACAAAGGCTACATACCGGTTTTGTGATAATGAAAATGTGACTCCTGAAGAAATTTTATCCTCGCATAAAGAAGAGCAAAAATCCCGTTTGGAAGGGGAAGAAGAATTATTAATTGTTTCGGACACCACCTTTTTGACATTCCCCAGTCACCCCTCCAAGGAAGGGCTTGGAGATACTGGCAACTCCAACTCGGATGTGGAGGGTGTTCTGGTGCATTCTACCATAGGGGTCCATCCGAATACTGGGAGGATGACCGGAGTGATGGATCAACAGGTATTGGTCCAAAATCAGCGAGAAGATCCGACTAAAACCTGTGACACTAACGGGGAGGGTGAACCTGTCCAGCTGGAGAGTGAGCAGGAAAAATGGATCCGCGGGGACAGGGAAGCGATGGAAATGCTGCCCGAAAAGACAAGACCCATATTTGTACATGATCGTGGAGCCGACGATTTCTCCCTTTTTACACACCTGAAGGGAGAATATTCGGGATTTCTAATCCGTGCCAACCAGAACCGCTGTATTCGAACCGCTGACGGGCAGGAAAGTCACTTGTTCGACTGGAGCAAAAACCTACCTGAGATAGGGCGAACGGAAATCCATATACAGCAAGGGGGAGGCAGAGATGGCAGAGACGCCGAACTATCCATACGTGCCGGGACCTGTGAACTTCTACCGCCGAAAAATAACCCCGAAGTCACCTCACCCTGTAAAGTGAACGTGGTGAGAGTTGAAGAAATCGAAGGGGGAGAAGACCCGACCCTATGGGTATTACTGACCACCGAACCGGTGAAAAACCTAGAACAAGTCTTGAAAGTAATCACCCATTACCAGAAACGGTGGAAAATCGAAGACTGGCACAAAGCATTGAAAACGGGCTGCAGGATAGAAGAGCGGCAGCTCGAAAAATGGGAACGAATGGGAGTGCTCCTAAGCATTTACTCCGTCATCGCCTGGAAAGTGTTAGATCTTCGAGAGATAGCCCGAACAGAAGAAAAGATCGCCCCTGAAGAATTCCTCACCGAAACACAGATAGCCGTACTGGAAAGCAAATATCCAGACCTCGAAAGCAAAACAGGAAAAGAATACGCGATAGCAGTAGCCAGAGTAGGAGGATACCTGAACCGTTCCTCCGACCCACCGCCAGGATGGATCGTAATGTGGAGAGGATTCAAAAAAGTCAAAATCTGGGCGGAAGGGCACGAAATCCTATCCTCGTCGTAAAACACCCATCCAAAAACAGAGCCCGGACAGTCGGCAATCAGTCCTTGAAAAATGCCAAAGCTCCGCTCTCGCAGAGCCCGATCCATCAAAAAGCATGCTTCAACGATATCAACACACAAAACACATAGAAATCTCAACTTCAACTCCTAAAAATTGACAATGTTTGCTCCAGTCGAAAAGATATGGGTAAAAGACAGGTTTTAAGACGCGGGATGACTCAAAACGGTGGCAATAATTCCTTAATATCAAATTTTCATTCAAATAATTCACTTCACGTATGTTTCTTCAGCCTAGCCTTCAGAACAAATCGGGCTATTCAACTGGCTGATAGCTTTAAAGCAATGGAGTACTTCTTATTCTTCTCTAGGAATGTGGTACTATCGCTATATTTCGGATAATGAACGAATTTAGTTGAATTAATTTTCATGAAGTACTTCCTATTCTTCTTCCACATAGGCCTTCATAATCACTTGCCCAAACCCGTGCTCGCTGCGTGCATCTTGACAGCTAAAGTGATCATATATCATATCTCCTGGATCAAGATCGGACACTAGCCTGTCCTGTGCCACACTCGCCACGCCAGGGATTGCGGACAATGCATGAGCACACCACCTATCACTTCTTTCTGTATTGAGGGCTCCCAATCCATCGAAAACTAACTTGTCCCCGGGCTCAAGTCCGACAGTACATCCATGCGACTCTACAACTTCGATTATTAATTTCTTTTTGAATGGTTCTTTACCAAATAGAGCCTTGGCTACTTCGACTTTTTTAGGATCCTCTCTGAATTTTTCCATTTCTTCATCGCTATAACCGAGATGCTCTTGATATACTTCCCAAAATTCTTCTTCCTCAGAAATAATTTCACCTCCACCTTTCTTCTATACTTTGTGAACTGTTAGGTTTTCCGGTTAAGAAACAGAATTTTATAAAATGAAACTTCTCCTACTGATGAATCCGTATTCAAAGGTATTATTAAGTATATCAACATAAACATATAGGCAAAATAACAAATCAATTTTCAAAAGAAATATATAATATCCTCAAAAGGAAGTAGATAATTTTGAACATAGAGAAAGTAGGAGTCATTGGAGCAGGGACGATGGGAAACGGAATCGCCCAAACATCAGCTACGGCTGGTTACAAGGTAATACTAAACGATGTCGAAGAAGACATTCTAGAAGAAGCAATTAATAATATAGATTGGAGCCTAGGCAAATTTGTCGAGAAAAACAAAATAACAGAAGAAGAAAAAGAAGAAATTCTAAATAGAATCGAAACAACCACCGATTTAGCAGAAGTTCCTGATTCGGATCTCGTCATCGAAGCGGCGCCGGAAGAGATGGATCTTAAGAAAAGAATATTCTCGAAAATAGATGATTCCGCACCAAAGGAAACAATACTTTCTAGCAATACTTCCAGTTTAAGCATAACAGAAATGTCGGAAGCAACCAGTCGGCCTGAAAAATTCATAGGAATACATTTCACCAACCCTCCCCCAATAGTGCCTTTAGTAGAAATAATTAAGGGGGATTACACCTCGGAAGAAACAGTACAGGCAGCGACAAAATATGTCGAAAGCCTAGATAAGGTGTCTGTAATATGCAAAAAGGATGTTCCGGGCTTTATTCTCAACAGAGTGTACGCTCAGGTCGTTTTAGAGGGAGCGTGGGCCCTTTACCGGGATGAAGCGGGGAAAGAAGAAATAGATGCTGCAGTTAAATTTGGTGCCGGATTTCCTATGGGAATTCTCGAAGGAATTGACATTGCAGGATTGGATGTACAAAAATCCGTAGGAAAGGTTTTACATGACGCTTACGGCGAAAGAATGAAACCCTGCCCTCTTCTTACAAATCTAGCGGAAGAAGGAAAGCTCGGTAAGAAAAGCGGGGAGGGTTTCTATGATAGTTGGCCAGAAAGACCCGATATATCTCCCGATGAAGCCGGTGAATACGATTACGAAAGAGTTTTCGCGGTGGCGGTGAACGAGTCTATGAGGTTGATAAATGAAAATATCGCCGAGCCAAAAGATATCGATAAGGGCATTAAATTTGGTTTAGGTTGGAATAGAGGCCCCTGTGAGATTGCTGAAGAAGAAGGATTTGACAAAATCAAGGAGAAGTTGTTGAATCTTTACAAAAAGCATGGAGATAAAAGATATGAACCCTGTAATCTATTAGAAGAATACGCCGAATCCGGGGAAAACCTTCGTAAGTAGAATGATATCTAAAACTTAAGTTTGTAATATTTTACCCAGTAAACCCTCTTATCTTTTGATATTGAAAATAAAACGCTCTAAGGGGAATTATCCAAACAAACCCCCTGAAAAATCTTTTATAGGATGTAAATAAATTAACTCTAGATGAGCAAAAAAATATCTATTCAACCAAATGAATGTACTGAATGTGGTACATGCCAACTTATTTGCTCTTTAACTCACACCGGGGAATTTAACCCCGAAAAAGCCAACATAATAATAAACCTCCCAGAAGAAATTCGCTTCACAGACGATTGTATAGAATCTTGCACCCTATGCGCTGAATACTGTGTTTATGATGCTATTACCACAAAAACGGAGGGGGATGAATAATGGATTATTATGGTTACGCCGGAAAAAATCTATTTGTCGATCTAAGCGATGGCAGTATTGAAGAAAAACCATTAGATATGGACACTGCGAAAAAATTCGTTGGGGGTCCGGGAATGGGCTTTAAACTCCTCCATGAAAAGCTAGAACCGGGAACGGAGCCTCTTTCACCGGAAAATCCCTTGGTCATTGGACTCGGACCTTTGGGAGGTACACTCGTTCCTGGATCTGGAAAATGTTACTTGGTTACGAAATATCCTATACTCGCGAGTAAGGAAGAGGAGAAATATTTTGTTTCTTATTCCATGGGAGGGAGTAGAAGATTCGGAGCAATGATGAAAAACTCCGGTTATGACAATATTGTAATCACTGGTCAGGCTGAAAATCCATGTTATCTAAAAGTAACAGATGACGAGGTAGAAATCCTAAATGCGGAAGATGTTTGGGGCAAAGACATTCACCAAGCTACCGAAACGTTGGTCAAAAAGCATGAAGGAAAAACAGGTAAGCCCGGCGTCTGGACAATGGGGCAAGCTGGTGAGAACTTAGTTAAAATAGCTCAAGCGACTCTCGATAATTTGAACTCTCTCGGCCGAGACGTAGGAGCATTGATGGGGACCAAAAATCTCAAAGCAGTCGTTACACTGGGTGAAAAAGGAATCAAAGTTAACGATAAAAAAAGATTCTTGGAAGTGCTTAAGGAAAAACGGGAGGAGATTCTGAATGACCCCGACTACCAGACAGAACCTACCCTCCATCGTCCAGCTGTCGATCAGGTATTAGAATCAAATATGAAAACGATTAGAGCTTGCACTTCCTGTATGGGCGCCTGCAGAGCGACTGTCGGAATTGATGAGGGCGAATACGAAGGAGTGACACTTCAAGGCGGTGACCCAACAGTTCCCATAGATTATATGAAAAGATTAAGGCTTGACGATATCGGGGCAATGTACAAATTGATGGACAAAATGAACAGGGTAGGACTCGGACATCTCACGACGATAAGGATGATATATTTTGTAACCAGAATGTACGAACAAGGAGCTGTAACCAAATCGGACACAGGAGGTCTGGAACTAGAAATAGGCGATTTGGACTCCTACCTTAAACTTGTCGAAAAAATAGTCAAAAAGGAGGATATTGGAGCCTTCATGAGTAAGGGTTGGTACGCACTTTCAGAAGAAATAGGCGTTGAGGCTTCTAAAGATTTCAAGATGGGTGCCTCCATTACCAAGGGAGTGGATACACTGGTTGATGCTAGACTTTGGCCATCAAACTTCGGTCCCTCTATGGGAATTTCACATGTTGTACATTCAAAAGGTAAACATTCTCACAGCGACACTTATTGGCCCAAAGGAGTGATGTCTGTAGAAGATATAAAACTCGACACTAAAAGAATGGGGCTGACCGACGAGGAAATAGATAGAATCTTCACAGACGATTCCTTTAACCAAGGAAGACTAGCGAAACATGCCCACGATGCAGAGTATCTCTACAACTGTTTAGGAATCTGTGATTGTGTTGTTCACTGGACATTCGATCAAATACGGGATGTCCCATGGCTATCCAAAATTTATTCTGCTCTTACTGGCATCGAAGTATCCCCAAGGGAATTTCTCCGAGCAGGGGAGAGATGCTTTAATTTAGAAAAAGCTCTAAATGTCCGAGAAGGATTCACCAGAAAAGATGATAAAATACCGAGTCTCTGGGTTAAAAACACAGAAAAAACTTTGGCAGACAATTATCTAAAGGATTGGTTCGGAAATAGGTTGGAAAAGGAAGATATTGAAAAAATGCTTGACGATTATTACCGGGAAAGGGGTTGGGACGTCGAAAAGGGCGTTCCAAAAGAAGAAAAGCTCAAAGAATTGGGGTTGAATAACCTCTAGAAATAGATTTTCTATAAAAAAATAGAATCTTTTGATAAAAAAGCCCGAAAAGGGGGTGAAGATATGAAAAAAATGTATTCCGAGGAAGATAAGGAGTATTTTGAAAGGTTATTCAAGAAAAGGAAGGAGCAAGCCGAAAAGAGAGATCTAAAGTATTGGAAGCTTCCTTACCTTTTCGGTGAAGATACATTTCCCGAAATAATATCCAAGAGAGCAAAAATGCATCCAAATAAAAATGCCATCTCTTACTACGGGCGGGACGTAACGTACAAAGAACTCGATGAGCTGAGCAATCAATTCGCGAATTTTTTGAGAGATAAAGGCTTTGGGAAAGGAGATTTTGTCGGCAATCATCTTTACAACTGCCCTCAATATTTTATTGTTCATCTAGGTGTTATGAAATCAGGTTGTACGGTTGTGCCTATGGATACCGAGTGGGAAAAATATGAGCTGGAACCCGTTTTGAATGACACGGAAATGAATCTTATTGTCACTCAAGACCTAAACTTTGAAGCTGTGGAGGATACAAGAAAAGAAAGTCAATTAGAGGAAGTCTATATAACAAGCCTGCTTGATTTTCTTCCAGAAGACCCGGCTTACTCTTTTCCTGAGGATTTGAAAGAAAAACCAAGTTGTGAAGGAGGAATTGATTTAATGTCTTCAATCGAAGATTACGATACATCTCCCACGGATGTTGAGTTAACTTTAGATGATGATGCTTCTCTCGACTATACCGGAGGCACTACAGGACTTCCGAAGGGATGCCTACATAAACACCGGGGGATAGTGTATACGTTGTCTTGCATGTATAATTATCTGGGATTCCACCAAGGAATACGAGACGGAATAATTTTCGTTCCAGTATTTCACACGGCTGGAGGAGGGCAAGCCGGAACTATACTCTATTCAGGGGGAAGTGTAATCCTCCTAACTCGCTTTGAACCCGGAACTTTAATCAATTCAGTTGATGAGTATAATCCTGACTGGATGTGGGCACCTTCTGATCTCTTTGAAAAGTTTGCTAAAATGCCGGACGAGGAGTTGGAACAATTTAATCTATCTTCCTTTAGTCTTCTAGCTTCCACTCAGTACAATTTACCTCTAACGAAAGAAACGAGGGAGACGTGGAAAGAAATTACGGATGGTGCTAAACTATGTGATGTAACATACGGATTGACTGAAACAATGTCAATGAATACCTGGACCTTTGACCTTCAAGATATTGACTTGGATAAACAAAACGAACATGGACACGTCTTTATCGGGGTAACGATGCCGGAAACCTATATCAAAATCGTCGATCCTGAGACACATGAAACCCTCGAGTCCGGCACGGTAGGGGAGATAGCGATAAAGGATCCCGCACTTCCACCTGAGTACTTCAAGAGACCCGAGGAAACGGAGAAAGACTATCTCGACGACGGATTTTTGCTGACTGGCGACCTGGGCATGTACGACGAGGACGGATTCCTCTATTTCGCCGGCAGGAGAAAATACACGCTAAAGGTCTCGGGCTTCACGGTTTCCCCCGCGGAGATAGAAAACATCATGATGCAACATCCAGCCATAGTCAAGGCATCCGTAGTCGGGAGAGACCACGACAAGAAGGGAGAAGTGCCCGTGGCATTCGTGGAGATAAATCCGGAGTACGAGGAAAGCATCACGGAGGAAGAATTGATCGAGTGGTCGGAAGAAAACATATCCGGGTACAAGGTGCCAGCTCGTATAGTCTTTAAGGAAGAGATACCCACCGGCAAAAAGGGATTGAAGACCGACAGAGAGGCTCTCGAAGAAGAAGCAAAGGAGATCGATTGACTAATCACTAAACGGAGGATAAAAGATGGAAAAAGAATTGGATGGTAAAACTACAATAGTTACCGGAGGAGGCTCCGGAATTGGGCGGGCCGCTTCGTTGGTTCTTGCCAGAGAAGGATCCAAAGTTGTTGTAGCCGACATTGACAAAGAAAGCGGCAAAAAAACAGTTGACCTGATTGAAGAAAAAGGAGGAGAGGCAAAATTCGTAAAAACGGATGTAACAAACGAAGATAGCATAGAAAATCTTATGGAAAAAACAATCGAAGTCTATGATTCCTTGGATTGTGCTTTTAATAATGCTGGAGTTGGACCTGAAGTCAAACTAATGAATGATTACAGTCTAGAGTATTGGAACCAAACTATTTTAATAAATCTCAAAAGTATTTGGCTCTGCATGAAAAATGAGGTCCGTGAGATGATGAAGCAGGAACAAGGCTCGATTGTTAATGCAGGATCCTTAGCTGGCCTTATGCCCCCTCCAGGACAATCCATATATAATGCGGCCAAAGCAGGGGTAGTAGCCCTTACCAAATCAGGCGCTATGGAGTACTCAAGCTATGGTATACGTATAAATGCAGTTTGCCCCGGTGCTATTCAAACATCAATGCTAGATAATTACCCAGATGATGTGGTAGAAATGTTAAGCAAAAAAAATGAAATGAATCGTCTGGGCGAACCTGAAGAAATCGCCGAAGCTGTGACTTGGCTACTTTCGGATAGAGCTTCCTATGTAACAGGCCAGTCGTTGATTGTTGATGGCGGAACCTCAGCTGGTATAAGCCCAGGATAAATCATCATCTTGTCAAATCGCAAGGATATCAGAGATACGAAATCTTTTCCCTTTTAAAAAATCGGAAATTTTACTGCTAATTATAACCATAAAGGGTTTTGAGGTTTTAAATTCTAAAAATTGAATCATAATTATGCTGAAAATATTAATAAGTATATTTAATTGATTTGTATTCATTTGTTATTCAAAGTTATTTCTTTTAGGCTGGAGTAATAGAGGCTAAAAACTTATAAGTCTAAAACAAAAATCTCTAACGATTATCATATGAATGATAAGAAAAATGAATATGATGCCATAGTTATTGGTGGAGGGGTCGGTGGTCTTACTTGTGCCTCATTTCTAGCCAAAAACGGATTAGAGACTCTGGTGTTGGAGCAACATCATAAATCTGGAGGATGTTGTACCTCCTTTAAAAGAAAAGGTTTTACATTTGATTCGGGAGCTTATGCAATATCAGGATTGGGAGAAAATGGATTTTTTTACAGAATTTTAAAGGATTTAGAAATTGAAAATGAAGCCGAATTTCACAAGCTTGACCCTCTCATGAATGTAGCTTATCCCGAAGAATCAATTCCCATTGCCGCAGATTTAGAAGAATATATAGCTGACCTTTCAGAAAGATTCCCCAATGAAAGTGAAAATATTCAAAGATTCTTTAAAAAAGTGGAAGAAATCATCAGCGCTCCAAAAAGCCAATACTATAAAACGTCTTTTGCAGAACTCCTTGATGAATTCTTTGAAAATGAAAAGTTGAAAAAAATAATATCTGCATGCTGGGTTTACGCTGGATTACCTCCATCAAAAATATCTGCCGTGGATATGTGTGCCTACCTCTACAGTAACCATGTGGAGGGGTTGTATTACCCAATAGGAAGCACTCAAAAACTGGCCGACATTCTTTCAAAGGCAGTTAAAAAACACGGGGGAGAAATGCGGCTAAATACGGAGGTAGACAATATAATTGTGGAGAACAATGAAACAAGCGCTGTTGAAACTTCAAAAGGGGAAAAAATTAATGCAAAATACATTATCTCAAATGCTGACGCTAGAAGGACCTTTTTTAATCTGATAGGAAGGAAAAACCTAGAAGATGGATTTTTGAAAAAACTAGAAGAAATGAAACCCTCAATGACTTTCTTCCAACTTTGGCTAGGTGTTGACATGGACCTCCGCTCTAAAGATATAGAAACCCCAGAAACTCTATATTATTCCACAAATGATAATGACCATGTCTATGAGACTTATACTAAAAAAGAGATGAGTGAGTGCTTTGGAGTCTGCATCCCCTCCTTGATTGATCCTAGTCTAGCGCCCGAGGGAAAACATGCTGTGAGTATTACGGCTCCACTCCACTATGACTTTAAGGATCGTTGGGGAACAACCGATGGAGAGAGGGGAGAAAAATATCAAGAAATAAAAAACGAAGTAGCTGAAAAACTGATTAAAAAAGCTGAAAAACTTATCCCAGATCTATCAGAGCATATAGTAGTGAAAGAGACAGCAACCCCTCTAACTATCGAAAGATATACCTCAAACTATAAAGGGGCAGCCTACGGTTGGGCCCTTCTTCCACAACAGTCGGGTAAGAAAAGACTTCAACCAAACACTCCAATCCAAGGCTTATATCTCACCGGGCATTGGACAACTCCGGGAGGGGGCGTCAACGCAGTCGCGATGTCCGGTGAAAAAACGGCAAAATTAATAATTGACTCCACTAATTCTTAATCGTCCTTTGAGTATCAGTGTGGTATTAATTAGGGCTTCAAATACTTCTTGGTATGGAGTTTGATTTTGCTATTTCCAGATGTTTTGAAGTTTCAAAACTATATCATGTATTTTCCTACTTTTACACTTCCGAACCCGCTGACTATTTTTCAGTGTACCGTGGGTTCTCTGAGGGCTTTTGGCCTCGATTGTGGAATTGCTCTAATCTTGGTTCGGTTGCTCGGATAAATAAAGAGCAGATATACACATTTAAACCCCGTAGGGCTAACACAGACAAAAGAAGCATTAATAAGGGGAAAAAATAAACATGGGTAAACCAAGGTCGTAAAACCGAAATGGAAATTTTTAAGTCTTCTTACAAGGATAAGAGAGAAGTTATAGACAAAGCTAGGGAAAACGCTAGAGAGAATTATGGGGAAAGAACTGTTAGTTACTATTGTACTTTTAAAGCGATATACGATCTCGTAGATACAGATTTGCCATTTGAATCCGTAAAACTCCTAGATGGATTTTTCGGTGGCTTTTGCCTTTCCGGAAATATTTGCGGAGGGCTCAGTGGTGGTGCAGCCGCAATAGGTCTGGTTTTAGGTTCAGCGGAACCGGAATTCAGAGAGGATTTCCGAGAATTAATAAAAAGCGATCTTTCTGGTCCAGAAAAAGCGAAACTAATGTCAAAAGGTACCGGCGCACCGGCTGTGTACAATCAATTAGTAAATAGATTCAAAGAAAGATATGGCACGATAGAATGTTCGGAATTGTTCGAGCCTTGGAAGGAGGATCCTATCTGTGTTCCGAGATACAAGCAATGTAAAGAAATATTAATGGATGTAGCGGAAATCGTGGCGGAATTACTTTACGAAATAGAAGAAGAAGGTCTTGAATCTTTTGAGATGGGTGAGAATTTATACTCCTACCTCCTAGAAGAAAAATAATTTTTGAAAGGATCATTCGTGCCAAAATTCACTTCCAAGTAAATTAAACTTCTTGCAAAGGATATCCTGGCTTAAAACATCGGGGAGAGAGGTATATAGGAACTGAGCGTTTTTCTTAACTAACCTTTGTATCTCAATAAATCTCTTAATCCCCCAAAGCTTTTATCTTCAAACTAAAATATATGAACGATTTTATGGAAAAAAAGGAAATACTCAGACAACTTTCTAAAGAAGAGCTAATAGATTTAGTGGAAATTGCCGGCAATGATTTTTGGGGTTGCCAGGGAAATTGGATCTATTACATAGAGAATGAACACGGTCTAGAGGAAGCGGCTAAAGCGGATGAAAAAATTTTTCCGAGAATAGCCAAAGCTCAAGCTCAGGAGGTAAAGGAGCTATTTGATTTGGGAGATGATATTCAATCTCTCAAAAGATCTCTGGAACTTTGCACTTATAGTGGTGGATTTTTAGAGGCCCAATTCTTAGAAGTCACCGATAACCGTCTAAAAATTCAGATAAATAAATGCGGTCAGGATATTCGCTTAGAGCAAGGCCGAGAAGTCTTACCCTGTAAACCTGCAGGACTAGGCTGCTTTAAAAGCCACGCAAATGTCATAAACCCCAATATTAACGTAAACTGTGTGTTTTGTCCTCCCGACGAACATCCGGATGATGCCTGGTGTGAATGGGAGTTTGAGTTGGAAGAATAATATTGTGAACAAAATCGCCGGTGGCGTGTCTGTAATTATCGGAATAGCCCAGCGAGAGGCAGTAGACCCCTCTCGGACGGTGGCTGAATCTGACTTCCTTCAAACCATGCAAGGCCGAGATGTCGAACATATTTTTAGAATTTCGAAGTTTTGAATCAAAATAAGGGAGGATACCGGCAAGATTTCTCCAGATTTATAAAGCAAGGTGTACTATAGGATTAAGAACAGTAGCATTATTAAAAGAACATAAATAAGGTTTTCTGGAAGGAGGGGATGCATTGAGGAAATCAATTTCACTGCTCTGTATCATTCTCTCAGTGGGATTTCTCCTGCTTTCGGGCTCGGTCGCTTTTGCAAATAATAATATAGGAGAACCGACAATCTCTAAACCCGATAACAATTCGATAATATCAGAAAACGCGCCTACCTTCGAATGGCAAACCCTTGAGAACGCTGAAAACTACCGCCTGGTGATTGATAATAACATAGATTTTGCAGATTATAATTACTATGATAACTCAAACATTCAAGATAATTCATTTACTCTTCCCTCGAATAACTCTCTGGGAAACGATAACTGGTACTGGCAGGTGAGGGGAGAAAATGGGGATGAGGTGGGGGTATGGTCTGGTATTGGGCAATTTAGGGTGGATACAGTTGCCCCAAAATCACCTAGCTTAATATCTCCAGGGAACGATAATGTTCTCACTACTTTGCCAAATCTAAAATGGAGTTCGGTCGATGATAATTCAGCTCCTGTAGAATATAAATGTCGTATATCTGAAGATCAAGGCTTCAATTCAATCGATGAAGACTCAGGTTGGATAGAGGAAAATCACTATCAAATTCCAGACGGAGCCCTGGAAGGCGGGGAATGGTACTGGAAAGTGAAAACGAAAGATAACTTGGGAAATGAAAGCGATTATTCCAAAAAATATTCATTTGACTACGCACTGCCAGAACTTCGTGAACCCATAAAAGGAGCAAATGAAAACTCAAGTACTGTAGAATTCACGTGGGAGAACGAAACGCAAGCTGACTACTTTGAGATTTGGGTGGATAATGATCAAGACTTTTCTTCTCCCGAAAATATCGAAAACTTTGAGGATAATCATTGCCCGTTCACTTTATCCGATGGAAGATATTATTGGAGGGTCCGTTCCTTTATCGATTCAGAAAATAGCCACTTTTCTAATGTTAGAACCTTCCTAGTTGATACGCAAGCTCCTCCAGCTCCCTCCAATTCCGATCAAGACGGAATGGTAACAAGTAACAGTGAAATCACATTATCTTGGGAAAGCGTGACTGACAATCTAAAGGATGTCGAGAATTCGGGAATTGAAAGTTATGAATTATGGGTTGACAATGAATCCGAATTCAATCCTCCTCGAGAAATTGAATATAATTCCCCAACCAGTTCAGTTAACTTAAGCCTGACGGAGGACAATTATTACTACCAAGTGAGGGTATGGGATAAAGCAGGGAACAAGAGCGAATTTTCAGATACCTGGGAGTTCAGAATCGATCGAACTCCTCCGGAAATAATCTCTCCCTCAGTCTCCGTTTCCGGGGTCTCAGTCGACTTGGAATGGGAAACTGACGAACCCTCGGAAAGCGAAATAAACTACGGGATTGGAGATACTGACGATAACAGCAAATCCGATAGCTCGCTTAAAAACGAGCACTCCTTTACCATAGAAAATCTGGCCGAAAATACGGAATATAACTACGAAATTACATCTACGGATAATGTAGGAAACGAAAATTCCATATCAGGTACGTTTACGACGGAAGTTCTGGACATCCCCGTCTCCTCAATAGACAACCTTTCCTCCTCCGGATGGTACACGGGAGAAAACGTGCGGATAACGGCTTCTGCACAGGACAACAGGGGTTACGTAGAGAACGTAGAGTTATATTATCGATATAGGGAGAACTCGGATGAATCATGGGGATCGGGGTCCCCGTTCGCTAGGGACGAAAATTCGCCCTGGGAATGGGACTTCGATAAGCCGGAGGGTGATGGACACTATCAGCTCTACACCAGGGCGACCGACAACGAAGGGAAGACCGAAGAGGCCCCATCGGATGGGGACGTGAACCTGTCCTTCGATGGAGAACCTCCAAACATAAAGTCCGCGCAAATAAATGGAGAAAATTCCGTCACTACTCAACCGAAAGTCAGGATCTCGATCGAAGCTGAAGATGCCACCTCCGGAGTGGATAACATGAGATACAAATACAAGGGAAAGTGGAGCAGTTGGGAGGATTTCGATAACGGATTCAATCTTAAGCTATCCTACCCGAACAGTCGGAAGACCGTTAGTATCCAAGTTCGGGACGAAGCTGGTTTAGTATCGACAGCGGAAAACTCCATCGCTCTGGAAAACGCCACCTTCAAAAGTGAAGTCGGTCCTATCGGGAAGGGCGAAAATAAGGTCGCCAACTTCTCCGAGGAAAATACTCCCGTTCAAAGTATAGCCTTAGTATCGGAGAACGGTACAGAGGATGTCGAAGTAAGCGTCCGAGTCCAGAAGAACCAGCCCTCCGAAATTTCGAAGAAGTGTCCCGAAAACGCGAAGAATTACCTGGAAATTAAGACAAACGCCGGGGACGGCGAAATCTCTCAGGCAGTCATAAACTTCAAAGTCGAAAAATCCTGGCTCGAAAATCGAAATATAGAAGCCGGGCACGTGAAGCTATGGAAGCTGGAAGAATCGTGGGGGAAGGTTCCCGTCTCGATAATCGATGATAATGAAAGTCACGTGTTCTATTCGGCGGAAGTTTCCGATTTCTCCTGGTTCGCGATATCCGGCGAAAGACCTAGCGGTGAATCCGGCGGGATACTCGTCCAAGCAATCGTTGTTATAGTTATAGTCGTCGTTGCAGTTGTTCTAATATATCTCTACAGAGAGGGGAAGCTACAGGAATATCTAGGGAAGCTACGAGAATATATACCATCGTTGCCCTCATCGGGAGACGGCGGAATACCGACTAAATGAAAATCCCGGCCTGCTTTACATCTTCCGGTGGATCGAATCCCTCAAACTTTTAAAGGGCACTAATTACTTTCTCAAAGGTTTCCATGAAAATAAACAGGGAAAATCTCGAGGACAAATGCAAATACAAGGTCTGGAACGATTACGAGAGCAGGATCATCGGCGGGGCTACCTTGGAAGATTCCTCCCGGCCCATTCTGCTCGAAAACATCAACGTACAGCGCAACCGTCGGGATAGGGGGATCGGATCCAAGCTCCTAAACCAGATTTTGGCCGACTATGATAATTCGGAAATCGTCGCCTGGATATTCGACGCCAGGGTAAACTGGTATCAACGACATGGTTTCGAAGAGGAAGACCAATCGGGGGACCTAGTCAAGGTCCGGAGAACTCCCTAAGAGTTTAAATTCTGCTTCTCTTTCAGCTCACCATTCCGAACAGCTTTTGAGTTAGAGGTAAGTATTGTTTGTTGGTAAGGGGCCGTGGGGTAGGCAGGCCTAGCCTTCTGGCTTTGGGTGCCAGTGACCCCGGTTCAAATCCGGGCGGCCCCACCTCTTTCGACTTTTCAGACGCAAAAAGTCGGGAAAAGCTAGAGGCGTTTTCCGGGTCTAATTT
The DNA here is from genome assembly GCA_964399085.1 of Hadarchaeota archaeon (SeqCode). Classification (GTDB taxonomy): domain Archaea; phylum Hadarchaeota; class Hadarchaeia; order Hadarchaeales; family JAGGTB01; genus CAYLJV01. The sequence goes on along the minus strand of CAYNPN010000004.1, from coordinate 31,674 downwards.
AGCTTTTAACGATTTTTCCAGGGTCTTTGAGAGGTTGATGCCTTCGGCTTTGGCTTTCTCCTTAAGCCCTTTCGAGAGGTTCACGTTTACCCTCTCCTTATCTCTCTGTGCGCACATGTGTGTACACTCCTAGCGGTGTTGGATATTTCCATGTTTTTCGGCCTTTTCTAATAGCCCATCCCGTGAAGCCGCTTCTAGGACTTCTCCACATTCTGGACCTCCCATCGAAAGCCGGAAATTTGGGTTTTTTGAAAATCCCCCTTCAATTCCCAACCAGTTTCATAAAGAGATTCCAACTTTGATTGTATCTCTTCCCTAAGCTCTTCGAACTCTCTAAGTTTCTTTTCCATGATCTCTTTCGGCTTCTTAGCCTCGTAGCCCTTAGGTCGGCCTAGAATCATTTTAATCCATCTCTTTTTCTCCAACTAATTCAAGATGTCGTAAATCCTCGCTTGTGGCACTCCCGAACGATCGCTAATGTCTGTTGCCTTGCTTGTGCCCATTTGGATTAAAGCTAGAAATGCTTTCGCTTGAGGAACTTTTTTCGAATTTAATAGAAAATTCTACCAGAAATTCCGAGTGTGACAGAATTCAAATAATGACGGGGGATGAAGGTGGAAAGTGTGTCATTAGCGTAGTTGACGATGGCAAGGGGATTCCCGATGAGAGGAAGGAGAAGATACTTGATAGGGGGTTCAAGGAAGGTGATGAATCCGGTTTCGGATTGGGGCTGTATCTCGTAAAAAGGATCGTAGAGAGTTATGGTGGTAAAATAGAGGTTAAGGATTCCGAATCTGGTGGAGCTAGGTTCGATGTGAGGTTAAAGAAAGCATGAAGATTGATTCAAATTTTTCAAACTCGCTTTTACGTTAAGAAAACCTGTTAGATTTCTACTTCATCTTGTTGAACCGTATTGTGCATCCCCCGAGGGACTCACCGAAGGGGATAGAGGGGCCGAGCATCTGGATTAGCCTAATTTTTTTGTATTAGCTCCCCTTGATTGGCTTACCTTACTCGGGAAAAAAATCGCAATCGAGCAAAGGATAGGGGGCTTATTTATAAGTGAACAAGGTCTAATCGGGGAATTTTGGCGGTCCTTGGCCGGTGGCCTACTTTGTAATAAAATTTCCACAAGCTAGTAGTATCCAATTGGCATTTAAAAGATTAGGTCAAAAGTTACAGTCATTTAATTAGTGCTTCTCTCCCTGAAGATTCGTATTCTTCCATTGATCTATTCGTTTTACACTATCTTCACAGTAGAATTTCTTTTCGTGCTTCCATCATTTTTTCGAACGGTAGGTCGGCGTAAGTTCCATGGTCTTGGACATATTCTATATGCAGTTCTCCGTTTTTGTTTTGTGAATGAAATTTAGCATGATTTTTTCCATCAAATTCTACTGGTTTTATCTGGTTTTCCTCACACATTTCGAGGTCAAAGGCAGGGGTGGCTTGAACCCATTTATCTTGTAAGTATAGTTCGTCATATCCATGGTATGGAAAGAGGTTTGTTCCTATCCGTTTCTTCAATTTTTCTGGCAGGATATGGTTACGAATAGCAGCGAATCTCAGACGGGCTGGAATGTCAACAGCTCTTGATAGAGCTGCGAGCAGAATAGCTTTTTGAACACAGTATCCTTTTCCTCTCTCCAAGGTTCTGCTTGCTTTGTGAACCTCTAAGGTATCAGAGGGAACATAAAGATTATACTTTATTTCGTCTCTCACAAAATAGAAAAGTTCTATTGCCATCTCTAAGGGATCTTCGATTTGTTTCGTAAGGTCATTAGCTTTTTTTCTAACACTTTTTGAGTCACAATCAATTACCTGTGTAGGGCTTAGATATTTTTCTTGCATATACATCTCAGTTTAATAAATTAAGGAAAAGCAGTTTTGAATTTTTCTCTGTAAGCCCTCGTTCAAGGTGCTATCTTGTAGAGGTTCGAGGGCTCAAATCGCTCCCTTCGCACTACCATTCCTGTTCAGATCCAAGAAATATATATGCCCTAGCCAGCAAGCCTCCGTTGAGATCGTCTACGAAAGGGGTACTTCAGAGTGTAGAGTGGACTGAGAGTTTGAATTAGATCAAACTTTAGTAGCTTTTCTAGCTGGCTTACCTTACTCGGAGAAAAACTCAATCTAGCAAGAGTTAGGGGTTTTACTTATAAGTAGGTTTTTAAGTGAAAGTGTCTAATCGGGGTTATTTGACTGGTCCTATGTAGTTTCCAATTCAGAGATGCTCTCTTCTGATTTTTCGGAGGGAAACAAAATTATGGGATTTTGTATATGTGACTCCGTCTATATTTCTAATTTCTCTAATTATCGATCCTAAACTATCATATAGGTCTTCACATCTCAATATTGCCATTATGTCGTAGTCCCCTGTTATCACTTGCACCTCTTCAACACTCTCAATATCCCCTATACTTTTGAAAACATCCAATCCTTTTCCAGGCTCGTTTTTAATAAGTACCAACGCCCCGGGTAATTTATAACTCAAATTATCTCTCCACTTTGATTATTTACACTTCCTTCCTAGAAAAACATCAACGTTCTCTAGAAAAAAGTTATCTGTTTGGAAGCCGGACCGCCGGAAGAGGATAGCACGGTGAAGAGCATATCGGCCCAGTTGGAAGAAAGATTTATTCATTGAACAAAAGGACGAATGTTCTGGTTTTTGTTAGACATTTGTTCTCTCAACCTGTCTTTTTCTCGTTCCCTTGTCTCCATATTTTTAAGGCATCGCTGAGTATCTTCCGAATTTCTTCGTCTTCAAGGTTTTCGAGCAATTCAAGGGCGGTCATCTTCTCATCAGACGCATTAATTTCTATATCCCCAAGCCTGTCTTCAATACTCTCGTCTCCAAATATGATTTTTTCTCATCTCCTATCTTAGTTAAAATGAAGGAGGCTAGTAAATAAGCACTCTTGTAATAGTATTGACATTCGAATTGGAAAAGGAGAATTTTTGTTTCTCTACCCTCCTGAATTTTCCCAACTTAATTGATTCTATCTAATTATGGTCTTGATTTTAATTAATCCTTACGAGGAAGCTCAGCAAAAGCTTGACGAGTTCTAATTTTCTCTTTATAAAGAAACTCCCCCCAACAGGATAATGGATAAAATTAGCAAAACGTAAGAGATGGAAGAACTCTTCTCTGAGCCAAGGCAACCTTTCGAAGAGTTCTAGATCGAGCGGGAAATACTAGAACATCAAGCCTCCGTTGAGGTCGTCTACGAAAGGGTTCTGCAAAGGGTGAAGTGGGCAGAGCACTTGGACTAGCTCAATTTTTCGGTATTGGCTTTCTAATTAGCCTATCTTACTCGGAAAAAACCGGATTGAGCAAGATTAAGGGTTAATATCTCCGACTTCGTCTATATTCTCCTCGAGAGTTCCAACATTGTGTTTGGTGGACTTGCAGTCCGAAGGTTTGAACTCAGGATCTTTCAAATCCTCCGACACCTTGACTTCTTTCTCCATTCCCATCATCACACCTATTCTCCTATTTTCAATTAACTTTTATCACTCGAAACTGGTGAAGCTTGTGGTTTGGTAATCGGAAGTAAGCTAGCTAATGTAGTCCCCAATTCACAAGGAATCATTTCAAGACTTTCAAATCCGCTTTCTCGTAGACTTCTTTGAGTCTTTCAGGAGGGAAATCGGTATAATGCTTTCCGAGAACTGACTGGGGAACTCTTCCACAGTATGCGTCCACGTATCGGTCCCCTACACCCAACTTTCCCATTTCGCTGCAGAACCATTTACTCAAGTCTTTTGGAGTTATCTTAATCACGGACCTGTCCGAAGTTTTCCTAAACGATTTTAGGGCGTTGCTCTTCGAGACTTGAAAGACGGTCTCATCGTTCCCGTCTCGTCTTGGTAGGTATTTTTTGAGTTCCCTTTCGGCTTCAGCATTGTAGAAGGAAACGTAGCTTTGTTTGGTCCGGCTGTCGTGATTCGGAATAATCATTCTCTTTTCAAGGTCCAAGTTATCCATCTCCAAGTTCAATACCTCCGAGGTCCTGAGCCCTGGGGTTGCGAAAATCAAGAACATTGCTCGGTACTTTTGGGTTAAGATTTCATCGTAAAACTTCTTGAGCTTTTCCTTGCTTGGGACTGTGTAGTTCTTCCTGGGGATATGTGGGAACTTAAAACTCTCTATCAATTCCGAAGCTCCGAGATAATCCCTGAAGAACCTCCTCAGGGTCTTGAGTCTATTGGCATAAGTATTGAGAGAATCTTCTTTCTATCCTTCAGGTATTTTCGTGCCTTACCTTTGCTAATCTCATTAATCTCGACATTTTCCAAGAATTTTTTGACGTTTATCATATGCATATATATTTTTCTCCTTCAATCCTAAATCTACGTCCAAAATACCTGAAATTGGAAAGTATGCTTTTTTGCGAACTTTTTCCGAAAAAAGTTCTTTGGGAGCCAGTGACCCCGGTTCAAATCCGGGCGGCCCCACCACAACCATTCTACAAAAAGAATTGAATAAGAGAATCAACTACCCTTCAATCGCATTTTCGGCGGAATTTCGCTTTCTGCTAGTTTAAATAATAAAAAGTTACGATCGATAGTGCAATAGTTCCTTGATATCCGATGCTCGTTCTCTGATTCTTCTTCCCCGATGTTTTTTGAGGTTCCTTTTTGCCCCTCTCGCAAGTCTCTTAATTCTCTCCTTAAGCTTAATTTCCTCTATCTTTTCTCTGATACTCTCCTTGTCCACTCCAATCCTATTGCTGAGCCTCTCTATCATCTTATAATGACCTCTGGAGAGTTCTATTTTTATCGAGCTTACTTCACTTTTACTCCAGTTCAAATCAATCCCCCTTCCCTACCCTTGGTAGGTTCGGGCTTAATAAAAGGTTCGGGTCCGGAACGGGGGATTCTATTCCGAGAAAAGGGTTTATTCCAAAATTACTCTCCTGACCTCTTTGGCAAGACCCACCATTCAGTAGAACTTTAAGGTTCGCAGAGAACTTAAGGACAAGACTATTGGTGTTATTTATGTCCTCGTGTAGAGTCGCGATCCTAGGTTGTGGAGCTATAGGTAATATCATAGCTAATTCAATAGATTCGGGTCGGGCCGGAAAAACAAGATTGGAGGCGGTCTTCGATAACGACCGAAGTCGGTGCGAGGAACTCGCCGAAGGTTTGAAAATCCAGCCGAAAATTGCCGGGGAAACGAGGGATATTCTAGAAGACGATGAAATAGATTTGGTGGTGGAGGCGGCCTCACAGCAGGCTGTCGCCGAATACGCGCTTGACATTCTGAAATCGGGGAAGGATTTGCTGGTTTTGAGCATAGGCGCCTTTTCCGACGAAGACCTCTTCAAAAGTGTCCAAGAAAAGGCCGAAGAAAAGGGATGTAAAGTCTATCTTCCGTCGGGAGCAATTCTCGGTCTCGACGGGGTTCAGGCCGCCGGAATCGCAAGTCTGGATGAGGCTTCCATAACTACCAGAAAACCTCCCGAAACTCTCTCCAAGGCAAAATTCGTGAGGGAGGAGGAAATCGGCCTGTCGGATCTGGAGGAACCCAAGGTCGTCTTCGAAGGGGCGGCAAGTGAAGCGGTTAAAGCCTTCCCAAAAAGCCTGAACGTTGCGGCCTCGTTGAGCATCGCGGGGGCGGGATTCGAAAAGACGAAGGTCAAGATAATAGCCGATCCATCCTTGGGTCAGAATGTCCACGAAATCGAAGTGAGGGGAGAAGCCGGAGAATTGAAGACGACGGCTCATAACTTCCCATCCCCCGAAAACCCCAAGACCAGCTATCTGGCAGCCCTTTCGGCGATCAGAACACTTAGAAATATTACCGAATCGATCCAGATTGGGGCCTAATTTCGAAATTTGAATGGTAAAAGTATACGAGTAGTTCGAAACGATTAATAAATGTAATCTCTAAAAACCGTTGAGGAATTCGGTTGAACCAAGATAAACTGACCGAAAAGATATCCGAGCTAAAGAAGGAGAAAAATGGAGTGCTTTTGGCCCACAACTACCAGATAGAACCCGTTCAACTCGCCGCCGACTATCTGGGCGATTCCCTGGGGCTGGCCAGAGAGTCATCCGAGACGGACGCCGACATCGTGGTATTCGCAGGGGTCGATTTCATGGCGGAGACTGCCTCGATATTAAATCCTGACAAAAAGGTTCTGATACCTGACAAGGATGCCCGATGCAAGATGGCCTCCATGCTACCCGTGGAAAAGGTGAAGAAGATGAAGGAGGAGCATCCGGACGCTGCGGTCGTGCTTTATGTTAACACCTTGGCCGAGGCCAGGGCCGAGGCCGATGTAACCTGCACCTCGGCAAATTCCGTTCAGATCGTGAACTCGCTCGAGGAAGACAAGATCCTGTTCGGCCCGGACCAGAACCTGGCATGGCACGTGGAGCAGAACACCGACAAGGAAATAGTAGTCATTCCCGAGGAGGGGCACTGCTACGTGCACAGAAAGTTTAAACCCGAACATGTGGAATCGCTCAAGGAAGAAAATCCGGGCGCCGAAGTTTTGATTCATCCGGAATCGGATCCCGAAGTCCAGAAGCTGGCCGATCATATCTGCAGCACGAGTCAGATGCTCGATCGGGCCAAGGAATCGGGCTCGGGGAAATTTATCATCGGGACGGAGGTAGGTTTGGTACATAGGCTAAGGAGGGAAATTCCGGAGAAGGAATTCTTGCCGCTCCTCGAGGAAGCCGTGTGCGAGGAAATGAAAAAGCACGACCTCAGGAGGGTGTACGAATCCCTACGAGACGAAAAATTCGAGGTGGAGGTCCCCTCGGATATCGCCGTGGGGGCGAAAAAGGCCACGGAAAGGATGTTGGAGCTCTCCGATTAGGTGCCGATTATGGATTCGGAAGTAAGAGCGGATATCAGAAGGATGATCGAGGAAGACCTCGGCATGGGGGACGTCACCACGGAATCGGTGATAGACGAGGATGTCGAAACCGAGGGCGAAATTATCGCCGGGGAAAGTGGTTATGTTGCAGGCATTCCGGAAACCTTACTTATCTTCGAGGAACTGGACGTCGACATGAGGAGCAGGGTATCCGATGGAGAAAAAGTCGATAGTGGCGACGTTCTGGCCGAAGTAATCGGGGTCGCACATGGAATACTTGCCGCCGAGAGGGTCGCGCTAAATCTTATATCGAGAATGAGCGGGATAGCGACCGCCACCAAGGAAATGATGGAAAAGGCCGAGGAAGTAAATCCGGACGTCAAGATTGCCGCGACGAGGAAGACAGTGCCTCTGATGAGGAAATTCGACAAGAGGGCCGTAAAGGTAGTGGGAGGGGAACCGCATAGGTACCATCTCGGAGATTTCGTTCTGATAAAGGACAATCATCTGAAGCTCGACGGATCTGTTTCGGAGGCCGTGAAGAGGGCCAGAGAAGCCGATCTTTCGGACAAGGTGGAGGTCGAGGTGACCAGCAAGGAAGAGGCCATTTCCGCGGCCGAAGCCGGGGCCGACATCGTCATGCTTGACAATTTCGGGGTGGAGGAGGCAAGGGAAGCCATCGAGGCCATAGAGGGGGAGGGCCTACGGGACGGCCTTACCATCGAATCCTCGGGTGGGATAGACTTGTCCAACGTGAGGAAGTACGCGGCCACGGGGGTGGACATCATATCGTCGAGCTATATGACCATGCAAGCCCCAGCACTGGACATAAAGTTGGATATATCCGAGTGAGAAAATTTGTAAAAAGAATATCTCCTTTAACTCAAGAGATGGTAAAGAATTATAATTGAAGTCTTTCAGGTGTTTAAGAACTTTGAATTTATTTGATAAATCGGGAAAAAAAATTCTGGCTGTCGTAATCGTCCTAATCATCGTTATTCTGGGGTCCTGGATTTTACTCAAAAGCGACAGCGAAAAGAATCTGGAGCAGGTCACTCTGGGTCCCGAGGACAACGGCAAAACTTTTCAAGTGACCGATGAGACCGAAATTTTTGTTGAGCTTCCAGAGAACCCCTCCACTGGATACAGGTGGAAGATAGCTGAGGGAAAGAACTCAATGAATCTGTTAGAAAACGAATACATCAATTCTGAAAATGTGCCTGGAGGGGGAGGACTGAGGAAGTTAAAATTCAAAATTACGAAGAGCGGAAAATTTGTCATGCACTATATAAGACCATGGGAAAATCAAATTGAAAATAAGTTCGTTGTAAGGTTTCAATTGTAAGAATCATTCTAATCTCTAGCAACTTCATCCGGCCGCGCCTGCTTATGAATTCGGAAAATCAGTCAAATGTCGTTTTTGTTCGCTCCCCCGCGAACTCATTGGGCGAAAGGGGCTTTTATGGGGAAAATAGTTCGCAGGGGTGCGAACTCCAAAAACATTAGGCAAAAAATTAGAGGCTATTCTTACCGGTAAATACTATTCTTTCTCTTCATGGCCGGAGAAATCCTCCAGCCTCTCGATAGCCTTCAACTTCTCCTTCTTTCCAATCTCCGCCTCTTCGATGGCCGACTTCAGGGTCTTGTAGGCCTTGTCCATAGCACCTTTGTTGACAGGATATGGGACCCCGTCCTTACCTCCGAACGCGTAGGAGAATTTTGCCGGATCCTCGAAGCTGGCCGGCTCCCCGTAAATAATCTCGGAAACCATCGAGAGGCCTCTGGCGGTGGCGGGACCGATCCCCTCTATCTCTATCAGCTCCTCGTAGTTATCGGGCTGCACCTCGTAAGCCTTTTCCAACGCGGACCAGTTCATTCGCTTAGGCATGGAGAGGTACTTAATCGAACGGCACTTCCTCTTCTCCCCGGGCACCCAGTCCAGAAGACTCTTCTGCTCCTCGGGAAGCAGCGATTCAAACTCCCTCTGGATGTGCTGAGGGTCGTCCTTGACCAAATCCGTGGAGGCCTTTCGGCAGGCTCCGCTGGCCTCGGCCGTCATGTCGAGGACGGAATCCCTCTTCTCCTCGGCCAGAATGGCCTCGTGGGGCTCGTTCACGAAGCCATGCACTCCCTCGGAGACCCAGTGGTACCTCCTGGCGACCCCCTCCTCGGAATCGAGTCCCTGCTGGACGACGGTCCACTCTCCGTCCTCGGAGGCGAAGAAGGCATGATGGTAGAGGGGTGCTCCGGCCTGAATCGCCACGTTGTCCACCTTCGCGCTGAGCTTGCTGGCACGGGTCAGGTCCCTGGTCTCGCCGTAAGTCAGCCCCATCTTCTCGGAAAATTCCCCTATCTCGTCCGGCGCCTTCGTCGAGGCCTTGCCCTTCCCGCCGGCGACGGAGATTCCTATCTCCTCCGGGTCGATTGCGTCCTTCAGTACTCCCGTAGTCACGGTGGTCAGGCCCGATGAATGCCAATCGAAGCCTAGGACGCAGCCCAGCGACTGGAACCAGTAGGGGTCGGAGAGCCTCCTCAGGAACTCGTCGCGGCCGTACTCCCTCACAATTATCTTGACGATGGGCTCTGCGAGCTTCTTCATCCTGTCGACTAGCCAGGGTGGTGCCTTTCCTCCGTGGAGTGGAAGCTTGCTAGCTCCGGCCCTCTTCATTTTTCCCACATGAGTATTTATCCGGAACAAAGGTTAATTTTTTCTACCCACCCAAATATTAAAAGAGAATACAGCCGGAGAAAATACTAGTCCCGCGGTAGCTCAATTGGCAGAGCGGTCGGCTGTACATGCGTCGATTCGACGTATGGGCCAAAGACCGACCGGTTGCCCGTTCAAGTCGGGCCCGCGGGATTCACTTTAAACTTTTAACTGAGCTCCCCATCAATACTGTTGGCTGGCGGCCACAGCGGCGGGGTTACACCCGGACCCGTTCCGAACCCGGAAGTTAAGCCCGCCAGCGATCCGGGAGGTACTCTGGTGCGAGAGCTCAGGGGAGACCCGGGACGCTGCCAGCCTTTTACTCCCATTTCAAAGACAAAAGCACGGAACTTATAATGGAATTCTAAAAAACCTATTAAGAACCTCTACTATCTCTAAAACTGGTGCCCCGGTAGTGTAGGGGCTTAGCCACCAGCCGACAGACTGGTGGGGCCAATCATGTGGCCCTGTCGAGGCCATGACCCGGGTTCGAATCCCGGCCGGGGCGCCTCTTTTTATTTCCCTCAACTACAGTTGCGAGAAATCGCCGGGCTGAAAATGAATTCTAAAAGAAAATTGTCAAGAGGCTATAGCTCCCTGTATTGAATCTCAAAGTTGCATAAGAGGCTCTCAAATCCGGCACCTCATAATCATCCGGGGAAGTCGAGCGACTTTCGATAAATCAGCTTGTTATTGTGACCTCGAAGTCTTTTGAAAAAACTAACTCACCGTTCTTGAAGACTTGGACTGTGTAGGTCCCTTCGGAAGGGGAATCCTCCTGGGACGTTATAGAAAGCTCAATTGTTTCCTTTCCATCGCTCATATCGCTTTCCGGAATGTCCTCTTCATCGGTCTTAACGCCCTCGGGATTCAGAAGCTTGACATTATAGGAATCCTCGGGACCCTCGAAAGTTGTCGAAAGATAGGTTTCTCCGGAAGAAGTTTGGATTTCCCCATCTAGTTTATAATCTTCCTCCACTGGGTTGCTATTTACTTTTCTAGAGGTCGGGCTATCGTTTCCGAGAATAAAAATGGCCCCGGCTACCCCTAGAACTGTCAGAACTACCACTACAATTATACCCAAGGTTCCAATGCCTTTTTCATTCTGAGTCATATGTACTCCTCATCTCGAATTTGGATTACTTTTAGTCTTTATTATTTATTATTACTTATTTGTTATATATACAACAACTCAAAAAATAGGGGTGGAGTAAGAGCCATTACACTCTCCCTTCTTGACCATTGACAACATCTCCAAGAGGAATGTAACATCGCATGTCAAGGTTAAAAAAGCAAAAATTATCTCTTCCCGAAATATCAATTAACAAAATGTTAAATTTATTGTCCAAAAAATTGTATAAGAGTTAAATTTAATCGAAAGACTTTTAACTAAAGGGGAAGTACATACCTGGAGGTAGAGTGGTAAAAAATGGGAAACGTAGAATGGTCGGAACGATTTGGTAGAGAAATCGGAGAACACTGCACATCCAGTTGTTCGGATTGTGGAGAATTAGAAGGCGGTTGCTTCAGAGTATCCTGGCGAGGATAAGAACGGATTTCTCCGATAGCATCATCTGCATAGAATCGCTTATTTACTTTCTAGTCTCCAAGCTAGTCTTCAGCTAAATCTTTGAGTTTGGAAAAATCCAAAAATAGGAAAAACGAAGCACCAAAGCCGGCCAAAAACCCGGACGCGTGGGCGACCTTTCCTATATTCGATCCGACACCCAGAAAATCGGGGCTGAAGACCCATAAGATTACCACGCAGACAATAGCCAAATTAAAGGAAAAATCGACGTAAAATAACAACCTCCCACCGGGCCTTGCTGGAGACAATTCGTCGCTGAGAAGCTCCTTCACCCGCTGACCGTGTCTGAAGAACAATTTAATCAAGCAAGAAATAAGGAGAACACCCAACGCAGCGTAGACTATGCCCGAAGATCCCATTACTCTGACCGCCTCGCCGACAAAGTTCCGATAAATCAACTCCGCTGGGCCGGAAATAAATGTCCCCGAAAGGAAAACAATTCCGAAGAAGACCCTTGATATATATCTCCTCCTCTCAAATTCCCTGGACAGATTCGCGGTCACGAAAAAGAAGGTGAACGACAAAAAAAGTGTGAGATTGTTAATGAAATGAGTTAAATCTTTGTGAACGAAGGGTGCGGTGAAAATACCCAAAGGATTGTTCGCAGATAAGGAGAGTAAAATATTGGATGATGGCCATAGGAAGATATGAATTAGAAGACTCGGAACACAGAAAGTTAGAATTGAAATCCAAATCCATCGGAAACCGAGAAATGGGAAGAGGACCCTGTCCAGCTTCTCTATGAAACTACCCACTAAAACACCCTTTAGAAAGTATTCAAGTTTTCAATATTATCTTTTGCAAAAGTTATCAAATCAGGCTATCTAACTAGAAACCTTCCTCCAAAATATCCCTGAAAAAGAATTACCAAAGAGGGACTTCCGCTAAAATCTAAGGCTTTTCTAGAACAATAGTATAGTAATCCGATGGAATTTTATCCTCGTCAAGATCATCCGGGATCTCCATCTCTAAATTGTCGGTGTCTAGGTCTGGAGTGATATTCAATTTTCTCACTAAAGGGAGTGTAAGCCTCTCGGCATCGACCTTTTTGGCCTCCGCTTCCAATTCCATTCCTACCTCAATATCGGATTCATCGAGATCCGGAATCCACCCCATCAGATTCACTTCCTCTTCCTCCAACCTGAGAATCCCAATAGGAATCGGTTTATATCCTTCGGGGGAGAGGGTATTAAAATTGGAGAAGTGCTCTCCAGGGACATATATCTTCGTAAAAGCTAGGAGTTCCCCCGTAGTAACATCCAGTCCCATCCATTCCATATCCGAACTCATACATTTTTCACAGTCTGCCTTAGGTGGGAAGAACTTCTCTCCGCATTCACTGCATTTCGTGGCCGGAATCACTCCTTCATCCAGATATTCTATGAATTTATCACCAATCTTGGAGTGAGATAACCCGAGTGTATATTGTTCAAATCCCATACTATCATTTCCTCTCGTAAATGTGAACGAATACGTGCTGTCCGTTTCCTCCTACATTATGTGTCAGGCCTACCTCCGCACCCTCTGCCTGCCTCTCTCCGGCTTCTCCTCGAAGCTGCTTCGCTATCTCGACGCTCATGGATACTCCCGTCGCACCGATTGGATGCCCTTTGGCCTTCAGACCTCCATCCAGATTGACCGGGATTTTTCCATCGGCATAGGTTTCCCCTTCCTCGACTAACTCTCCTCCCTCGCCTTTCTCACAGAAACCGAGATCTTCGTAGGCGATAATTTCGGCGATTGTAAAGCAATCATGGACTGTCGCGACATCGATTTCCTCTGGATCCCTACCCGACATTTTGTAGGCTTTGTCGGCGGCAACTCTGGCTCCCCGAATGGAGGTATGTTCGGACCTTGTAAATTGAGTAGAAGTCGAAGTCCCACCACCAAGTCCGGTAATCCAGACGGGCGTATCTGTCATTTCCTTTGCCTTCTCTTCGGAAGCGAGCAGAACCGAGGCCGCTCCGTCGGTGATTAGGCTGCAATCGTAAAGATTAAGAGGGTAGGCAACGGTGTTAGCGGAGACGGCATCCTCGAGCGAAATCTCCTTCGGCATGTGAGCGTACTTATTCATAGTTGCATATTTATGGTTCTTAACCGCCACCTCGGAAAGTTGCTCTCGGGTGGTTCCGTACTTAGACATATGAGCAGTAGCCATCATGGCGTAATAACCGGGAAAGGTCGTGCCGTAAGGATACTCCCAAATCGTGTCTCCGGCCTTTCCAAAGACTTCGGTCGTGTGGGGTGTCGGAAATTCGTTTAACTTCTCCACTCCCGTTACAAGGACTACATCAGCTAGGCCCGAAGCTATTGTCATATATCCGCTCCTGACGGCTGCACTGCCACTGGCACAGGCTGCCTCGGTCCTAAAATCGGCTTTGGGATTCAAGCCCAAGTAAGTAATAACTTCGGATGAAGGTTGAGTCGAATGATTTGTTTCATCAACGCCGAAAGCAGTGACCATCGAATCTATATCATCGCGTGTGGCATCTACATCTTCCATTGTTTCCTCAAAAGCCTCAAAAGCTAGTTCCCTGCCTGAAGCATTCTCTCTGGCTCCAAATTTACTCATTCCTTGGCCTACGATTGCAACTTCTCTCATCTTTAAACCTCATTCATCATCCAATATCTCTAACTTTTAAGTTTTCCTCTTTGAATTTACAAAAATCCGGATATATCTCATGGCAAGTAAGAAATGAGAATCATTCTTCCTCATTCATCTCTTCGATGTATCTCTCGACGAAATCACCAATTCTCCTCTCATCCCCCCTCTCCTGGTACTCTCCGGCAATTTCGAGTATGATCTCCCTAGCGTCCATCCTCTTTTTAGGAGAAAAGGGAGCGTTTTCCACGACCTTTTGAAAAGCGGCCACGCTCTGCATAGCCCTGAAGGGTGTAACGAGCAAATCGAGCGGATTTTGGCCCCTCTCCTTGAACCTACGCTCCAATTCATCAAAATCGGGTTCGTCGCCCATGAAGCATTCCACTAGAGGATCCTTTTCAAGCCACCGGCTAACCGCCTCTACTGCATCGACCACATCCGACAAAGTGGTAATCTTCCTGGAATGACATCTGGGACATTCTCGGGGACTATCGCTTCGGGGTCTCCACAAGTACCAACAATTAAGGCATACTTCTTGGGGCATGATTCGAATATCAATACTAATCGCGAACATTTAAAATTATTGGCAATTGCCAAAAACTATTATACCTAGCCAGAAAACATATTCAATGAGTAGCATGGGAGAAGAAGGAGTCCTAGAACTCGAAAATGTAAGCAAGGTCTACGGCGAAGAAGTCAAAGTTAAGGCACTAAAAAATGTCGATTTGACAATCAATCGAGGAGAGTTCGCCTCAATCACCGGTCCGAGTGGAAGCGGAAAGTCGACCCTAATGCATATTATCGGATGTCTGCTCAGGCCTACTTCCGGAGAGGTAAAAATCGAAGGAATTAAAACCTCGGGACTATCGGAATCGGAACTCGCCGAAATAAGGGGAGAGAAGATCGGCTTCGTTTTTCAGCAGTTCAATCTTCTGTCAAGAATGACCGCCCTGAGAAACGTCGCATTGCCCCTTAGCTTTCAAAGCGTCGGAGGGGATGAAAGAAAAAGAAGAGCAAAAAAATTACTTGAGGAAGTTGGATTAGGAGATAGGTTGGAACACCTCCCCACGGAATTGAGCGGTGGGCAGCGGCAAAGGGTAGCAATCGCCCGTGCATTAATTGCTGATCCTGCCATAATCCTAGCCGACGAGCCAACCGGGAATCTGGATACGGACACCGGGGAAGGTATTATGGAAATATTTGAGGAATTGCATCAGGAGGGCAGAACAATCGTAATGGTCACTCATGAACATCATATAGCAGCATGGGCAAAAAGGGCAGTCCAATTAAAGGATGGGGAAGTAATAGCCTCCAAGTCGGAGTTCGATAGGGAGAAAATCGCCCAGGAGGTAGCTTGATGAGGAAAGATTATTCCACTTTTGGTCTCATCTCAATAATCTCGGTTCTCACAATATTAGGCTTAATATCCATAGCTCCAACCCCAGTAGCTGCAAGTGAAAATGCAAGTGAAAATAATACTCTGGAGATAACGTACATTGGAGCGGATGATAATTTAGTGAACACATGGGGGGACAATGTCGAAATAACTTTCCAAGTTCAAGATGAGAATGGGTATAAAAATATAAAAAGCGTGGAAATTGGGATTTATAATTCTGAGAATTTTCGGGAGAAATATGATAACCTGGAAGGTGATGTCGAAGCGGTAGATAACGGAGGAGATATAAGTACATATTCTTACGTATTCAATCCTGATAATAAATTCAAACTAGGTCAAGCTGAGGTAAGAATCACAGCTATCGACGAGGAAAATCACAAGGAAAGAAGGAAAAAAGAGGATCTGTTTGAGGTAACTGACGCCGATCTTTCGGTCACCACTCAGGATGCCGAAAATACCAAAAAGATCTCAGCCACGCTTCATGCCTCGATAGATCTCGCCGGATACGACAAGGTCGAAGCAAGGTTCTTTTACGAAAACGCTCCGGTCGAAAAACCATTTGACAATAAAACTAGCTGGGAAAATACTACCTCCTCTGATTACGAAAACACTATAGAAAATCTCAGCGCATACACAAAATATGAATTCAAAGCCAGTGTCAGATTACCCAAAAATAACTTTGAAGGAGCCTCACAATCGGACAATGGTAAGATCCTATCATTCAGCACTTACCCTGAAAATGCTCGAGTGACCACCGGAAATGTCACATACAAAGACAAAAGCCACTTGTTGGGTCCAAAGCCCACCCTTCATGCCTCTATCGACAACAGAGGGTACGAAAACGTCGATATAACCTTCTACTATAGAAAGGGAAGCGAAACGTCTTGGACCAATACTTCCTGGGAAAACGAATACACCAAAGAGAATTATAAATGCACCTTTACTGAAAACCTTTCAAAGGCAACTACCTACGAATTCTATCCTGAAATAAGATTCGGAATCAATGGAAACACCTTCTACGATAACGGCTCGATATCCACCTTCACTACCGGCGGTGTGAACATTCTGACCACAATTCCACCCGAAGTCCAAGTCAATTCCGAACAGGACATCACGATCGAGGTATCGAATAAATACTCCTCGGGAATAGAGTTGAGAGAAGTCATAGTCGAAACCTCGGAGGATAGGTTCCCAGATAAATCGGTCAACGTCGGAACGATTGTATCCGACTCTTCCGAACCCGCAACCCTAACATATCAGCCGTTAAACTCCGGCGAAAAAACGCTCGAATTTACAATCGAATACAGCGCATATACCACCGAAAACGAATTCCTATACTCAAAAGAAAAATCCATCAGCAGAGAAATCTTGGTCACTGGCACCGAATACGAAAATGCGATTGACCTCCGAATCCCGAGCGAAAACCCACCCCTGGAATGGATATTCAACGGGGAGACCTATACTGCCCAAGTCGAGATCCATAATCAAAGGCCCACCGAAATATCCGGAATCAAAATTGTGGGTGAAAAGATCGAAGATTATGGGGTCGGGACGCTTCAGGGTAATGAGTACACCACGGTTGAAATTAGGGTTCCTCCGAAAGATTACGAGGTAGGTTCCTCAAATGAAATCAATCTCAGAGCGGTACACGAACTAGGTGTCTCCAAACCACTGACTCTGGAGTTTCAGGTCCGGGACGAAAATGCCCCAGTAAGCGTCTACCTCGTCCGCTCAAACTCGCCGATAAATCTGGGCGAAAAGCTAAAGTTCACCCTGGTAGTGGCCGCATCTCAGGATTCCCAAGCACAAGATCTGGAAGTGAGGAGCCTGACCGAAAACGTGCTACCACAGGGCTACTGGGTGGGGGAGGAAATGAAAAATCCGGTCGACCAACAGATAAGTCCAGAGGAAGCACAGCAAGGTACCAATCTTCAACAGTTGCTTGGAGGGGGAACAGGAACATCTCAGAACCAAGGGGAGGAAGAAAAGGACAGAGTCATTATAGGAAAGCGGCTCTATTTCGAGGCGGACGATTTGGAATACGGAGATAATTCCCCCAAATTCCAAGTGACCTACGAGCTAGGAGACAAAATTGTCAAGCGGGAATTCAAGGTAGATTTTCAGATTTACCATAGTCCGCGGGTCCAATTAGTTCTTTCCGAAACCGTGAGCGGAGAAGGGGGAGAACCCGTGTCGATATCCATGGAGGTCACTAACGAAATGTCAGTTCAAGCCGAGGCAGTGAGAGCAGTCCCACCGGAAAACTACACTATCACGCCCAAACCTTACTACTGGATAGGACCTATGGACTCGGACGAATTCCTGCCCGTGGAGTTCACTCTCTATGAAACAGATGAGTTAAAAGACGGGGAAAATCTAACTTTCCATACCCTCTACAGAGTGGGTAACAGAGAAATTACCGGACCTCCCATCACCGTCCAAGTCAATCTGGAAAATCAGTCCGAAACTCCGACCGTTCTTTACGGAGTGATTGCCGTTCTTGCTATTCTTACCCTAATAATAGGAATCCACTGGTACAGGGGGTAGCCATCTTGGATCCAATCGAGATTTTCAGGATGGCCGTCGACACCATCCGAGCTCACAAACTGAGATCAGTGCTTACTACACTTGGAGTCCTCATCGGAGTAGGTGCAGTTCTCACCAACATCGCAATGGTAAACGGATTTGATGCATTCTTTCAAGAGGAAATCTCAAACCTTGGAGCCAACTTCGTGCAAATTCAGGCGGGGGGTTCCTTTCAAAATCAAGGGGGAGGGGGGGAGGATGAATACTTCGAGGAGCACATCTACGAAACTCTCAGGAGGCTCCCAAATCTCGACGGAGCCACGGCCTATCGGGAGACAATCGGGACGATCGAATATCGGGGGGGAGAAAAGGACGTCCTGGTCAGGGGGGTAAAGGCGGGCTATCTCCAAGCGACGGAAACGCCTCTGGTCCAAGGCGCATCTATCGGTGAACAGGATAAATTTACGGCTGTAATCAACCGAGAAATCCAGAGGTATACATTCAGTAGACAAATGGCAGTTGGATCGACCTTTACGTTATCTCTCACCTCGGATCTTACTCAAAGGGAGGAGGAGTTCAGAGTAAAGGGGATTTATGAATCGCAGCAATCGATGGTAATGGGTGGCGGAGGTATAATGGAAACCATATACATTCCGATCTCCACCATGAACGATATGCTCAATGAACAAGGATACACATCGATTGGACTATACGCCGAGAGTTCAGAAAAGGTCGACGAGGTCGAGAAAGACGCCCAGAGGACTCTCGACAGATTACTGAGGCTGGAGCCAACAAGAAGTGCGGGCGAAATAGAAAGAGAGGAGACCGAAGGAGAATCTGGGATATTCGGAGGGGAGGGAACTTCCCAGCAGCTCCAAGAGATGGGAGGGGAGAGGGAAGAATACTCGATAATCTCGTCGCAGGAAATACTTGATTTTGCCAGGAACATCAGCTCCACGATAGAACTCCTGTTTATAGGCGTGGCTTCAATCTCCCTCCTCGTGGGTGGAATAGGAATAGCTAATATAATGTTAGTCACAGTCTCGGAAAGAACCCAAGAGATAGGGGTGATGAAAGCTGTCGGGGCCAAGAACTTGGACGTGCTAACCATATTTCTGCTCGAGGCCGGTCTGATAGGCCTTATAGGCGGGATAATAGGACTAGGTTTCTCCTACATAGCCTCAATCTACATGGTGCCCCTGATTATCGGGTTCGTCGGGATTATACCCCTTACCTGGATCGGAATCGCTCTCGGCCTATCATTCGCCATAGGTGTAATCTCGGGACTCTATCCGGCCTGGCGCGCGGCCAACATGGACCCAGTAGAAGCACTGAGCTACGAATAATCATGCCGGAAACGGATGAAGAATATCCATCCGAAAATAATTTTTAGCAGGCGCCTAATATCTTATTTGCGCGATGACGATCTTGGCTCTACTGAGATAATATAAGATGATGTGGATCTTGAGTTCCGAGCGCATCTTATAAAACTGAAAGTAGTCAGCCTATAAACCCAAAATACTGTAAAAACATCGTTATCGATGAAATTAGAAATAAAACGCTGATTCCAGCAAAATATTTCCTCAAAGAAAATTTTTGAATCGGCCTATGGAGAAAAGTCATCAGAATCGCTAAAGAAAAACTCATATAAGCCGTCAAAATACCCCCAATTAACAACATGCTAAAATTTGTAATCAGAAGAATAAACACGATTATTCCACCGACGATTACTATATAGCTTAGATAAACAGCCATATAGTAGAGAATAATCCTTTTCTCCTCTTCCTCATACTCTTCAAATTCCGGCAACCTAATCACCTTCTTTTCGGCGAAATCATGAAGGCATACTGGGTTGTAGTAGGAAGCTTCTTCCTGATTGCTCTCATTTCGGGACGGTATATCACCATTTCGTTCGAATCTCCTTCCTCCTTATCCAATATTTTCCTAAAAACTTCCCGTTCCACTTTACCCGTGACCTTGCTGGCGCCGCGCCCAAGCTCCGGAGAAATCCTTATTATAATAGGTAACTTTAGCCTCGAATACTTCTCCTCGGGCAAAATATCCGCAAGATATTCCAATTCCTTCTTCTTGAACCGATGAGTGGAGCCATCCTTTATCTCAACACCAGGCTTGTCCTGCTTGAGAAGTTTAGCCAAAGAAGCCCTACCCTTCGGCAAGTGACGGTTCAGGTTCTGAATCTGCTTTCTCAAATATTCTTCATGGTCCATGGTTCTCTCTTAAATAAAAATCGTGCCGCTTCCTAAAAAAGAGGCTTACCCCTCAATTTTATCTTTTACTCTTTTAAGCCGGAACTTGTCCTCCCTTTCCTGCTCCTCTAGTCTCATTTCGATGTACTCCTTGCTCTCCTCGAGCCTGGGAATGAGGACGTGCTCAAGGGAGTTCACCCTCCGCTTCGTCTTCTCTATCTCCTGTGCGAGAAGTCTGACAATCTCCTCGGCTTCGGCAAGCTCCAAAATGGCCTGAAGGGCATCTTCGAACTTCCGCGATGCTTCATCCACCTTCGATGAAGATTGTTGGATGCTATAACCTCTCTCGGTGACATCTCTCTCCAATCCTTCGGCTTCCAAAAAAGGTACGTTTACTCCCATTATGTTTCTGGAGTCCAAATCCACGTCAATTTCCCTGGACGAAGCATTAGCGGACCTCTTCAACTCGACCTCTCCCATCGCCAATTTAGCATCCACGAGGTCCTCGAAGGCCTCTTCCAGCTTTTCTTCGACTTCCTCCCTCTTTCCTCTGAGGAGATCCAAATTATCGAAGAATTCAGTTATGAGAGCATCCCTCTTTTCACGAAGAAGCTCATGTCCTCTCTTGGCCAGTTCTATCCTTTTCTTTAGTCTGAGGAGTTCCCCTCTTGTAGGCTGAATATTTTCGGATGTAGAAGCCATCTTTGAAGCACTCCTTTAGTGGAGCGGATGATACTTATCTATGTATTCTTCTTCTATTCTCTTTAGTTCATCCTCCGGCAACTCAGCGAGGAGGTCCCACCCGATCTCTAGGGTCCTTTCCAGATCTCTATTCTCCTCGACGCCCTGATTGACGAAGTTGTTCTCAAATTTGTCCGCGAATTCGAGATATCTCCTGTCTCTATCCGACAGAGCTTCCTCTCCGACCACCTCTACGAGAGAGCGGACATCTCTCCCTTCAGCGTAGGCCGAATACAGCTGGTTAGCCACACCGCTGTGATCTTCACGGGTCTGGCCTTCACCTATCCCATCCTTCATCAAACGGGAAAGCGAGGGCAACACGTTAAGGGGTGGATATATACCCTTTCTGTGGAGCTCTCTCTCCATGACCAACTGACCCTCAGTAATATATCCCGTCAGGTCCGGAATAGGATGAGTAATATCATCACTGGGCATCGTCAGAATAGGCATCTGGGTTATAGATCCTTCCTTTCCTTGTATCCTGCCAGCGCGCTCGTAAATAGAGGCGAGATCCGTATACATATAACCAGGATATCCCCGGCGGCTGGGCACCTCTTCACGGGCGGCCGCAACCTCCCTTAAAGCCTCACCGTAGTTGGTCATATCGGTCAAAATAACCAGAACGTGCATATCCTGCTCGAACGCGAAATATTCGGCCGTGGTCAGGGCAATCCTCGGTGTAAGAATGCGCTCAATGGCAGGATCATCGGCGAGGTTTAGGAACATCGTAACTCTCTCGAAGGCTCCTGTCTCCTCGAAATTCTCCCTAAAGAAGGAAGCCTCCTCGTGAGTAATTCCCATCGCACAGAAGACGACGGCGAACTCCTCTTCTTCACCTGGAATGGTTGCCTGCCGTGCAATCTGAGCGGCGAGCTCGTTGTGTGGTAATCCTGAAACTGAAAAAATGGGAAGCTTCTGTCCTCTCACGAGTGTATTCATCCCATCGATGGTCGACATACCCGTCTGAATAAAGTCGGTGGGATAGTCCCTAGCGGAGGGGTTCATCGGAGCTCCATAAACATCCAACTCCTCATCCGGAATGACCTGGGGGCCCCCATCTATGGGCTCTCCCCTTCCACTGAATACTCTTCCCAGCAAATCCATGGAGACTGGGAATTTGATGGTCGAACCTGTAAACCTGACTCGGGTCTGCGAAGCATCTACTCCACTAGTACCCTCGAAAACCTGTACCACGGCGCGATCTTCCTCGACATCGAGAACCTGTCCATTCTTTTCCTGTCCACTTGGGGTAATTATCTCGACGACCTCGTCGTAACCGACGCCCTCGACTCCCTCGACAACCAGCAGTGGACCCGAAACTTCGCTGACGGTTCTATACTCGCGTGTCTTTTCAGTCGCTTCGGATGCCATCCTTATTCAGCCTCCTCCAAGGTATCCTCTACCTGATTGTCAATTTTTTCTTCAATCTTATCAGCTTGTTCCATAAATTCTTCCTCCGGCAGGGTCTTCATTCTTGCAATTTCTCCCCTGACCGGTATCCTCGTAACCTCCTCCACCGGAGCGCCTTCCTCCACCGCGTTTACGACCTCGTCGTAGAAGTGTAAAGCCACGTCAAACATTCTAAGCTGCTTTTCGAGGGAACAGTAAGTGTCGATTTCGTGCATGGCATTCTGCTGGAGGAAGTCCTCTCGAATCACCTTGGAGGCCTCAAGCACGGCCCTATCTCTATCGGGCAAAGCATCGGGACCTACGAGTTGAACAATTTCCCGAAGTTCGTCCTCCTCCTGCAGGATTTCAATTGCCTTATCTCTATATTCTCTCCAGTTTCCTCCTACTTCTTCTTCCCACCATTCATCCACTCTGTCAATATAACCCGAATAACTAGTCAGCCAGTTGATAGCTGGGAAATGTCTCTTATCCGCCAGATCAGAATCCAAGGCCCAGAAGGTCTTAATTATTCTGAGGGTATTCTGAGTAACCGGCTCCGAGAAGTCTCCACCTGGGGGTGAAACTGCTCCCATGACCGTCACGGATCCTCTTTGATCCTCATGACCTGCGGTCACCACTCGGCCAGCCCTTTCATAGAACTCCGCCAAACGCGACGCGAGATATGCGGGATACCCCTCTTCACTGGGCATTTCCTCGAGGCGTCCGGAAATCTCACGAAGGGCCTCGGCCCACCTTGAGGTTGAGTCCGCCATTAGGGCGATATCGTAACCCATATCTCGGAAGTACTCAGCTATTGTTATGCCCGTGTAAATACTCGCCTCCCTGGCGGCGACGGGCATATTAGAAGTGTTAGCAATAAGTGACGTTCTATCCATGAGGGGTTCGCCGGTCCTCGGATCCTCGAGCTCGGGGAATTCAAGAAGGACGTCGGTCATCTCGTTTCCTCTTTCTCCACAACCCACATATACCACTACTTGAGTGTCCGACCACTTAGCCATCTGATGCAACATGACAGTTTTTCCCGTGCCGAATCCACCGGGAATAGACGCAGTTCCACCTTTCGCCACGGGGAAGAATGAATCAATAACCCTTTGTCCAGAAATTAGAGGAATTTTGGGCGGAAGTTTCTCGTCATAAGGTCGTGGCTCTCTGACCGGCCACTCTTGCATCATCGTTATCTCCTCCTCGCCATCCTCGTTGGAAACTACTCCCACGGTATCCGTTACCGTGTACATCCCTTCGTCGACCAGATGAGTTAGCTCCCCCTCGACTCCGGGAGGAATCATAATCTTGTGTTCCATCAGGCTCGATTCGTCAACTGTACCGATTATGTCTCCGGTGGTTACTTCCTCTCCCTCCATTTCTTCATCGGGTTCAAACTCCCATTCAACATCTCTCGGGATGGAAAAAGTCTCTACTCCACGTTCGATGAAACTACCAGTTTTCTCCCTTATCCTGGGCAGTGGTCTCTGAATACCATCAAAAACAGTGCCGATAAGTCCGGGTCCAAGTTCCACAGAAAGAGGTTCACCGGAACGTTCCACCGGTTCTCCCGGCTTTATTCCTGCAGTCTCTTCATAAACCTGAATCGTAGCAGTATCTCCTTCCAACTCGATGATTTCTCCGACCAAACCTTCATCGCCGACTCGTACCAGCTCGTACATCTCGGTTCCTCTCATCTCATCCGCAATGACTACCGGACCCGAGATTCGAATTAACTTTCCCATCTGATCACCTTATCTTTCTAATTTTATTCCGACTGCACGTTTAACAAGCTTTCCAATAACTTCTCTTCTCTCTGGTACCGGTCCTTCTTTGCTCGGAATTTCTATAAGTATTGGGGTTGTCTTTTCCTTCTCCTCTCTTAATCCAAGTATCTTTTCATCCAATTCCTGGGCCAAGCTCTCGGTCGTAATAATCACACCAACATCCTCCCTGGCCATATTCTCCTCTAGGAGTTTCTCTGCCTCAGCAATATCCTCGACACTGTAGGTATCTTTCACACCTGCTAGCCTTAAACCGTCTGCCGTAGTAGGATCGGTAATACTAACTATCTTCATCCTTTCACACCGGGAATTACAAGCTTTTCTCTAATCTCCTCGTTTTCCTTATTTTCAGATTTTCCATTGACAATTGTAATTATATTTTTCACTTCAAATTGTTTTTCATGGAAAAACGCTATTAGGGGCCCCGCTCCCGTCGAGTTCTGGATAGCCAAAGCTCTCAGTTTCTTCAGATGTAGCTCCTCCAGAGCCCTTTCGAAGACATATACTGAGTTACTTTCCTCAAATTCATTCATGGCTTCCGAAAAGGATTCCCCGTATTCAGTATCCTCCAAAAGCGCGACAGCTTCACCGGCATCATCGGCCTCCATTGCTCCCTTCAAATCCCTCTCCTCTAGTTTATAGTAAATGGGAATGATAAATTCCTCAATCCGACTGGGGTCTACTCCTTCACTCTTACACCTTAGAACAGTCATAATATTCATAATGTCAATTTTCATACCGACAGCATTCTCCATTACATCCGATCCGCTTGCATTGGAGACTCTTATCCTTCTCCAGACTCCTTCCCAGTAATTTCGTTCCAATCCGAACCATATATGCAACAAACTTCCCGTCTCCTCAAATTCGGTCAGAGATTCGTTTATTATATCCCAAAATTCCGTCTCCTCGAATGCATTCACCGCTTCTTTGAAACTATTGGCCTCGATAGCTTGTTCAATAACTCTCTCCGAGAGAAACTTTTTGGGCAAAAGCTCGGATTCAATACTCTCCGGTGAAAAACCTGCAAATTTTCCAATAAGGATAATCTTAATATTTTCTATTGCGCGTATCCTCTCCAGCTCACTGAAGATATCTTCGATTTCATCGGGGGAAATTTTTGTTATTCTACTATAGACTTCGCCCAAATAACGCCATAGGGCCATCTCCATATTCAGGGGGGAAAATTCTTCAATTCCCTCCAAATAGGGGGAATAATGAGAATCTTCAAGAAGACTAACCAACGCCTGCAAGTCCCTACTCTTGACGAGAGGATTGAGATCGTTGCCCCTAAAAATATGTCCCAGCATCGCCTTTATTCGGGCATTGGAGTAAGCATAGGCACCATATCTTTGAACCCGGCTGTATAAGAGAGATACCAAGAAGGCTGATGCCACCGCAGCCAAACCCGTAAAAATAACGAATTTTAAAATCGGAGGGATTTCTGATAAGATCTGATTAAGAAATTCGAGCATAGTGATCCCTTAACTTCCGAAAAGTATCTTGGCGACTTCAGATCTAAGGGATTCTTTTTTTCTCTTGAGCCTAGCCTCAAACGTATTATTACTAGAAATACTACCATCCGCCTTCTCCACTACCGCCCCACCTTCTGCATCCTTTAGGCCAGGCTCTAAATTCAAGGATGTATCCTTTCCTGCTCTTTCACTTATCTTCTCAGAAATATCGCTTAAATCTTCTGATGAAAGCAATTCTTCATCTTCCTCTAAAACAAGAACATTCAAATCTCCACCGCCCACAGCAGCGCCAGCGTCAATTATGAGATTCTTTAGAATGGTATTATATTCTTCTTTATCATCCTTCAACTCAACAAGCTTTTCCCTTGCATCGTCCAAAGCTTTTTGAATCATTTCCTCTCGGGCTTGAAGCTTATTCTGTCGGGCTTTTCTACGCGCATTTGCAATAATCCTTCGCTTCATTCTGTCGACTTCCCTTTCCCCCCTACTGGTAATCCTCCTCTTCTCAGTCTCGGCTTCATTCTCACCTTCTTCCTTTATATCTTCAGCTCTCTCTTTAGCCTCTTCCAGTATCTCCTCTCTTTCCTCCTCGGCCTCTTTCCTAATTTCCTTAGTTATATTTTCCAGACCTTCCATGTTCAATCCACCTTTTGATTTTCGGCTTTTAGTTAAATTTATTCCGGAATCTAATACTTAACCAATCATTAATTTTGAAAAGGTTTTCTGTTCGGGAAAAATTCCGACAAGATAAACCATTCGCTGAAATGAGTTGAATCGATAGCAACCTCAATCAATCCTGCAATTTCCTTATTATCTAGACGCTCCCAAAATAGCCAAAGCGAAGGGGGCCGTTCTCATCTTTTGAGCTAGCAATGCTACTACTCTTCCTAACCCTACTTCAAACATTCTTTCTTCCCTCTTTGGAAAAACTTCAGCTACAGTACTCCGGCTCCGGAAAGAATCAAAATCGCCACAACCAAACCGTAAATAACCTGAGTCTCCGGAAGAACTGTAAATACTAACCCTCTACCGAAGAATCCTGGATCTTCAGCTGTAGCACCAGCACTTGCCGATGCAGCGATACCTTGACCAATGCCGGAACCTAATCCAGCACCACCAATGGCAATTCCAGCACCAATTGTAGCAATTGCCGCCTCTAATTCTACCATTTATTTTCACCCGGTAGTATGTACTCTTTCAACCTTAAAAGGTTTAAACTCCTCTCCCTCACCACGATAGAACTTGTCGAAGAACTCGACGTAGTGAAGACGGAGGGAGTGAATAAATGCACTTATCAGGTTAATTATCAGGCTGAATAGATGGGTTCCTATGAACAAAATCACTCCGATCACTATTCCCAGTCCAAACGGGAAACCCCAAACCATAGACGAAATCTGATTGAAGGTAAGCGCGAGAGCGGAAGTTACCAGAGCCAATGCCAGAATACGAGTGTAAGACAGGATATTCCCAAGCATATCAAATACGTCCATGATTCCCAAAGGTCCTTCCTTATAGATAATCATGACGAGCGCTAAACCCATCAATATTCCACCCAGTACCATGAGGGGAAACGTCGGCTGGGGTAGAATATTTGGATAGAGATACAACATAACTAATATCACGCCGCCCGGAATCAACAGAAGCCAGGAAAGACCATCGCCAAGAGCCTCCATCCATTCGGTCTGCTTTATCTTCTCCCAGACACCAATCGAGACTCCAGCATACTCGTGGAAAAGTCCCAACAGGACCGAGAATATAAGTAGGGGCATTGGATCATCTATTGGATTGTATAAGAATATTTGTTTTACATTAAGAAATTCTGCCATTGGGATATACTTGATTAATAAGTCTCCAAAATAACTTCCCGTCACTATACCGGTGACGATAGTCGCGAGGGAACCCAAAATGAGAATGACCGAAAAATCATGGAAACTCTCATCGGTCCTACCCTTACCAATATACAAGCCTACAGACAATGCTAAGAGAATTGCTCCGTACGCGACATCCGTTAACATGATGCCGAAGAAGAGAATATAAGTGAAAGCTATTAGGGGTGTGGGATCAATTTCTCCTTTACCTGGGATCCCAAAGAGTTTAGTCAGGACTTCAAAGTTTTCCAATATTGGTGGATTCCGAAGTAAAGTCGGTTGCTCCTTTTCAGGATTTCCAGGGTTAGAAAATCTAACCTGACACATCCCATCAGAAGCTTCCGAAACTAGGTGCTCTATTTCTTCCGTCTCATCCTTTGGAACCCATCCCTGCATAACCGTAGTAGTTTCGGTCTTCGAAAATTTATTCACAGCTTCGGCTCTCTCTCTTTCAATGTTTAGAACCTCATTGACCGCAAGCAGGTCCTTTTTGTATTTTTGAGAAATTTCCCTTATCTCATGGTAACATTCTTCCTTCTCCCGCTTTTTCCTCTTTAATTCCCTCTCTAACTCTTTCTTGACCTCAGGCGGGCTGCCCTCCAAGTCCGGAAAATCAAGTGCAGTAAAAGCTCGATAATTTAGGGTTTCTATTACTTCATCCTTATCGTTCGCCAAGGACCAAACACATAGAATCTCTTCTTCCTCATTCACCTTGCTACTTAGAAGAATGTATTTTTTTCCAATCTTTTCCTCCAACTCTTTGTCTATCTCTGCCGATTTTCCGGCTGGAACCGTACCTACATTCACGGAGGTAAACTCCGAGGATTTTAGAAGGGAAAGGTCTTCAAATTCGAAACCCTCCAAAAGATTGAGAGTTCTAATTTCCTCCTTCAATTCATTAATTCTGCCCGATAGATCTTCTAACTTTTCATCGAGTTCTTCAATCTCCGGGCCGATTTCTTCCAAGGTTTCCTTCCCAACCTCCAAGGCATCTTCAGTCGATTCTACTGTAATTTCCTTTCTCTCGATTTCTTGGGGTTGGAAAAAGCTACCCCAGGCTTCCTTAACCTTACCGATAGTAGACTTTTCAGGTTCTGGAGGCCTCTCAAAGACATCAAGAATTCGATTAATATCCATCGATAAGCTCGAGACTTCACCTACGGCCGGCGGGGCCACATCTCTCTCAAGCTCAAGCTCGCTGACTAATTCCTCATCAACAGATTCGAGCTGAACATTTCCTTCCTCATGAAGAGCACGGACGACTTCCTCTCTCTTTTCGAGGGGAACTACCACGCGAAGCTCGGCCATCTCCACCGGTTCTAACATAGCTTAACTCTCCGTGATTTTCTCTACAATATAATCGGAAGCTTCGGGAATTTTTTCTCTGGCTTTTTCCTTAAGCTCAGCTACCTCCTCTTCCGCTTCTTCAGTAATTTCTTCTGCTTTCTTCTCAGCTTCCTTACTTTCCTCTTCCTTCATATCCTCAATTTTCGACTCTGCCTCTTCTCTAGCCTTCTTGATAATCTCTTCTTTCTCTTCCTTCGCCTCTTCCACTATCTCATCGGCTTCTTCCTTTGCTTCCTCAATCTTTCTTCTGGCTTCATCCTCGGCTTCCTTAATTTTCTTCAAATCTTCCGAAGCCATCTATTTTCCTCCGCTTGATTTATTTTGTTCTCTTTCTAATAAAGTTCCTATTATTTTTGCATAGGCGGGACGAGTTATAAGTACACTGATTAAAACACCCGCAAGAGTCACAATCGCGAAGCCCCTCATGGCTCCGAACCCGAAATACGCTAGAGCAACCATTGCAGCTACAGTAGTAGCTGCCGCAGAAAATATAACTGCAAAAGCTTTTCCGGTCCTTCTGTCAATTGGTAATCTTCCACCCTCAGAAAATTTCTCACCCAAAACCTCATCCGCTATAATAATCTGATGATCCACACCCGTGCCTATTACCGCAATCAAACCTCCGAGACCCGGCAAGCCGATAGACATCAAACTATCGGGGACGGCCGAGGCAGCACCCAGTGTAATCACAACCTCGCAAGCCATAGTGAAAAGTAGAGGAATGGCAATCTTTAGTCTCCGGTAGAAAATATATACCAATATTCCTACGACGATAAAGGCTATCAATCCTGCGAAGGCCGCTTCTCTCAAGAATCCTTCACTTAATCTTCCGCTTATTTGAGTTTGACTTACTATGGAAACTCCAACTGGTAGGTCCTGCTCAAGTATCCTCCTTAACCTACTACCTTCATCAATAGAGCCCAAATTAGTAATATTCAGCTCTCTTGTATATTTGCCTGCTAGGTTTTCGTCCAGAATGGGGCTGGATTTAACCCCACAGACTCCGTCCACTATCCACTCGTATATACTTTCATCTTTCCGCGGGCGTGTGAGATAAGGTAATTGAATATTATCAAAGGCTAGATTTCCATTTTCCTTTACTTCGTTCGGAATTTCGCTTTCTTCACCGAGATAAATAATTTGAGAAAGATTATCTCTCCTCTTCTTGATAAAATCGGGGAAATTCTCATTAAATACGGGTTCGGAAACAGTATTAATATTCTCAAACGGAACCTGCAGGAAATATAAATCGGCCACTTTCAGGCTGTGGCTTTCCTGATTAAATTTCAGATCAGCCTTTTCGAAAGAATTGGAAAGAGAGTTCGGGAAAAGGACGATCGAATCTTCCGGGCGATCAAGATAGATAACCCCGGGCTCTCCACCCTTTCCTTCCGTGGTATTTTTCCATCTCGTCGCCCCCTCATCCGAAAGTCTAAATGGTAGTACAATTCCTTGTCCAGCCTTTTCTCTGGGGGCCTGGACACTCACTATATCTCTGCCCCAGAGGACAAGAGTATTATCAACGTAGATTTCAAGTCTACCTGTAGAACCCAGCAATGTTCTCGCATTTTCAGGATCCAAAGAAACCTCGTAAAGAAGGAATCTGGATCCAATTGGTTTGAATTGAGCTCCCAAGGTACCATACGGATCAACTCGATTTTGGAGATTGACCTTAACTCTGTCCCTCATTTCCTCGGTTTTAGGGCTAGTAAATTCCGCAGGCTGGTTGCTTATCAGTTCCACATCACCTAAGACGGAGGCGAGAGCATTATCAGAAATATTTTTTCCGATCAGAATATTCAATCTCCCATCATTCAGGACATTATCACCTGGGAGAAACTCGATGTTGACCTGTAGACGATCCTCCAATTTTCGCCTAAAGTTCTCGACCTCACTGAAGTCCTGAGGAATACTTGGGAATTGTAACTCCGCTTCCATAGCGTCGAGTTGTAAAAGAATTCGAGATCCTCCCGTTATATCTATCCCCCAATTGGGTCCTCTGATAGTATGCCGATAGGGAGAACCCTCTTCGGCTGGGCTTTTCCAAGGGGCAGTAATAAACAAACCCGACAACAGTAGAGCGATTACCAACAAAACTATTCTCCTATCCCTAAATCCTGCCATGATATTCCTCCTTCAGTCCGGCCTTGTGCCTCAAAAGTATACCTGAATTCAAAAGCCAAGTGTTAACCATATCAACCAAAATCCCGATGACCAAAACGGCCGAAATCTGCTCAAGCTCCGGAGCGGTCGTAATTAAATTCAGCACCACCATTGCTATAGCCGAGGTTGAACTCATTTTTACCCCTGTATTCATGGCTCTCGCCGCCCGGTCTTGGGCTGTCTCTCCCTTTCTTCGGAGAAGATTGGTGCTCAGGAGAATATTCGTATTCACCGCATAGCCAAAAATCAGAAGAATCCCGGCCATCGAGGAAAGACTGAGGGGAATCCCCAAGATCGCCATTGCACCCAATATTCCGAGGAAATCTAATCCCACAACCAAAAGAATTCCCCCAACGGCTGTAAGACGTCTAAGTGCTATAAACAGAATAATGGCCATGGCAATAAGAGCGGCAATTGCGGCATTTCTCGCCTGTTCAGTGTATAATTGAGCAACGATGGAACCCATCGTCTCCGTATTAATTTGTGGATTACCCTCAATCCCTGCGTCGGATAATAGTTGCCTAATCGTCTGGTTTGGATCATCTTCAAAATCCGTTAAATCTGCGGAAGTTTCAATCTCCAAACCGTCCGCGTAAGTGTGAATATTAGCCTTTTTTCCAAAGTTTTCATCGAAAGCAATTCTGAAATCTTCAATCTGACTCTCGGAGGGCCTTTCGATATTCTGAACTCTTATGTAACTGCCTCCCGAAAACTCCAAGCTCAGAGAAACGGGCGTGCCTTCGGAATACCAATGATAGGCGATTGCAGAGCCCATAACGGCTGCTAAGATTATCGGAACGATAACCAATTTTTTGTAATCTAAATTTTTTACCGGCCACGAGATATCCATGTGGAACCCACAGTAGTAAAGACATACGAAATATTTAATTGTTCAGCAGAAAGGCGGAATCAAGAATTTATCTTTTTATCGGAGAAGACACCTTCCCAATCGTGGATGGGATGGGTGATGGATCCGACATTTTTAAATTTCTTGGGCGAGAGAATGAGAATAACTGGTTCACGGTATGTCTGAGACAGGACCTCG